>NZ_JARWPM010000164.1 GCF_029869215.1 Nocardia carnea
CCGGGGCTGGTGGGGTGTGGGCCGGGCCCTGGGGGCCCGGGCGCGCGCCCCGGGGGGCCCGGGGGGTGGGGCGGGGGCCAACCGCTGGGACCAAGGGGGCCGAACCCCGCGGCGCGGCAGGCGCCGCCTAAAATACACACCGTGGTCCTCTTCTTCGAGATCTTGCTGATCGCCGTGTCGATCCTCATCGGATGGTTCGGCCTGTACGTCTTCTACCGACTGTTCACCGAATCATGAGTGGTCTCGCGAGCGAGGGTCCGGATCCGGCCGAGCGAGCGAGCGACACCACCAACGGAGATCCGGCGGCCGGCGCGTCCGCCCGTAACGGTAACGGCCGGTCGGCCGGCGATCAGCCGCAGCTGAGTGGAGATCGGGCGGTGGCCGATGCGGCCGAGCGGGCCAAATCGACCGCCGGGCGCAATATTCCCGTTCTGCCGGATCTTCCGCTGCCCGATGATACGGCCAATCTGCGACTCGGCCCGGATCTGAATCCGGCCATGCTGGCGCTGTTGCCGATGGTCGGGGTGTGGCGCGGTGAGGGCGAGGGCAACAATCCCGAGCGCGGCGATTACCGTTTCGGCCAGGAGATCGTGGTCTCTCATGACGGTGGCGACTATCTGAGCTGGGATGCACGGTCGTGGTTCGTCGAACCCGACGGTAGTTACGGCGGCCCGGATCTGCGCGAGCGCGGGTTCTGGCGGGTCGGCGTCGAGGGTGACGACGAGGTGCTCGAACTTCTGCTCACCCACAGCACGGGCATTGTCGAGCTCTTCTACGGCACCGCGCTCACGCAGGCGTCGTGGGAACTGGCGACCGATGTGGTGATCCGCAGCCAGACCGGCGCCGTGGTGGGCGGCGCGAAACGGCTGTACGGGATCGTCGAGGGCGGCGACCTGGCGTATGTGGAAGAGCGCGTGGTGGCAGACGGACCACTCCAGCCCCGGCTCTCCGCACGTCTGCAGCGCTATATCGGCTGAATACCGAGCCCGGCAAAAGAACGACCCCCGAGCCGTATCGGCGCGGCCCCGTTATCGGGGACTCGCGGCCGATCCCGACCGGACAGATCGGGGACTCGGGGGCCGGGTGGCTGCCTGGAATTCGCTCAGCGCACATCGGGTGAACGGAATCCGTGCACAGCCGGCTACAGCGCTAGCTGACAGCCACCTCACGCGTCCTTTGAATTTCCATTCGTCGGATCACCTCCTTCCTTGTGTACCCACGAACCTAGCCGCGAGCGGTGGGGGTCGGCAACGGAATTTCGTCCACGGCGTAACGGGTACCGTTTCCGTCCGGGAAAGCAGCCCGGACCTGGCCTGATTCGTCGACGGTGATCACCAGCCCGGCGCGGTGCCCGGCCGGGAGTTGATGGGTGACGACCACCACATCGCGGTCCGGCGCGACCAGACCGCTGTCGATATCGAGCAACGCACGTAGCAGGTCGGCGCCGGTCACCGCGTCCAGATGTTCGGTGGGTTCGTCGAGGAGCAGCGCACGCGCCGGCGAGACCAGTGCCCGGGCGAGCAGCAGCCGCCGGCGTTGCCCGCCCGAGACGGCGGCGGCACCACCGACGAGCTCGGTGTGTACGCCCGCGGGCAGGCCGTCCAGCCAGTCGCCGAGCCCGACGGTACGCAGCGCTTGCTCGGCGGCCTCCGCGTCCAGGTCGCCGCGGGCCACGCGCAGGTTCTCCAGCACACTGGTGCCGAACAGATGCGCGTCCTCGGCGAAGAATCGCACCTGCTCGTCGGGATGGTCGAAAAGCCCGGCCCAGGCCATCAGCAGGGTGGTTTTCCCGGCTCCGCTGGGCCCGACCACCGCCACGCGCGCGGCCTGTGGCCGGGGCGGGATCTGCCATTGACCGTCGCCGACCCAGCCGATCACCACGCCGTCGGCGCGGCTGTCCGCGTACGGGAACGGGTGGGGGTTGCCGCCGGTACCGAACCGTTTGCGGTTATCGGCCGGCGTGGCGGCCGCGGCGGCGTAATCGGCCGGTTCCGGCGCGGCAGGGCGGTGGTCGGGTGAGACCGCACGGAGCCGGTGCAGCGCCGACCGTGCCACGGTGAGAGCCTGGGCGGCGGCCGGCAGTGCACCGGTCGCTTCGAACGCGGAAAGGGGCAGCAGGACCAGCACGGCCAAGGCCATCGGCGTCATTGCCCCGGGTGTCCCGCCCTCGGGGCCGTACAGGGTGATCCCGATCAGCAGGGCCGCGAGCACGCTGACCCCGGTGGCGAGCGGGGTGGCGGCCGCCGCCCAGGCGGTACGGCCGGCGGCGCTGTCCTCGGCCGCGAGCACCCGGTCATCGGCCGCGGCCGCGGTGGCGAGCGCGGCGTCCAGTTTCCCGGCGACCCGTAGTTCGGCGGCATGGTCGAGAACGGTGACCGCGCGCGCGGTGAATCCGGCGCGGTCGGCGCGCGCCGCGCGTTCGGCACCGGACGCGGCGCGCGCGGACAGCCAGGGCGCGACGACGCCGGAGAAGAACAGCGCTACCGCCAGCACGCCCGCGGCCGTGGGTGAGACGAAGGCCAGCCCGGCGACGGCGGCCAGCGAGAGCACCACGGCCACCGCGATGGGCACGAAGGTACGGACGACCACGGCACCGAGATCGTCGATATCGGTACCCACCCGTACCAGCACGTCACCGCGTCGCAACCGGCCCGGCACGCCGGGACCGCCGGGGGCGGTGGGTAAGGGCGCCGCATCCGGCCCGGCCCGTCCACCGGAGGTCTCGGCCGACCCGGGGAAATCGGCCGCTCCGGAAACTCGCGACCCCCCGGCCGGACCCGGGAAATGCGCCGCCGCGCTGCGGGTGAGCCATAGCGGCGCGCGGGCGAGCGCCCGGTAGACCTCGGTACGCGCCGCGGTCATCGAACGCAGTGCCACATCGTGGGTGGCGAGGCGTTCCAGGTATCGGCACAGTCCGCGCGAAATCCCCAGCGCCCGGACGGCGACCACGGCGACGGTGAGGTCCAGGACCGGCGGCATCTGCCAGGCCCGCGCGATCAGCCAGGCCGCGAGCGCCGCCAGCCCCAGCCCGCTACCCAATGCCAGCACGCCCCAGCCGACCGCGCCCGCCAGCCGCCATCGCGGGATCTCCAGCAGTTCCCACATCTGCCGGGTATCGCGCAGCAGCAACCGGACCCGGGCCCAGCGGCGCCGGGGCCAGGACATGCCGGCGGCTACGTGTGGTCGCGGGCGGCGGGTGATCGAGGTTCGGGATTTCATCGCGCTATCCGGTGGGCGGTCGACGGTACCGCGACGATCTCGTCGGCGGCGGACAGCAGGGCGGGACGGTGCGCGACCACCACCACGGTGACGCCCGTACGCGCGAGGGTGGTGAGCGCCGCCGCCACCGCGACCTCACTGTCGGGGTCCAGGTGGGCGGTCGGTTCGTCCAGCAGCAGGATCGGACGGTCGGTGGCCAGTACCCGGGTGAGCGCCAGGCGCTGGCGTTGCCCCAGGGAGAGCCCGACCCCGCCGGACCCGACCACGGTATCCCATCCGGCGGGTAGCGTTTCGAGCACGGCGTCGAAACCGGTTACGGCGCAGGCGGCATCGAGTTCGCTGAGCACCCGGGTGGCGCCGCGGCGCGGGGAGCCGGCCACGGTGGCGCCGAGGAGTTCGAGGTTCTCCCGCAGGGTGCCCGGTACCAGCACCGGACGCTGCGGCAACCAGGCCAGCCGCTGCCACCACTGCTGCGCGGGGATCTGCCGGATATCCACGCCGTCGACCAGCACGGTCCCGCCGGTGGGTTCGATCAGCCCGAGAATCGCCTGCAGGACAGTGGATTTACCGCTGCCGTTGGGTCCGGTGAGCGCGGTGACCGCGCCGGGCCGCAGGTAAGCGGACAAACCATCCGGTGCCGCGCCGTCCCTGGATTCGACCGTCAGATCACGTAATTCGATCAACTCTCCGCCGGCGGCCGGGACGGACGGCGGGCCGGACGCACTCGGTTCGTCCGGCTCCGATTCGCGGCGCGGGGATGTGACCGACGCCGAGGACACCGGGACACCGGACTTCGGCGGCGGTTCCCCTTCCCGGCCGCTCGCTTCGCGGGGTGCGTGTTGTGCTGCGGACCCCGGTTTCCCGGCGCCGGCCGGGTCGAGAACTGCGAAAGCTTTGTCGGCGGCGGCCATTCCGTCCTGGGCCGCGTGGAAGCGCTCGCCCACGGTGCGCAGTGGCAGGTAGACCTCCGGGGCGAGCACCAGCGCCACCACCCCCGCGTACAAGCCCATATCGCCGTGCACCAGGCGCATTCCGATCGCGACGGCGACCAGCGCCACCGACAGGGTCGCCAGCAGTTCCAGCACCATCGAGGAGAGGAACGCGATCCGCAGCGCGCTCATGGTGCGCCGGTGCAGTGATTCACCGAGTTCCCGCACCCGGCCACTCATACTGCGCCGATTCGGCCGCGGCGCAGGATCTCCGGTGCCCCGCTCCGCAGCCGGCCCACTCGCGTTCCGTCCATGGGGCACGAGCGGGGACCCTCCGTAGCCACGCTCCACAACACTCTCCGGATCCGGCTCGCCCATGCCGGGCTCCGGGGTCCCGGTGCCGGTTTCCCGGCCGAGCGCGCGCAGGGTCGGCATACCGGCGAAGAGGTCGAGCAACTGGTCGGACAGCCGGGTGGTGGCGTCCAGGGTGGCCCGCGCCCGGCCCTCGGTGAGCAGGCCGATGAGCACCATGAAGATCGGGATCAGCGGTAGCGTGATGAGCACGATGACCGCCGAGGTGAGATCGTGGGCGGCGATCACCACCAACACCACCGGGGGCACCAGTACGGCCAGCAGCAGGGCGGGGACGTAGCCGGTCAGGTAGGGACGTAATCCGCTGAGCCCGCTGCTCACCACGACCGCGAGTTCGGTGCGGCGCGATTCGAGTTCGCGGGGCGGCAGTTCCGCGCCCGCGGTGAGTACCGCCTGCTCCAGTTCGGCGACGACCCGCGACCCGGCGCGGTGCGCGATCCGGGCCTGCCACCAGGCCGCCACCGCGCGCACCGCGACCGCGACCGCCAGCAGGACCAGTTCCGTACCCCAGGCCCGCACTGTCCGCTGTCCGGGGTCGGTGATGACACCGGCCAGTACCTGTCCCAGCAGCACCGCGGCGGCCACGATGGCCATCGTGGTCAGTAGCGAGAGGCCGACGCTGAGCAGCAGATAGTTCCGGGCCGAGCGTGCGTACCGCCACAGGCGTGGGTCCACGGGCGGGCGGGCCATCAGAGGTCACTCCTCGGTTGCGACGCGGGGGGAAAGTCCGATTCCGGGTGGGATGTGCTCGACACTAATGCGTTTGCGGAACACCCAGTAAGTCCAGGCCTGATATCCGAGGACCACCGGGGTCACCAGCAACGCCGCCCAGCTCATCACTTTCAACGTGTACGGGGTGGACGAGGCGTTGTCGATGGTGAGGTTGAACGCGGGGTCGATGGTGGAGGGCAGCACATCCGGGAACAGCGCGCCGAACAGCAGCGCGGAGGCGGCGAGCACGGTGAGCGCGGTTCCGGCGAACGCCCAGCCGTCGCGGCCGGCGAACAGGGCGGCGGCGCCGCCGAGGAGCCCGAATACCGCCAGACCGACGAGAATCCAGGTCCAGCCGGTTCCGTAGGCGAGTTGGGTCCAGAGCCCGAAACCACCGACCGCCGCGGCCGTGGGCACCAGCAACCAGCGAGCGATTCGGACCGCGTCCGCGCGTACCTCGCCCGCGGTCTTGAGCGACAGGAACACCGCACCGTGCAAGGCGAACAGCAATCCGGTGGTGGCGGCGCCCAGCAACGCGTACGGCCCGAACAGCTCCGCGACCGCACCGGTGAATTGCTTATCTGCGTCCAGCGGTACGCCGCGCACGATATTGGCGAAAACCCAGCCCCAGGCCAGCGCCGGGACCCAGGAACCGATGCCGATTCCGAGATCGCAGCGCGCCCGCCAGCGCGGATCATCGATCTTGCCGCGGTACTCGATGGCGCAGACCCGCAGGATCAACGCCACCAGCAACAGCAGCAGCGCGAAATAGAATCCCGAGAACATGCTCGCGTACCACTCGGGAAAGGCCGCGAACAGTGCCCCACCGGCGGTGATCAGCCAGACCTCGTTACCGTCCCAGACCGGCCCGATGGTGTTCAGCACCACCCGGCGCCGCGTATCGGAGGCTTTACCGAGGATCGGCATGAGCATGCCGACGCCGAAGTCGAAGCCTTCCAAGACGAAGTACCCGGTGAAGAGCACCCCGATGAGTACGAACCAGAATTCCTGCAGTTCCATCCCCGGCTCCTAGTAGGCGAACGAAAGCTGCTCGGTGGCAGGCTTTTCCGCGGTGGGCTGGCCGTCCGGCGATTTCTCCGCCGGCCGCTCCGGTCCCTCCCGGACATACCGGCGCATCAGATAGAACCAGACGACGGCGAGCAGCCCGTAGACCACCGTGAAGGTGATCAGCGATATCCACACAGTGACGGTCGCGTGATCGGAGACACCCTGCTGCACCATGAGGCGCAGATCCTGGTCACCGGTCGGGTTGGGGACCACGACCCAGGGCTGGCGTCCCATCTCGGTGAACACCCAGCCGGCCGCGTTGGCCAGGAACGGGGTCGGGATGGCGAGCAGGCTCAGCCACGAGTACCAGCGTTGATCGGGGACGCGGCCGCGCCGGGTCATCCAGAAGCCGGCGAACACCAGCAGCGCCGAACCGGCGGCCAGACCGATCATCGCGCGGAACGACCAGTAGGTGACGAACAGGTTCGGCCGGTAATCACCGGGGCCGAACTTCTCGTTGTAGGCCTTCTGGAGGTCGACCACACCCTCCAGCTCGACCCCGGAGAACTTCCCTTCCGCGAGCCAGGGCAGCACAAAGGGTACGTCCAGCACATGGATGACGCTGTCGCAGTTGTTGTGGGTGCCGACGGTGAGGATCGAGAAATCGGGGTCGGTCTGGGTGTGGCACAGCGATTCCGCCGAGGCCATCTTCATCGGCTGTTGCTCGAACATCAGCTTGCCCTGGACATCGCCGGTGTAGAC
The DNA here is from genome assembly GCF_029869215.1 of Nocardia carnea. Taxonomy (GTDB): domain Bacteria; phylum Actinomycetota; class Actinomycetes; order Mycobacteriales; family Mycobacteriaceae; genus Nocardia; species Nocardia carnea_B. The sequence continues at coordinate 7,002 of NZ_JARWPM010000164.1, forward strand.
CAGCGCGACCCCGGAGATCACCGCGATCAGCAGCGATACCCGCGCCGCCGGACGCCACATGGTGCGCGCCTCGGCCAGTTTGCCCGCGTCCCCGCTGCGGGCGTTGCGGACCATCCACCAGCCGGCGATCCCGGCCACGAAGGTCGCGGCGGTGAGGAATGAGCCCGCCACCACATGGGGAAACGCGGCCAGCGCGGTGTTGTTGGTGAGTAGTTCGACGATGCTGGTGAGTTCGGCGCGACCCGTCTCCGGGTTGTAGCGAGCACCCACCGGATGCTGCATGAACGAGTTGGCCGCGATGATGAAGTACGCCGAGGCGTTGACGCCGATCGCCACCATCCAAATGGTGGCCAGGTGCACGAGTTTGGGCAGCCGGGACCAGCCGAAGATCCACAGCCCGATGAAGGTGGATTCCATGAAGAACGCCACCAGCCCCTCCAGGGCCAGCGGTGCGCCGAAGACATCGCCGACGAAGCGCGAGTACTCGCTCCAGTTCATCCCGAACTGGAATTCCTGCACGATCCCGGTGGCGACGCCGAGCGCGAAGTTGATCAGGAAGAGTTTCCCGAAGAATTTGGTGAGCCGGTACCAGTGCTCCTTACCGGTGATCACCCATGCGGTCTGCATCCCGGCGACCAGCGGCGCCAGGCCGATCGTCAAAGGGACGAACAAGAAGTGGTAGACGGTCGTGATGCCGAACTGCCATCGCGAGACATCCAGGGCATCCACACGAGCCTCCTGTTACTACAGTGTGTCGTAGTAACAGATTACGCGTTGCCACCTCCCGATCAATGTGTCCACCGACACGGCGGCCCAACGATCCGGCAACAACTATCCCCGGGCATTACCAGTCCGCGATGGTCCCGGTGCGCTCGATGCCCCGGTCCACCATCTCGATGATCTCCGCAGCCGAATCCGAAGCCGACATCCGCACCCCGTCCAGCGAATTCACCCGTGCGGCCAGCGTCACACTGCTCAGCATCCAGATACTGTCGCAATCGAAGAGATCGGCACTGAACAACGGCTCGTACCGGCAGTCGTACCCCTTGCGCTCGGCCTCGTTGTACAGCGCGCGCTGGGTGATCCCCGGCAGCACGCCGTGCTTGGCCGGCGGCGTGATCAACTGCTTGCCGCGGACGATCACCACCGTGGACCGCGGACCCTCCAGCACCCGGTGTTCGGTACTGGTGAAGATCACATCGTCGGCCCCCATCCGGGCGGCGAAGCGTAGCGCGGCCATATTCGTCGCATAGGACAGGGTTTTCGCGCCGAGCAGCTGCCAGGGCGCGGCCTGCGCAAGGTCGACCGAGATGCCTCGGGTGAGTGTCACCACCGAGACACCGTCGGTCCGGGCCGCGGTCACCCGTTCCGGGACCGCCGTAACCATGACGTAGGTCGTCGGGACCGGAACCGCTTCGGACAGCTCGCCCGAACGCACCGCCGACTTCGGACCGCCGAGCGCACCCTCCCGGCCACGGGTCAGCACCAGCCGCATAACCCCTTCTCGCTCGGCGCCCCACTCCTTGGCGGCGGTCTCCATCGCTCCGCGCCAGCGGGACAGATCGGGCTCCGGCAGATCGAGAGCCTCCGCGGAACGGCGCAGCCTGGCGAGATGAAAATCGAGCGAGCATACCCTGCCACCGCGAACCAACACCGTCTCGAAGATTCCGTCACCGCGCAGGACGCCGAGATCATCGGCATACAAAAACGGCTGGTCCGCGTCACGAACCTCGCCGTCGAGTGTTACAAGTACTCGATCCACCATGCGCACGAGCGTAGGCCAAGGCTGTGATATTTGCGCCGCCTCCAGCAGCGCGGGTTCGGTGGTGCCGCCCAGGTCGCCACTCTCGTTAAGGTCGGAAGATGGCTCGACGGACGCAAATCGACCCGGCCGAGGTGCGCTCGGCTGTTCTCGCCGTGCGCGCGTGGCTGTTCGACGACACCGCGGCGGCGCCGGCGCGGGCGGACCTCGCCGCCGCGGTGCGTGGTACCGCCCGGGCGCTGGCGGCCGCGGCGCCGGGGCATTCCGTGGAGGTCCGGGTGCCGCCGTTCGTCGCGGTGCAGTGCATAGCGGGGCCCCGGCACACCCGCGGCACTCCGCCCAATGTCGTCGAAACCGATCCGCGTACCTGGCTACTGCTGGCGACAGGGCTGCGGGACTACGACTCCGCCGTCGCCGCGGGCACGGTCGATGCCTCCGGCAGCCGGGCACCGGAGATCGCCCGCCTGCTCCCGCTGTTGCGCATACGCCCGGACGAACGGTGACCCGGAAACCGCTGGTGGGCACCCCGGCGATGCGCGCCGGCGCCGTCAGCTCCTAGAGTGGAAGCCGTGTCCGTGGTCGTCGCACCCAGCCCTGTCCTCGCTGTATCGGGAGCCGTCGCCGCCGTGCCCGGATCCCCGGACGCCGCAGTGCCCTGGCATTACGGTGATCCACTCGGCGAACAGCGCGCCGCGAGCGAGCGGTTCGCGATCGTGGACCGGTCGCACCGGTTCGTCTTCTCCATCACCGGCGCCGAGCGGCTGACCTGGCTGCACACCGTCACCAGTCAGCACATCGCCGAGCTGGCCGACGGGCACAGCGCGGAAAATCTCGACCTCGATCTCAACGGCCGGGTACAGCATCATTTCGTGCTCACCGAACTCGCGGGCACGGTGTGGATCGACACCGAAGCCGAACGCGGTCCGGCCCTGCTGGACTTCCTCACCAAAATGGTGTTCTGGGCGGACGCAAAGCCCCGTCCGGAACCGGACTACGCGGTGCTGACCCTTCTCGGGCCCCGGTCGGACAGCGCGGCAGCCGCCCTGGGCCTGGACCGGCTGCCCGAAACCTACGAGGCACTCCCCCTGCCGGGCGGCGGGTTCCTGCGCCGGATGCCGTGGCCCACCGCCGACTCCTTCGATCTGGTCATTCCCCGCGACCAGCTGATGTCCCGCTGGAACGAACTCACCGCCGCCGGCGCGCAACCGGCCGGTTCCTGGGCGTACGAGGCGTTGCGGGTCGCCGCCTGCCGCCCCCGGATCGGCGTGGACACCGACGACCGGACCATTCCGCACGAGGTGAACTGGATCGGCAGCCCCGACGAGTACGGCGCCGTCCACCTGAACAAGGGTTGCTACCGCGGCCAGGAAACCGTGGCCCGGGTGCACAATCTCGGCAAGCCACCGCGCCGCCTGGTGCTGCTGCACCTGGACGGCTCCGCCGACGAGCGGCCCGCGCCCGGCGATTCGATCACCGCGGGCGGCCGGGCGGTCGGCGTCCTCGGCACCGTGGTCGACCACTACGAACTCGGACCCATCGCACTCGCGCTGATCAAACGCAATATCCCGGCCGATACCGAACTCACCGCGGGCTCCGCGGCGGCCGCGATCGACCCCGATTCGGTGATCGCCGACGACAGCCCGCAGCCCGGCCGCCAGGCCATCGAACGGCTGCGCGGCCGCTGATCCGCCCGGTATATCGCGAGCACAACGATCCGAGAGGGACGCCGATGCGAGTTGGGGACACCGGCCGGGTGCTGGCCGTGTGCGTCGTACACGCCGAACTGACGGTTCCGGGCCGAGTCGGCCGCAGCGCGATCGACAAACGCCCGGTCACCGGCCGGATCCGGGCCGGGCGGCTCGGCCTGGACGGCGACCACGTCTGCAATACCCGCGACCACGGCGGTGTGCACCAGGCCGTCTACGGTTACGCCGACGAAGACGCGGCCGACTGGGCCGCCGAACTCGGCCGGGAGCTGCCGGTCGGCTGGTTCGGCGAGAACCTGCGGATCACCGGGCTCCCGCTCAGCGATGCCGTCATCGGCGCGCGCTGCACCGTCGGCGAGGCGGAGTTCGAGGTGAGCGCGCCGCGCGTACCGTGTGCGACCTTCGGCCATTGGGCGGGCGAACCGCAGTGGGTGCGCCGGTTCACCCACCGCGCGAATACCGGTTGCTATTTCCGGGTGCTCACCGAGGGCAGCGTGGGCGCCGGTGACCGGGTAGAGGTGGTGTACGTCCCCGAGCACGGCGTCACCGTCCGCGATGTCTTCACCGGAGCCGACCCGGCCCGGCTGGACCTGCTGCTCGCCACCGAGCCCACCGTCTGCGACCAGGTTCGGCTCCAGATCGCCCGGCACGCGAAACGCGGTAGCGCCACCGCGGCGGAGCCGGCGTGAGCGGGCCCGGCCCGGCGGCGGCAACGCAGCCGCACGGTGCGGAGCCTCCACCGCTGTCCCTGAGCATGGGCGTCGATCTCGTGGAAGTGGTGCGTTCCGGTTTCCGGGAGTGCGTGCACCGCGGGTCGGTGGTGATCGTCGGCCCCGACGGCGCACCGACGTACGAGGCAGGGTCCGTCCACGTCCCCATCTACCCGCGGTCCACCAACAAACCGCTGCAGGTACTGACCTTGCTGAAGCTCGGTTTCGACCCGGTCGACGAGGCCGAACTCGCCATTGCCGGCGCCTCGCATTTCGGCGAGCCGGAACATATCCGGCTGGTCGAACGTCTGCTGCACCGCTACGGATTCCGTGAAGACGATCTGGCCTGCCCGCCGGATCTGCCGATGGACGAGAAGACCCGGGCCGGCGTGATCCACCGCGGCGAGGGCCCCGGCAAGCGATATATGAACTGCTCCGGCAAGCACGCCGCGATGCTGGCGACGTGCGCGGTGAACGGCTGGCCCACCGCCGGTTACACCGATCCCGGCCATCCGCTACAGCAGGCCGTCACGGCCCAGGTGACCGCGCTGACCGGCGAGCCGGAAACCGACCTCGGCATCGACGGATGCGGGTTACCCATCGTCCCGGTCGCGCTGGTGAACCTGGCCCGTGCCTTCGCGGCCCTGGCCGGCGCCGAACCGGGCACACCGGAACGCCGGATCGCCGACGCGCTGCGCGCACACCCGTGGGTGATTTCCGGCACCAACGGCCCCGACCTGCTCGCCATGCGCGCCATCCCCGGGCTGCTCTGCAAAATCGGCGCCGACGGTGTGCACGCGGGCGCACTACCCGACGGCCGTGCCTTCGCCTACAAGATCGATGACGGCGCGGATCGCGCCAGAATGCCGCTGACCATGGCAGTTCTGCGGGGTATGGGGGTCGCGTGGTCGGCGGAACTGGCCGAGCTGGCCGCCCCGGCGGTACTCGGCGGAGGCCATCGAGTGGGTGTGATACGCGCCATACCCGGGGCTGTTCCCGCGGGCGATTGAGCGGCCCGATATCGGCAAACCGGGCGGTCGATCAAGCGGATAGGTAACTCGTGGAAGCGCGACGGCCGGACACGCGCTAAAGTGTCTGTCAGGAAGATATTAATTGGAACGGGGCCGCCACCAATCCCCAGGCCGCCCCGCTGTGACGCGAGGGGGTCAGCCATGGGCCGTGGCCGGGCTAAGGCAAAACAGACCAAGGTCGCTCGCGAGCTGAAGTACAGCTCGCCGACGACCGACTTGGCGAGCCTTCAGCGCGAGCTTTCCGGTAGTGACAACGCCCGGCGTGGCGGCGTCCTGTCGGATGAGCACGACGCGGACAACTTGTCCAAATGGGACGAGGATGACGACTACGACAGCTGGCGCCGCTGATCAGATACCGCTCGGGGAGGCCATAAGCCTCCCCTTCGGCCGTAAACGCCGGTTCGCGCCGTTCCCCGCCGGATAGCCGGGCGGTGGATGACGTGAACCGGCGAGGTGGCCAAGCGACATCTGCCGGCAGCACCGGCTCGCTACACGGTGAACAGGCGGCCCGTCCACGGGTCGCCGGTTCACCGCTCATTTCTGCCTCTTTCTTCCCGACTCGTGGGCAAGTTATACCCATCCCCGTCGAATTCGGTGGCATCACTCCCCGGTGTGAAACCTGCTGGCCGGCGCGCGATATGACGCCGTACCGCGTATACGGTCGGCATCCGCCGTTCGGCCCGGGGCCGAGTATGCGGGCACGGTGACCTCCGGAACCGGCAGATCTTCCGGTCGGGTATGAAATCCAGTTCGCCGACCTCGACGTCGGTGCGTCCCGAGAACACGGTCAAGGGCGCAGGTACGCCTTGTCACCGGCGCCCGGCTTCGGGCGGGCAATGGTTGTCGCGTCGGCGGTGGGTACGGCATGTGCTGCCGACCGGCCGTCATGCGCTTCGCACTCCGGCCCGGCATCAATGGTCGAGGCCCGGGGCAGACGCCTCCGAGGGAAAGCCCTGCGGGAGGCCCGCCTGCGAAATGTGGTCTCACCAGCGGGGTGCCTGCGGGCCGGCCCTCTTCCATGATCCGCGCCGCCTCGGCAGGCCGACCAACGCCTGCCGGTCGGCACAGGACCCGGACGCCTACCTCGCGCAGCAACCGAGGAACAGTCCAGCCGCGTGCACCGGCGTCCCGCCCGGTGTCGCGCGGCGATCCGGCGCCGCACGGCGACAACTCGCTGTCCCGAAGGTTCAGAAGCGCGGATGGTCGCCGAGCAGGAGCGCGCGTGGCGAATCGGCGTCCTTCGCTTTCTTCACCGAGCCGAGCGTCCAGCATTCGATATGTCGTGCCGTGAGCACCGCCAGCGCCCGGTCGACATCCTCCGGGGCCACCACCGCGACCATTCCGACGCCCATATTGAACGTCTTCTCCATCTCGGCGCGATCCACGCGGCCACGCTGCGCGATCAGTTTGAATACCGGTGCGGGGCTCCACGATCCGCGGTCCAGCTCGGCCACCAGGCCGGGCGGCAGCACCCGCGCCAGGTTCGCCGCCAGACCGCCGCCGGTGATATGCGCGAAGGTGCGGACGTCGGTTTCGGCGATGAGCGCCAGGCAATCCTTGGCGTAGATCCGGGTCGGCTCCAGCAGTTCCTCACCGAGAGTGCGGCCGAATTCCTCCACATGCCCGGTCAGTGCCATCCGGTCGATTTCCAGCAGCACCTTGCGCGCCAGGCTGTAACCGTTGGAATGCAGCCCCGAGGAACCCATGGCGATCACCACGTCACCCGGCCGCACCCGATCGGGACCGAGCAGTTCATCGGCTTCGACCACACCGACACCGGTGGCCGACAGATCGTAATCCTGGGCACCCATCATCCCGGGATGTTCGGCGGTCTCACCGCCGAGCAGGGCGCACCCGGCGCGCACACAACCCTCGGCGATACCGGAAACCAGTTCCGCGACCCGCTCCGGCACGACTTTGCCGACCGCGATGTAATCCTGCAGGAACAGCGGTTCGGCCCCGCACACCACCAGATCGTCGACGACCATCGCCACCAGATCCAGGCCCACCGTGTCGTGCTTGTCCATGGCCTGCGCCACGGCGATCTTGGTACCGACACCGTCGGTGGAGGAGGCGAGCAGCGGCTCCCGGTAGCTCTTCTTCAGCGCGAACAGTCCGGCGAAACCACCGAGTCCGCCCTGCACCTCGGGGCGGGTGGCCTTCCGCGCCAGCGGGGCGAACAACTCGACGGCCCGATCACCGGCCTCGATATCCACGCCTGCTTCGGCATAGGAGGCACCGGCGCCGGTAGCGTTCTGCTCAGTCATTGTCGGGGGAAGCTCCAAACCGAATCCGCGGATAATTGCCTGGTCTGAGTCTATGGCGCGACTCCGGCGCGCGGGGCCGCGGCCCTCCGTTTGCTTCCGCTCGGCCGGATCCTCCTACGGACGGCTGAGCGCGCTGGCGTTGGCGTTATCGGTGAGCAGGTTCGCGGGGCGGCCACCGAACTCGAGGAGATTCTTACCGATGGACGCTTCGGTGGGCAGCGGAATCGGATAGTGGCCGTCGAAGCAGGCGGCACACAACCGGGAGCTGGGCTGTTCGGTCGCCGCGATCATGCCGTCGAGCGAGATGTAGCCGAGGGTGTCGGCGCCGATGGAGCGGCGGACGCCCTCCACCATCTCGCGCATCGCGGCCGGGTCGACCGGCATACCGGCGGGGCCGTCCGGGTCGGTGCCGGAGTTGTTGGCGATGAGTTCGGCACGCGAGGCGAAGTCGATTCCGTAGAAGCACGGCCATTTCACCGGCGGCGAGGCGATGCGGACATGAATTTCCAGGGCCCCGGCTTCGCGCAGCATCCGGATCAACGCCCGCTGGGTGTTTCCGCGGACGATCGAATCGTCGACCACGATCAGCCGCTTACCGCGGATGACCTCGCGCAGCGGGTTGAGTTTCAGGCGGATGCCGAGTTGGCGGATGGTCTGGCTGGGCTGGATGAAGGTGCGGCCCACATAGGCGTTCTTCATCAGGCCCTGGCCGTAGGGCACGCCGGAACCCTGGGCGTAACCGACGGCGGCCGGCGTACCGGATTCGGGAACCGGGATCACCAGATCGGCATCGACCGGATGCTCGGCGGCCAGCCGGCGGCCGATATCGACCCTGGTCGCATGGACGGACCGGCCGGAGATGGTGCTGTCCGGACGGGCCAGGTACACGTATTCGAAAACGCAGCCCTTGGGTTCGGGGTTGGCGAACCGCAGCGACCGCACGCCGTCGGCGTCGATGGCGAGCAGTTCACCGGGTTCGATTTCGCGGACGAAGGAGGCGCCGACGATATCGAGGGCGGCGGTTTCGCTGGCGACCACCCAACCGCGCTCGAGCCGGCCGAGCACCAGCGGCCGGACGCCGTGCGGGTCGCGGGCGGCGTAGAGGGTGTGCTCGTCCATGAAGGTGAGGCAGAAGGCGCCGCGCACGGTGGGCAGCAGCGCCATGGCCGCCTGTTCGATACTCGTATCCGCGGCCGCATGGGCGAGGAGGGCGGTCATCACATCGGAGTCGGAGGTCGCCGATACGGCACCGGGGCGGCCCGGCCCGCCGACCAGACCCAGATCACGCGCCCGGTCGGCCAATTCGGCGGTGTTCACCAGGTTGCCGTTGTGACCGAGCGCGAGACCCGATCCGACGGCCGTGGTACGGAAGATCGGCTGGGCGTTCTCCCAGGTGGTGGCACCGGTCGTCGAATACCGGCAGTGCCCGATGGCGACGTGGCCGGGCATGGCGGCCAGGGTTTGCTCGTCGAAAACCTGGCTCACCAGGCCGAGATCCTTGAACACCAGTACCTGGGAACCGTCGGAGACCGCGATACCCGCTGCCTCCTGCCCGCGGTGCTGCAGCGCATACAGACCGTAGTAGGTGAGTTTGGCCACGTCCTCCCCCGGAGCCCAGACTCCGAAGACTCCGCATTCCTCGCGAGGCGGATTCTCCGTCTCCTCGGTTGCGGTGGGATTGCTGAGGGCCGATCGGTCGGCGAGGGTCACCGTGCGCTCCCTGGTCGGGCGGGTGTGGGGGCATCCGTCATTCTACGGGTGCCCGCCCCGGGGCCGGCAGCGGATCAGCAGCGCAACAGCAAGCGCGGTCGGAGCGGAAAGATTGCGCTCACGGCAATCTCGCACCGCCGCCGAGCAAATAGATTCCAGCAAACGGTCACAGCCAGTTAACTAGCCCTTCACCTGCGAAAACAGTGCACGACAGGGGTGCGCCGCAGGCAGGCCGGACCCGTCCGACGCCCCGCTTTCCGCGCTCACCGGCAGCGCTGCCCATACGGCGCCCGGGTCGTCCGGCGCAACGTGGGCGATATCACCCGGTTCAGCACCCGCCGCGCAATCCGCCTTCGCGGCTCAGCGGACCCGGCCGAGCAGGCGACCGCCCGGCGGCAGATAGCTGTCCACTTCCGCGCCGAGATCCTTGGCCGCCGTCGCCAGATCGTCCGGGGCGAGCCGCGCCGTGACGACGGTCGGATTCCCGGCCTCGGTCCGGCGATTCCACGGTGGCGAGAATTCGAGATCCAAGCCGATCCGTAGTTCCACCGCGCCGGCGACAGGCGTCGCGGTGAAGCTCAGATTGGGCTCGGTGAACGCCAGCCGGGCCGGGCCCGCCGGCGGCTCGACGGACGGCTGCGCTTCGGCCGCGATACGCCGTAGCCATTCGGCCAGCTCGACCGCATCGTCGAGTGTCAAAGCCTGCCAGCGGAACGACCAGTGGCCTTCGGGGCAGTTCGCGGTACCGGCAATTATCAGCCAGCTGTACCGGATTCGCGGATCGATATGGTCCGGAAACTGATATCCGGCAACAGAGAGCTCCACACCGTATCCGTCGCTGTCGATCAACCTCACCGGCGAAGTGTGTCACTATCGGGACGTAATCGCATAGTGGATGCCTGAGTTGTGGGCGACGGACTTTCGCGGTTCACCCTCCTGCCACGACTGCACTGCTGGATCGAGAGAGCAGAACACCACCCGCGTTCACGGCCCAGTGCAGCATCGCGGGTGTCGTGGCGCTATCCGTCCAACGCCGCACAGTGCCGAAAACGAGCCCGGCGAACCCCGTGAAGGCCACCGTGGCGATAACGCCGTCGCCCGCGGCGCGTGCCGGATGGATATGCCAGAGACCGAAGGCGGCGGCGCCGAGTACAGTGCCGGATCCGGTACCCAATTCCTTGTCCAGCAGGGGGTCCAGGGTCGCGCGGAAGATCAGTTCCTCGGTGTAGACGGTGCCCAGCGGTATATGCACCGCGGTCCACTCCACGGTGCTCACATCCGCCGCGCGATCTCCGGCACCTGCGAGCGAGCGGCGCACGGCAGGGATCGCCGACGCCGCCGCGAAACCGGTACCCACCACCGCGGCGCAGACCAGACCGGCACGAATTCCGCGCCCGGAGAACCAGTTCGGCCGGCCGCCGAAGACTACGGCGTATCCGGTGGCCGCGAGGGCGCCGGATACGGTGCGCCCACGCCGGTTCAGTGCGAGGCGCGGAAGCAGCCAGTTGTTCCACAACAAGGGCGCGACCACCGCGGCGACGACCCGGCTTCTCATTTCACCTCACGCTCATAGGCCTCGTACGCCTCGATTTCGAGCCTGATCCGTTCCGCGAGTTCGGGGTTCCAGCCCGGCGGATGGGTGACCGCGGCCCAGCCGTCCATGACCAGGCTGCCGTATCGGTGCCCGTGCCCGTCGCGGACGCCCTGTGCATTCGTCAGATCCGCGGTGACCTGCCAGAAGGTGACCAGTGGCGCCCAGCGCATCCGCGGTGATACATCCGCGCCGCGCGGTTCGGACAACCAATCCGGCCGCGTGAGGACGAGATCCGGCGACCACCAGACGATCGGGTCGGACGGGTGTTGCAGATAGGCGATCCGCGGATCCCGCCATTCGGGCCCGGGGGCGGCGAGATCGGCGGCAACGCCGGCGAATCGGATCACCAGGCCGTCGGCGTACACGGGCCGGGTTTCCGGCGACCCCGGATCACGGCGGCTGACGAACTGCTGCCACAGCCGGTTGGAATTGGGCGGCCCCACCCACAGTGCGCCGTCCACCTTCGCCCGCAGATCGGCCAGGCCGTCGAAGGCGGCTTCCGACCCCTGGGAGCCGAGACTTTCCCCGTACACCAGCAGTTTCGGCCGGTCCTCGGGTGCGCGTGTGCGGGTGTGGGCGTACACCGCGTCGAACAGTTCGCGGCCCGCGACGGCGGCCTTGCCGCGGTCGGCCAGGAAGGACAGCGCACTGGGCAGGTACGAGTACTGGGTGGCCACGATCGCGGTATCGCCGCCGTACATGTACTCGATCGAGTTGGCCGCCATGGAATTCACCCAGCCGGTGCCGGTGGTGGTGACCACGACCAGCACTTCGCGGTCGAAGGCACCGGTGCGCTCCAGTTCCGCCACGGCGAGTTCGGCCTGGGTGCGGTCGGTGCCCGCGACCGATTCGAGCCCGACGTAGGCGCGGATGGGTTCGCGGGCCGGACGGCCGGTGACCCAGGAGATCCGCTGCGCGCTCGGGCCGTGCGAGACGAACCAGCGGCCCTCGAAGCCCAGGGTGTCCCAGGCGGCGAGGGATTCCGGGCTACCGGAACGTTCCGGTAGCCGCGGCTGCACGGCGTATTCGGAGGTGTGGTCGTTGCGGACGCTGAACGCGGAGTTGGCCACCGCGAAGAACGCGCGCGTCGCCACGCCGTTGAACAGGGTGACCACCAGCAGCACCAGCACCAGCGCTCCGGCCGCGGGGGCCAGTTCGCGCGGTATCCGCACCCAGCGGTTGAGCTGCCGCGCGAGGAACAGGATCATCTCGCGCACTGTGCGATAGCCCGCGACGACCAGGACCCCGATGGTGAGACTCAAACCGCCGGTACGCAGATACGCCGGTGTGGTGGTGCCTTCCATTCCCATCAACGCGGCGATTTCGCGCTGCCAGTGCGCCGACTGCACCAGCATGTAGCCGGCGCTCAGCGCCGCACTGAGCAGGACCGCCGATTTCAGCGCGTACCTGGTCCAGGTGGGCGGGCGGGGAATCCGGGTGAGCCGCGGCCGGATCCACAACCGGAAGAGCCATTCCAGCAGGCAGCCCACCCCGTAGCCGATGGCCGCGTTGATACCGCTGATCAGACCCTGGAACATCCAGTCGCGCGGGAGCAGCGACGGTGTGACCGACAGCGCGAAGAACACCGTCGCGACCACCAGGCCCACATAGTTCAGGTCGATGATCCGCTCGGTGCGCTCGACCGCCGCGATACAGCGCGACCGCAATCTGGTCACAGTGTCCGCGGTCTCCAGCACCCATCCAGTATGGCGGGCGGAACCGACACCGGCGGGTGGCTCGGGTCACCACCGGCGTGGCACGCCCGCCCCGGGATCAGGCGTGGCCGCCGAAAAGGGCGGGCAGTGTGCCCTCGTGCGCGGCGCGCAGCTCGGCCATGGTCACCGAGAACTGCCCCTGCACCTCGATCGAATCCGAACCCTGGTCCACCACACCGATCCGCACCCACGGCAGTTCACGCGCGGTGCACATCCGGGTGAACCGGGTCTCCTCCGACCGCGGCACCGCGACCAGCACCCGGCCCGCGGATTCGGAGAACAGCATGACGAACGGGTCGGCGTCCTCGGGCAGCAGCACCCGGCAGCCGGTTTCGCCGGCCAGCGCAGCCTCGACGACGGCCTGAGCCAGGCCGCCCTCGGACAGATCGTGGGCGGCGCTGATCATGCCGTCGCGGGAACCGGCCGTCAGCACCTCGGCCAGCAGTTTCTCGCGCGCCAGGTCGACCTGCGGCGGCAGCCCGCCGAGATGGCCGTGCGCGACCTGCGCCCACACCGAACCGCCGAATTCGTCACGGGTATCGCCCAGCAGGATGAGGGTCTCCCCCGGTTCCAGGCCGAGGCCGGTCGGGATGCGGCGGTGCACATCGTCGATCACGCCGAGCACGCCGACGACCGGGGTCGGCAGGATGGCGTTCTCCCCCGTCTGGTTGTAGAAGCTCACGTTGCCACCGGTGACCGGGATACCGAGTTCCACACAGCCGTCGGCGAGACCGCGGACGGCCTGCTGGAACTGCCACATCACAGCGGGATCCTCCGGGGACCCGAAGTTGAGGCAGTTGGTGACGGCCTTGGGAGTCGCGCCGGTGGTGGCGACATTGCGGTACGCCTCCGCCAGCGCCAGCCGCGCCCCGGTGTAGGGGTCGAGCTTGGTGTAGTGGCCGTTGGCGTCGGTGGCCAGCGCGATACCGCGGTTGGTTTCCTCGTCCACCCGGATCATGCCGGCGTCGGCGTATTCGGCGAGAACGGTGTTACCGCGCACGTAGCGGTCGTACTGTTCGGTGATCCAGCGGCGGCTGCACAGCTGCGGGCTGGACACCATCTTCAGCAGGGTGTCGCGCAGTTCCTCGGCGGTTTTCGGCCGGGGGAGGTTGTCGGGGGTGTCGGCGTTGAGCGCGTCCTGGGTGGCCGGGCGCTGGACGGGGCGCTCGTACACCGGGCCCTCGTGGGCCACGGTGCGTGGCGGAACGTCCAGCACGGTTTCCCCGTGCCAGGTGATCTCGAGCCGTTCACCGTCGGTGACCTCACCGATCACGGTGGCGAGCACATCCCATTTGGCACACACCGCCAGGAACGCCTCGACGTTCTCCGGTGTGACGACCGCGCACATCCGTTCCTGCGATTCGCTGGAAAGAATCTCGGCCGGAGTCATATCGGCGGCCCGCAGCGGTACCCGGTCGAGCTCGATCCGCATGCCGCCGTCACCGGCAGCGGCCAGCTCGGAGGTAGCACAGGCCAGTCCGGCGCCGCCGAGATCCTGGATACCCACGACCAGCCCGGCGTGATACAGCTCGAGACAGCATTCGATGAGCACCTTCTCGGTGAACGGGTCGCCCACCTGTACGCTCGGCAGCTTCTTGCGGCCGGCGCCGGATTCGTCGCCGGAGAAGGTGTCCGAGGCGAGCACCGAGACGCCGCCGATGCCGTCGAGACCGGTCCGCGCACCGAACAGAATGATCTTGTTCCCGGCGCCGGAGGCGAACGCCAGATGCAGATCCTCCACCCGCATGACACCGGCACACAGCGCGTTCACCAGTGGATTTCCCTGGTAGGAGGCATCGAAGACGGTTTCCCCGCCGATATTCGGCAGGCCCAGCGAATTGCCGTAACCGCCGATACCGCGCACCACCCCGTCGACGACCCGGCGGGTATCCGCCGCATCCGCGGCGCCGAACCGCAGCTGATCCATGACCGCGATCGGCCGCGCACCCATCGCCATGATGTCGCGGACGATCCCGCCGACACCCGTGGCCGCACCCTGATACGGCTCGACATAGGACGGATGGTTGTGACTCTCCACCTTGAAGGTGACCGCCCAGCCGTCACCGATGTCGACCACACCCGCGTTCTCGCCGATACCCGCGAGCATCGAGGCGCGCATCTCGTCCGTGGTGGTCTCCCCGAAATAGCGCAGATGCACCTTCGAGGATTTGTAGGAGCAGTGCTCGCTCCACATCACCGAGTACATGGCCAGTTCGGCGTCGGTGGGCCGGCGGCCCAGAATGTCCCGGATCCGGGCGTATTCGTCGTCCCTGAGACCGAGCTCGGCGTACGGCTGCGGCGTATCCGGGGTTGCGGCGGCGGTGGCGACGGTATCGACCTGCGCTGTCACGGGATTACCAGGATCCTTTCGTAGGTGGGCGCGCCGGCGCGCGCGGGCTCCGGTCCCGGTCGCGTACTCGCCCATCCCACGGCTGCGTTTCGTGTCGACGCCGCGGGATATCGGGTGCACGGGTGGGGCCGGAACACGAGGCCTCGACGGCGGGGCCCCGACAGGTTTGATCCAGCACAAATCTTACGTTCACCTGCGCCGCGCACGCCCCCGGCCCCGTCGCCGGCATCGATCCGCGGCAGCCGAGACTAGTCCGCGGGAGTCAGGAAGGCAGCCAAGGCGGCGGCGTATGCGGTGATATCGGCGGCGCCCATCATTTCCCGGGCCGAATGCATCGCCAGCTGCGGTGCGCCGACGTCCACGGTCGGCATACCGGTGCGGGCGGCGGTCATCGGTCCGATGGTCGACCCACACGGCAGATCGGCCCGATGGACATACCGCTGCATCGGCACACCCGCCTGTGCGCAGGCCAGCGCGAACGCCCCCGCACCGGTCGCGTCGGTGGCATACCGGAGATTCTGGTTGACCTTCAACACCGGACCACCGTTGACGGCGATACCGTGCGAAGGTTCGTGCCGCTCCGGATAGTTCGGGTGGGTGGCGTGCGCCATATCGCCGGACGCACAGACCGACCCCGCCATCGCGGCCAGGAAATCGGCGCGGCCGCCGCCGCGGGCCAGCACGATGCGCTCCAGCACCGTGGGCAGCAGTTCGGACTGGGCGCCGCGATCGGATTGGCTGCCGACCTCTTCGTGGTCGAAAACAGCCAGCACCGGAACCGCCGCGCCCGGGTTGTCCACCGCCGTCCGGAAAGCCTCGAGACCCGCGTAGCAGGTGCCCTGGTTGTCCAGGCGCGGCGCGCTGATCAGGTCCTGGCCGGC
The DNA here is from genome assembly GCF_029869215.1 of Nocardia carnea. Classification (GTDB taxonomy): domain Bacteria; phylum Actinomycetota; class Actinomycetes; order Mycobacteriales; family Mycobacteriaceae; genus Nocardia; species Nocardia carnea_B. Next base: position 22,728 of record NZ_JARWPM010000164.1, read on the forward strand.
GCCGATCACCCGGCTCGCGGCCAGATCGTGGGTCATCAGTTCCCATCCGAGCACCGCCGCCGGGTCCACCCCCGCGGTCTCGGCGACAAAGTCCAGGAAGGACGCGGGTTCGCTGCCCACACCCCAGATCGCGTTCACATGCCGCTGCGGGTCCAGCGTGACCCCGCGCCGGTCCTCGGAGAGGTGGATGGCCAGCTGCGGCACCCGCAGGATCGGCTCGTCGATCCGCACCAGCCGCTCGGCCAGCCCGTTCCCCTCCCGCACGCTCAACCGCCCGGAAAGTCCCAGTTCCCGGTCCAGCCACGAGTTCAGCCAGGCCCCGCCGTACGGCTCCAGCCGCACCAGCTGCCACCCGGCGACGGCCAGATCGGGATGCTGTTTGACCCGCAGGTTGGGGCTGTCGGTATGCGCGCCGACAACTCGGAACGGCCCGGTCTGCTCCGGATCGGCCCAGGCTACGAGTGACCCACCCCGTACGACGTAATACCTGCCACCTGCTGTGGGCCAGGACTGCGTCTCGTCGAGACGAACGAACCCGTTCCGATCCAGATCCTCGGCAATGGTTCGGCAGACGTGAAATGGCGAAGGAGAAGCATCGATGAAGGCGCACAGCCCGGCGGCCGAAGCCGCGGTAGCAGAACTCGGCATACGAGTGACTTTATGCGGGTAGCAGAAGGAGCCGTCAGACCACCACCAGGCGCACGGCAGGATCGAGTGCGGTCAAGTCGTCCGGATCGGCGGTGACCACCCGGTCGGCCCGCAGGACTCGGGCGGCAACGATCACGTGCGCGTCCACCACGTCGGCGGTACCGCTCGCGGCGAGCACCGCACCGACTGCTGTGGCGGCGGTCTCGTCGAGCGCGATGGTGGTCACAGTATCTGTTTTCAACAACCGCCGAATCGGGTGCTGACGGGGATCATTGCGCCACGCCTGCGCCAGCACTGTCGCCGGGACGACGATCCGGGTTCTCCGGCGGACGGCTTCGGCGAGCAGCCCGACGGCCCGTGGCTTGCCTTTCTCGAGCCCGGTCAAGGCACCGGTATCGAGAACGATCACGCGGCACCACCGAGGGCGTCGGTGTGCTCGGCATCGATCTCATCGAACACACCGGCCGCCCATTCACGATCGGCATGGGTGACCCCCGCCTCGACGGCGAGTTCGGCGAGGATTTCCGCAGCAGCGGCCCAGTCGGGTTCGCGGCGAGCGAGCTCGGCGAACCACGCGGACACCGAGGAAGCATTGCCGGATTCGACAGCGCGGGCGGCCTTTTCGGCGATCTCGTCAGGAATACTGATCGTGATCTTCTTCATGAGGCCAGTCTACCAGTTGGTATTACCGAGTCATACCGACGCGCGGTGCAGCGACGCCTCGCGTTCCGAAACTGTCAGGAGGCAACCAACGCGTCCAGGGCCGACAGGAACAATCCCAGCCCGTCGTCGCTCGGACCCGTGAGCGCCTCGGTGGCGTGTTCGGGGTGCGGCATGAGCCCGACCACGCGTTTGTTCGCCGAGGCGATACCCGCGATCGCGCGCTGGGAGCCGTTGGGGTTGTCGCCCTCGTAGCGGAAGACCACCCGGCCCTCGCCCTCGAGTTCGTCTAGTACCGACTGCGAGGCCTGGTAGCGGCCCTCCCCCGATTTCAGCGGGACGAGGATCTGCGCGCCGGGTTCGTAGCGGGAGGTCCAGGCGGTATCGGTGGCCTCGACCCGCAGCCACTGGTCGCGGCAGATGAAATGCAGGCCCTCGTTGCGGGTGAGCGCCCCGGGCAGCAGACCGGCCTCACAGAGCACCTGGAAACCGTTGCAGATGCCGAGCACCGGCATCCCGTTACCGGCCGCCTCGATCACGGTGCCCATCACGGGGGCGAACCGGGCGATCGCGCCGCAGCGCAGGTAGTCACCGTAGGAGAAGCCGCCGGGGACCACGACCGCGTCCACGCCCTTGAGGTCGGCATCGGCGTGCCAGAGGTTCACCGCGTCGGCGCCGGCCAGCCGGACGGCGCGGACGGCGTCCACATCGTCGAGCGTGCCGGGGAAGGTGATGACCCCGATCCGGGCGGTCACGAGACGCGCACCACCTTCCAGTCCTCGATCACGGTGTTGGCCAGCAGCGATTCGGCGATCGCCGCGAGCTGGTCGTCGCTCATATCGTCGCCGACCTCGAGTTCGAACCGTTTGCCCTGCCGGACATCGGTGACACCTTCGAATCCCAGGCGCGGTAGCGCGCCGGCTATGGCCTGCCCCTGGGGATCCAGGATCTCGGCCTTCGGCATCACCTCGACCACGACACGTGCCACGGGTTGCTCCTCACGAAAAGGGGTGAGCTGCGCCCGGCGCAGCTGCGGGCCGGAACGCTGATGGGGTTACCTGAGCAGCCTAATTGCCGGTCGGCGAGGCGGTCACGGCGGGTGACGTACGGGCAGGCGGCGGCAGCCCCGAATCCGGCACGAACCTTTTTATGGACTATTTGTCCATTTCTCCGTATCGTCACAAGTGGACAAAGTGTCCATATAGTTCGGAGGTTCGGGAGATGACAAAAAACACAGGTCGCGTAGCGATCATCACCGGCGGATCCGGCGGAATCGGCACGGCGAGCGCCGAGCGGCTCGCCGCCGACGGATTCTCGGTGGTCGTGCACTACGCGGGCAACAAGGACCGCGCCGAGGAGGTTGCCGGCGCGGTGACGGCCGCCGGGGGCCGAGCCGTCGCCGTGGGCGGTGATGTGGCCGACGAGTCCGCGATGGCCGATGTATTCGACCGCGCGGAAAGCGAATTCGGCGGGGTCGACGTCGTCGTGCACACCGCCGGGATCATGCCGCTGGCTCCGCTCGCGGAACTGGACCTGGAGACTTTCGACCGCGTCCAGCGCACGAACGTCCGCGGCACATTCGTCGTCGACCGGCTCGCGGCCCGCCGCGTCCGCGCAGGCGGGGCGATCATCAACTTCTCCACCTCGGTCACCCGCCTGCAACTCCCCGGTTACGGCGCCTACGCCGCTTCCAAGGGCGCGGTCGAGGCCATCACCCTCATCCTCGCGCGGGAGTTGCGCGGTCGCGATATCACTGTCAACGCCGTCGCCCCGGGGCCCACCGCGACCCCGTTGTTCCTGGAAGGCAAAAGCCCGGAGGTGATCGAGCAGATCGCGGGCAACAACCCGTTCCAGCGTCTGGGCACCCCGCAGGACATCGCCGAGACGGTGGCCTTCCTGGCCGGTCCGGCCCGCTGGGTCAATGGTCAGGTCCTCTTCACCAACGGCGGTATGGCATGAGACGGGCACCGGGCAGGTCCGCCGTATTGATCACCGGATCGGCCACCGGCATCGGCCGCCTGACCGCGGAAACGCTGGCCGCCGCGGGGCATACCGTGTACGCGACCATGCGTGATCCGTCGGGCAGCGATGCCGATGCGGCGGCGGATCTCGAAACCCTTGCGCGATCCCGCGATTGGGAGTTGCGCGTTCTCGGCCTGGACGTCACGTCGCAGGTATCGGCGGATACCGCGGTGCGGCGCATCCTCGACGAGACCGGCGAGCTGGACGTTATCGTGCACAATGCCGCGCACCTGTTCATCGGGTACGTGGAGGCGTTCACCGACAGAGACTTGGCGCGCCTGTTCGATATCAACACCCTCGGGGCACACCGGGTGAACCGTGCGGTACTGCCGTATCTGCGCGGACGCCGGTCCGGGACACTGCTCTACGTCGGCAGCACCATCCCGGTGACAACCCCGCCGTTCCTCGGGCCCTATGCGGCATCGAAGGCCGCGTTCGACTCGCTGGCCGTGGTGACCTCCTACGAGGCCGCCCAATTCGGCATCGAGACCTCGATCGTGATGCCCGGCGTGATCACCCGGGGAACGAATCACTTCGCGGACGCCGGTCACGCCGGCGACGAGCAGGTGAAGGCGCAGTACGCAGAGCTGGACCCGCTGGTCGCACGAACACACGAGGCGCACGAGCAACTGTTCCCGCCGGGTACGACCGCCGACCCGCAGCGCGTCGCGGACGAGATCGCGCGCATTCTCGCCCTCCCCGCCGGGCGTAAACCGTTCCGTTCGGTGGTCGACGCCGCACAGGCCGGTGTCGACCACGTGATGGCGTTCAGCGATCTCACCCGCGAGGCCTTCGTACGCCGGTTGGGCTACGCCGAGACCTTGGAGCTGAAGCGCTAGGCGGCCTTGTCTGTCGCACGCACTCGACGAGCACACGATCACGCCCACCGCCCTGACCTCGAGCAGCAGAAGGAAGAAAGACCATGATGAAACAGCACAGACCGCAGCCGGAACGCTGCGTCGATCACGATCCGCCGCCACCCGGAACGGGCAGGGGCACAGCACACCACCCCGACGGTGGCCGGCGCGGCCGCACCGAAGCCCCGACCAGGGCTTCACGCCGGAACCGGGGCAGGATCGGCGTCGTCTCCGCCGTAGTCGCGCTGCTCGCCCTCACCGCGTGCACCGGCGATCCCGGCCGGATCGAACGCACCGAGGCCGGCCTCGCCCGCCTCGCCATCGATTTCAGCCCCACCGCCAACAACGCCCAGCTGACCCTCGGGGTCGAGCGTGGCATCTTCGCGCGGCACGGTATCGAGATCGACCAGCGGCCCGGTACCGGAGCCAGTGCCGGTGCCGTCGCGCTCCTGCTGAACGGCCAGATCCAACTGGCAGTCAGCGAGATCACCGCGATCCCGACCGCCGCCGCGAACGGTTTCGACGTCGACGTGGTCACCTCCCTGGCGGTCGACTACGAGACCCCGGCGGGCGACGCCTCCGCCCTCGTCGTACCGGAGACCAGCCCCATCCGGTCCTTCGCCGATCTCGAGGGCCGCACGGTGGCCGTCAACGGCCTGCGCAGCTTCTTCGACCTCACGGTGCTGGAGGCCGTGCGCCTCGACGGCGGCGATCCCGAACGGGTATCCGTAGTGGCCATACCTTTCGAGGACCAGGTCGCGGCACTACGCCAGGGCAGGGTCGACGCGATCAGTACGCTGCAGCCATTCGCCGGTGTCCTCACCCGCGACGGATTCCGCTCGGTCGGCAACCCGGCGGCCGCCGCGCTCGGCCCGCACAGTGTCACCACCGTCCTGATGGGGGCGGGCGAGTTCGTCGAGGCCAATCCCGATGTGGTCCGGCGGTTCCTGACCGCGCTGGCGGAGGCAGGCCGGTACGCCAACGAACATCCCGACGAGGTCCGGCGCACGATCATCGAAACCACCGGCGCCCCGGCGGAGGCGATCGCGCAGATGCCGGTGCCGTGGTACATCACCGGGATCCAGCGCCCTGCCGCCGAGCGCACGGTCGATCTCATGGCCCGGTACGGCCGTATCGACGACCGGCTGCCGCTCGGCGAATTCGTCTGGGCCGGCTCACCGGACGCGACCCTCACCGAACCGCCGCGCGATCTGGCGGTGACCCGATGAGCACCGCACGCACTCTCGGCCACAGTGCGATGACGATGCGCCTCTGGGCACCCGTACTCGCCACCGCCATCGTTCTGGCGCTCTGGGAAATCCTGGCAGTGACCGGGGTGTTCCCGCCCGAACTACCACCGGCCACCGATATCGCCGCATGGCTCGGACAGAACCTCGCCGGCTCCGAACTGTGGGTGGCCGTGGGCCGGACCCTCGCGCACTGGCTGCTCGCGCTCGGTATCGGTATCGCGATCGGCGCCACCGTCGGCGCGCTGATGGCCCTGGTCCCGGTGGTCCACGAACTGCTGCTCGGCGTGGTGGAGTTCTTCCGCCCCATCCCGGTGGTGGTCTACCTGCCGATCATGTTGCTGCTGTTCGGTGCGCGCCCTCAGGTGGTCGTCATCCTCGCCGCGGTCGCGGCGATCTGGCCGATGCTGTTGCAGACCCTGTACGGGATGCGCGCCATCGAACCGGTCATGCGCGATACCGCACGGGTCTACGGCCTCTCGGCCCGGCAGCGGCTCGCCTGGGTCGCCGTCCCGTCGCTGCTGCCCTATTTCGCCACCGGAGTCCGGCTCGCCTCCACCATCACGCTGCTGGCCGCCGTCAGCGTCGAACTGATCGGCGCGGTGCCCGGCCTGGGCAGCACTCTGTCCACCTACGCGGCCAACGGCATCTACGACGCCGTCTACGGAATCATCGCCGTCACCGGGCTGATCGGCGTGGCCCTCGATTCCGGGCTGGAGCGCTGGGAACGCCGGGTCCTGCGCTGGCATCCCTCGCGGCGACCGCGCAACGCCTGAGGAGGCACGCTCATGAACAAGCTCGTTCTTCGTACCGTCGTCCCGCTCATCCTGCTGATCCTGTGGTGGGTCACCCCCGCCGGCAGCACCTCACCGTTCTGGCCGCCGCTACCCGATATCCTCGCCGCGTTCCGGGAGACCTGGCTGTTCGAGCGAGCCGGAAGCGATATCGTGCCCAGCCTCGCCCGCCTACTCGCCGGGCTGGTCTGCGCCGTAGTCACCGGGATCGGTCTCGGGGCCGCGATGGGCCGGCTGCCTCTGCTCGACGCGGCACTCGCACCGCTGATCCGGTTCTGCCGAGCCGTTCCGGGCCCCGCCCTGGTACCCGTCGCCGTGGTACTGCTCGGCATCGGCGATACGTCCAAGATCGCCGTAATCGCTTTTGTCAGTATCTTTCCGGTGCTGCTCAACACCGTCGACGCCGTCCGCGGCCTCGACCCGCACTGGGACGATGTGGCCCGCTCCTACCGGCTGAGCACCCGGCAGCGGGTGACCGCGGTCTATCTACCGGCCGCCGCGCCGCAGATCGCCGTGGGTATCCGCACCGGTCTCGGGATCGCCTTCATCATGATCGTGATCACCGAGCTGTATGCCGCCACGAACGGCGTCGGTTTCGTCACCCTCACCGCCCGCAATGCCTTCGACGTTCCCCAGATGTGGGCCGGCACCGTGCTCCTGGGCTTGCTGGGCGTCGCACTCAACGGGCTCTTCCTCATTCTCGAGCGGCGCGTCCTGCGCCGCCACCTCGCTATGACCACCGAAAGGAACTGACATGCTCCGGGTACGTCAACTGCACAAGACCTACGGCACCGGCACCGATGCGGTCGAAGCCGTCCGCGATCTCACCATGGAAGTCCGGGCCGGCGAGTTCGTCTGCATCGTCGGTCCTTCCGGCGCCGGCAAGACCACGCTGCTGCGTTGCCTCAGCGGCCTGTCCACGCCGACCTCGGGCACCGTCACCCTCAACGGCGCCGAGGTGACCGAACCGCCGGCGACCATGGCCTCGGTTTTCCAGGATTACAGCCGGTCACTGATGCCGTGGTTCACGGTCGCGCGCAACGTCGGCCTGCCTCTGTACAACAAGGTCCCCGATCCGGCCGAACGGCAACGGCGGGTGGCCGATTCGCTGCGCGCGGTCGGTCTCGACGGCTTCGGCTCCCGCTACCCCTGGCAGCTCTCGGGGGGCATGCAGCAGCGGGTCGCGATCGCTCGCGGCCTGGCCTACCGGCCGGAGATCTTGTTACTCGACGAGCCCTTCGCCTCGGTCGACGCCCAGACCCGCGCCGACCTCGAAGACCTCATCCTGCGTATCCGTGCCGAAACCGGCGTGACGATGGTGCTGGTGACCCACGATATCGACGAAGCCGTCTATCTCGCCGACCGCGTTGTGGTGCTGTCACCGCGCCCGAGCGTTGTCCTCGCCACCATCGGCGTGGATCTCCCCCGCCCGCGCGACCAGCTGACGACCAAGGCGTTGCCCCGGTTCGCCGAGTTACGCACCGAGGTCATGGATCTGATCCGCACGAAAGCGGTGGCCTGATCCGAACCGTGTGGCCCGGGCCCCGCTGTCGGCGTCCGGGCTACACGCACTCGTTAAGCTATATAGACAGTCTGTCCACATGATGCGGGTGCCGGCACGTGGCCCGCTCGGAAAGGAAGGTCATGTCCGACAGCACGGCCACCCGCCGGGGACGAGGCCGCAGGCCCGCGGCCGATGTGCGCGCCGAGGTGCTCACGGCGGCGGGGCGCATCCTGCTGCAGGACGGGGTCCGCGCGGTCACTTTCGACCGAGTCGCGAAAGAAGCGGGCTCGAGCAAGACGACCCTCTACAAGTGGTGGCCTTCGCCGGGCGCGCTCGCGGCCGAAGCCTTTTTCACGCAGAGCGCGCAGGCGCTCGAATTCGCCGACAGCGGCGATCTCCGCGCGGACCTCATCGCCCAGCTCACCTCCTTCGTTCGCTTGATGACGGGGACCGGTCATCCCATTACCGAGCTCATCGGCGCCGCGCAACTCGACTCGGATCTCGCGCGGGCCTGGTCGGAGAACTATGCCCTGCCGCGCCGCGAACTCGCCCGTCTCCGTTTGCAGACCGCACAACAGCAGGGCCAGCTCCGCGAGGACGCGGACCTGCACGTCATCGTCGACCAACTGTGGGGCGCCTGCTACCACCGGCTACTCGTCCTCAAGGTCCCGCTCGAGGAATCGATGGTGGAGCGCCTGGTCGACCAGGCCTTGTACGGCGCCGCGCCGCCGCGGTCCTAACCTGGGGCCATGCATATAGCCCATTTCGGTCACTCCTGCGTACTCGTCGAACTGCACGGCAAGAAGGTCCTCTTCGATCCCGGCGCGTTCTCGCACGGTTTCGAGGGTCTCACCGGATTGGATGCCATCGCCGTCACCCACCAGCACGCCGACCATATCGACCCGAACCGTATCGAGGCGCTGATCTCGGCCAATCCCGGCGCCCGGCTGCTGTCGGACCCGCAGACCGCCGAACTGCAGGACGGCCCGTGGGAGGCCGTGCACGCCGGACATGTCATCGAACTCGGCGATCTGCGGATCACCGGTGGCGGCGGCCGGCACGCGGTGATCCACCCCGACCTCCCGGTCGTCGACAACACCGTATTCCAGCTCGGCAGCGCCGAGAACCCGACCAGTTTCGTCCACCCCGGCGATTCCCTCTGGGTGCCCTACACCCCGGTGGACGTGCTGGCGATCCCGGCCGCGGCCCCATGGATGAAGATCAGCGAAGCCGTGGACTACCTGCGCGCGGTCGCCCCGCGAGCGGCGTTCCCCATCCACTACGGGATCATCGCCGAGCCGGCCTGGGGCGTGTACTTCAGCCGCCTGGACGAAATGCGCAAGAGCAATACCGAATTCACGGTCCTGACCCCGGAAAACACCACCACGTTCTGACCCGGCCCGCAATCGCCGACATCAGGGACACGCACTGAGCCCGAACCCACCGAACACCACCTCACGACCTGAACCCGCCGCCCCCGCTATCGCCGATCAGGGGCGGCGGAGCCTCAGGCCGCGCGCACCGCGGTGAGCGGTTCCCAGCGGTACACCTCACTGTGCGCCCCGTGATAGAGCGCAAGATCAACCGCGTCCAGCATGGCCTGCCGCGGCCCCGGCCGGCCGAGCTGCGCGGCCGAGACCGCGAGCCGCAGCACGCCGCCCCGCCGGGCGGTCCGGGCCGCACCGAGTACCAGCGCCCGGCACCACCACGGTTCGGCCCGGAATCCTTCGCCGATGCCGTACACCCGCGCCTTCTGCACGGTATTGCGTTCCAGATCGTGAATGCTGGTGAGCCCCAGCGAAACCCGGAAACCCAGTTCGGGCAGCGCCGCGACGGCCCCGGCGGAGGCGTCCCAGCGCGGCGCCGCGAACAGCCGGGTACGCAAACCCACCTGCTCCATCGCCCGGTCGGCGGCGGTGAGCCGCAGCAGCGCCTCGTGTTTGGGCAGTGTCGCGAATTCGGCGCGCCGCCGCTTGGTGGCCGCCTGGTCGTAGCCGTGCAGCACGATCGCGTCGCCGCGTTCCCGGCGGCCGCGTAGCCAGGTCTGTGTGGTGGGGTCGTCGGCAAGCCGGTATTTGCCCTTCAGGCGAGGCGCCACCAGCAGCGACAACCGCACGCCACGCTGATCCATCTCCTCGGCGAATCCGATCGCCGCGTCCCGGGTGGTCTCCCGGACCCCGGACACCGATACAAGTAGCTCAGCGTTCATGTACAGATAGTGGCAGTCACAGGTGACCGCCGTATGCAATACCGATGACCTATACGTGCAGGTCCGGTGACCACCCCGTGCAGCGCATATGACCGGCGCGCGAACATCCGGACACGATCCGATTGCCACCGGCCGCTCCTCGGGACCTCTCACCCGCGACCCGGCTACCTGCTCGGCCGCACTACAGCAACTCGTCCGATTTCGGAGTTCCGTCCGAAGGTGACCGTTCTGGCACCCGAACCGGTCCGGGCTCGGTACGAACGTTCTTCGGCCCGAATACCAGGATGTAGACGAGTAATCCGGCCATGACGGCCACACCGACCCACATGGACTGCTGCCATCCTGCGACGAACGATTCCTGGGCGGCCCGGATCAGTAGCGGCCCCTGATCGCCCGCGGTGTGGGCGATATCGACGGCATTGGCGACACCAACGCGTGCGATCTCGGCCGTCTCGGGCGCGATACCGTCGAGCTTGCCGTCGACGGAGTTCCGGTAGCCGGTGGCCACGAGCGCCCCGAGCAGGGCCATGCCCAGCGCGGCGCCGAATTCCCGGGTGACATCGTTGAGTGCCGAGGCCACACCCTGTTCGCCCGGCGGCAGGGAGCCGGTGATGGCATGGGTGGCGGGGGCCATGGCGAATCCCATGCCGATACCCATGGCGACGAGTCCGGGCAGGATGGACAGATAGCCGCCGTCGACGGTGGCGAAGACGGCCATCTGCGCCAGCCCCGCCCCGCTGAGCGCGATACCGATCGCCATGGTGGCGCGGGTCCCGATCCGCTCGACCAGCCCGGGCGCCAGCCCGGAGACGATCATCATCGCCAGGGCCATGGGCAGCTGGGCCAGCGTCGCGCCCAGCCCCGACCAGCCGAGCACGGCCTGGAAGAACGGGAACAACACCACCGCGATACCGGCCTGCACGCCGAAGGCGACCAGCAGAGTGAGCGAACCGCCGGCCAGACCACGCTGCCCGAAAAGCCGGACGTCGAGCAGCGCACCGTCTCGGCGCCGCAACTCCCAGGCCACGAATCCGAACGTGCCCAGCAGACCCGCGGCCAGGCCGAACAGGGTCGCGGGTGCGGTCCAGCCGCGTTCGGGGCCTTCCTGGAGCACGAAGATCAGACCGGCAACAGCCGGCACCGACAGCAACGCACCGGCGGTATCGAAGCCGTGGCGGGGGAGCTCTCGCGAGTTGGGTACCGCCGGGAGCGCGGTGGCCAGGGCGGCCAGCACCAACACGATCGGAAGGACGAACAACCACCGCCAGTCGGCGATATCGACCAGCAACGCGGACAAGAACATTCCCAAGATGCCACCGCCGCCGGCGACGCCGGTCCAGATACCGATGGCCTTACCGCGCTGCTCTTCGGGGAAGGTCGAGGTGATCACGGCCAGGGTGATCGGCATGATCATGGCCGCGCCGATACCGGCCGCCACGCGCGAACCGATCATCACCTCGGCGCCGGGGGCGAACCCGGCCACGATATTGGCGATACCGAAAACCCCGAGCCCCGCGATGAGCATGGGTTTGCGGCCCAGCCGGTCGCCGATGGCGCCCAACGGCAGCAGCAAGGCGGCCAAGGTCATGGTGTAGATATTGATGATCCACAGGATTGTGTGCTGCGAGGCGCCGAACTCGACGGCCATCTGGGTCTGGGCCACATTGAGCCCCGTCATCGACGCGATGACCGCCATCAGCGCAAGGGAGACCGCGATCAAGATGGCGCGCAGCTGAGCGGCATCCGGTGTGGGGCCGGCGGCGGCTGTAACCGCGCGGGTGGGTGGAGTGGTGTTCATGGATTCCTCCGGTAAGCGGGCACGCCGGAACAGACGCCCGGGTCGATGCCCGGGCGCCGCGGCTGGTCAGGGTTGGTGCACGGGCCCGCGCAGGAGAGCGCGGGCCTTTCGATCAGGTGGTCGCCCGGGCGGCGGCGAGGGCCGCGTCGGTGTCGGCGGTGGCGAGCACGGCGTTGATATGCGCGCCGGCCAATGCCCCCGCGGCCGCGGCGGCGCCGACCTGAGCCGCGAGGTCGGCGGCGTTGCCCGCCACCCACACGCCCGGGATATCGGTGGTGCCGGCCATTCCGGAAGCGAACCGGCGGCCCATGTTCTCGAGGTCTTCGGCCGGCAGCCCGAGCCCTTCCAATCCCGCGGTGCGGGCCTGCATGTAGGTGGCGACCGCGAGAACACGGCGGGCGACGACCCGGCCGTCTGCCATCCGGACACCGGCGAGGGTGCCGTCCGCGGCGGTGACAACCTCGTCTACCGCGCCCTCGACGACGGTGATATCGCGGGCGGCGAAGCGCGCGCGGGTCTCGGCGTCGAGTTCGGTCGCGCCGGTGAAATAGCTCAGGTCATCGCTCAGCTGCCGGAACAGCAACGCGTGGTGGATCGAATTGGGACCGGTGGCGATGACACCGATGGGTTCGTCGCGAACCTCCCAGCCGTGGCAGTAGGGACAGTGGACGACGCTGCGCCCCCAGTGGGCGGCCAGGCCGGGAATCTCGGGCAGCACATCGCGCAGCCCGGTGGCCACCAGTACGCGGCGCGCGCTGAGCCGGCGGCCGTCGCTCGTGGTGACGGTGAACCGCAGGTCACCGTCCGCGGACGGGGTGGCGGGTTCGGCGGCGGCGACCGTCGCGTGCACCACGCGGCCACCGTAATTGCGCACTTGCTCGCGGCCACGTTCGAGCAGTTGCGCGGGCGGGGTGCCGTCGAGCACGAGGAATCCGTGCATGGCTTCGGCGGGGGCGTTGCGCGGGTCCGCGCTGTCGATCACCACGACCGAACGCCGTGAGCGGGCCAGTATCAGCGCCCCGTTGAGGCCCGCGGCGCCGCCGCCGATCACCACGACATCGACGGTGTGGTCGGGTAGCGGGTCGGACAGGTAGGTGAAAGCGGTCTCGGCCATATCGGTACCTTTCGGGCTGGTCCAGGAGTTCCGGTTTCCGGAACGACCCTAACCACGGTTTGCCGATGAGGCATACACTGTTGCTTATGACGCAAGAAGATGGCGATCTGGACAGCCTCGTACGCAAACGCATCCGCGCCCTGCGAGTGGCGCAGGGGTGGTCGCTGGAGGAACTGGCGAGCCGTGCGCACCTGAGCCAGTCCAGCCTGTCCCGGATCGAGAACGGACAGCGCCGCCTGGCACTCGACCAGCTGGTCACCCTCGCCCGCGCGCTGGACACCAGCCTCGACCAACTGGTCGAGACCTCCGCCGACGACGTGATCATCAACCCCACGATCAACGCCGCGCACGGCATCCTGCGCTGGTCGATCCAGAGCCGGCCCGATGTCAGCGTGGTGCGCCGGCGTCTGACCCAGCCACCGCCGGACAACCCGGCGCGTATGCGCGCACACCCCGGCCGCGAATGGCTGCTCGTACTCTCGGGCACCGCGGTCCTGATGCTCGGACACCGGCGCTTCCGGGTCGAGACCAACCAGGCCGCGGAGTTCCCCACCATGCTGCCGCACGAAATCGGCGCCGAAGGCGGGCCGTGCGAAATACTCGGCATCTTCGATCGCGACGCCCGGCGCGGTCACCAGCGTGACGGCCAGGACGATCCGGACACCGAAGGCCCGGCGGGCGGCACCGCCGACTGACTTGCCCCTTATGCGCAGACGGCACCCATCGCGACACTATTCTTGCGCGTCCCGGGATGATGCTTGCCATCCGAGCATGACGGCTTAGCGTGGAGGTCATGCCGCACACCCACCCGGCCCACACCCACCACACCACGGACCACCCCGCGGACTCCGCCGCCCTGGCCGAAATCCTCGAACTGGACGCCCAGGCCCTCGCCGAGCACACCGCCGCCGTCATCGCGTGGTTGCCCGTCCGGGCAACGCCACGCGCGATCGTCGACCTGGGTGCCGGCACGGGCGCCGGTACCTTCGCCCTACTCGGGCAGTTTCCCGACGCATATGTGCGGGCGGTCGATTCCTCGGTCGATCATCTCGCCCGGCTGCGCGGGAAAGCCTGCGCCACCGGGCTCACCGGACGTATCGACACCATCGCCGCCGACCTCGACGCCGGCACCTGGCCCGACCTGGGCACACCGGATCTGGTCTGGGCTTCGGCGTCCCTGCACCACCTGGCGGACCCGGTCGGCGCGCTGGGCAAGGTCGGCACCGCGCTCGATCCCGACGGGCTGCTGGCCGTCGTGGAACTGGCCGGCCTCCCCCGGTTCCTGCCACCGGCCGCGCCGGCCGAACGACCCGGACTCGAGGACCGCTGTCACGACGCCGCCGACGCGCTGCACGCCGGACATCTCCCGCACCGGGGCGCGGATTGGGCGCCCCTGCTGTCGGCGGCCGGGCTCACCGTCGAAGATGTGCGCACCTTCGTCATCGAAGTGCCCGCGGCGGAAAACCCGGCCGTGGGCCGCTACGCGCTCGCGACGCTACGACAGCTACGCGAGCGCGTAGCGGCGATGATCCCGGCCGAAGACCACACCGCCCTCGATCGGCTCCTCGACACCACCGGCCCCCACAGCATCCTGGACCGCACCGACCTGGCGCTGCGGACCGAGCGCACCGTCTGGGCTGCCCGGCGTACCGCCTAGTTGTCCCCTGCCCCGACCGTATCCAGCACCCAGGCGTACTCGAACGCGACCTCGCGCCACTTCTCGTAGCGGCCGCTGACTCCGCCGTGCCCGGCGCTCATTTCGGTTTTCAGCAGTAGCGGAGCGTCACCGGTTTTGGTGGCGCGCAGTTTCGCGACCCATTTCGCCGGTTCCACGTACAGCACGCGGGTGTCGTTGATGCTGGTGATCGCGAGAATGGCCGGATAGTCCTGCGCCACGACGTTCTCGTAGGGCGAATACGATTTCATGTATTCGTAGACATCTTTGTCCGCCAACGGATTTCCCCACTCGTCCCATTCGATCACGGTGAGTGGCAGTGACGGGTCGAGAATGGAGGTCAGCGGGTCGACGAACGGGACGTTGGCCAGGATCCCGGCGAACAGCTCAGGCGCCATATTCGCCACGGCGCCCACCAGCAGACCGCCCGCGCTGCCGCCGTCGGCGATCATCCTGTCGGCAGCGGTGGTGCCGTTGTCGATGAGATGCCGGGCGCAGGCGATGAAATCGGTGAAGGTGTTCTTCTTGGTGAGGGTTTTGCCGTTCTCGTACCACAGCCGGCCCATTTCGCCGCCGCCGCGCACATGGGCGATGGCGAAGACCATCCCGCGATCCAGCAGCGATAACCGCGATACCGAGAATCCGGGATCCATACTGGCCTCGTACGAGCCGTAACCGTAGAGCAGCAACGGTTTCGGGCCGGTGGCCAGGTCGGTATCGCGGCGCGCGACGACGGAGATCGGGATCCGGGTGCCGTCCGCGGCCACCGCCCAATCCCGGTGCTGCACATAGTCGGCGGCGTCGTAGCCACCGAGCACCGGCTGTTCCTTGCGCAGCAGCAGTTCGCCGGTCTGCACGACATAGTCGAATACCTGCGTCGGAGTGATGAACGAGGTCAGCCCGACCCGCAGCGTGGGCTGATCCCATTCCGGGCACGAGCCGAGGCCGGCGCTGTAGAGCTCCAGATCGAATTCGATTTCGCGCAGTTCGCCGTACCCGTCCGGGCCGAGCGGCCATACCGCGACCCGCGGCAGCGCCTCCCGCCGATAACTGAGCACCAGTTGTCCGGCGAACGCGTCGATATCCTCGAGCCGCACATCGTCGCGGTGGCCGATGAGGGTGCGCAATTGCGCGGGATCCGCGGCGGGTGCCTCGGCCAGCACGAAGTTCTCCGCCTTCACGCCGTCGACCACATCGTTGTGCAGGATCAGGAACCGGTCCTGCCCCGCGATCACCGCGTGCTCGGCCGCGTACTCCACCCCTTCGCGGCGGGGCAGCAGCACCCGGAACTCGCCCGTCGGGTTATCGGATTCCAGTACCCAGCCCTCGGTGGTGATCTTGGAGCCGACCCAGATCATCAGGTACTTCTCCGACCGGGTGCCGCCGATACTCACCCAGTACCGCTCGTCCGGCTCGTGGAAGACCTTGACGTCGTCCGCGGTCGGGGTGCCCAGGCGGTGCCGCCACACGGTATCGGGCCGCCACGATTCGTCGACCGTCTGATAGAAGACGTGGCTGCCGTCGAGCGACCAGGTGGCGCCGGGCGCGGTCCGCGCGATCTCGTCGCCGAGCAGTTCGCCGGTGCGCAGATCCTTGAAGCGCAGCGTGTAGCGCTCGTCGCCGGCCGTATCCACCGAGAAGGCCAGCAGGTTGCCGTCGTGGCTCACCGAGAACGCGCCGAGGGCGAAGAAATCGTGCCCTTCGGCCAGTTCGTTGCTGTCCAGCAGTACCTGCTCACCGGGGATCTCGGTATCGGCCTCCAGTTGCGGCGGGGTCCAGGCATCGATACCGGCCGCGTTCGCGTCGATCGGGCAGCGGCACTGCACGCCGTACTGTTTGCCCTCGTAGCTACGCGAGTAGTACCAGTACTCGCCCAGCCGGGTGGGCACCGACAGATCGGTCTCCTGGGTGCGGGATTTGATCTCGTCGAAGATCTTCTCCCGTAGCGGGGCGAGATGGGCTGTCTGCGCCTCGGTGTAGGCGTTCTCGGCCTCGAGGTAGGCGATGACCTCGGGGTTCTCCTTGTCCCGCAACCATTCGTAGTCGTCGACGAAACGATCGCCGTGGTGCACCCGCTCCTGCGGCACCGTCTTCGCCGCCGGCGCCGTCACCGCCTCGGTCATCGGACCCGCACTGTCAGCCATGGCCCCCACCGTAGCGGCCCCGCCCGACACCCGGACAAGCCACCGACACTCCGCGCCTACGCCCCGATCGCGCGGCCGACCACCGGCCAGGACGCCTTGAGGTGGTCGTTCCAGTACGACCAGGAATGCGTGCCGACCGGGCTGTAATCCACCCGGATGGGCAATCCCGCCGCCCGCGCCCGCCGCTCGAAGCCGATCACACAGGTATCGACCGCGAACTCGATCGGCCCGCCCAGCACGATGTTCTCCGGCAGCTGCGGTTTCAGTTCCAGCTCGTGCGGACCCGGCAGACCGGTGCCGGTGGACAGGTACAGGGTCTTGCCCCGCAACCGGTCCAGCATCAGCGCCGGATCGTGGGCCGCCCATTCCGGGCTGCCACCGGGACCCCACATATTGTCGGGGTTACCACCGCGAGTGAGGATCGAGAACTGCACCGCGCCGGTGGCCATCCCCGTATCGGGGCAGGCGCTGTACCCGGCGACCGCGGTGTAGAGGGCCGGATGCCGCGCCGCGAGGATATAGGCCGCATGCCCGCCCATCGACAGCCCGCCGATCGCGTTCACCCCGTTGCCGGCGAAATTGGCGTCGATGATCGGCGGCAGTTCCTGGGTGAGGAAGGTTTCCCACTTGTAGTGGCCGAGGTTCGGATCGGGACGGCGCCAGTCGGTGAAATAGCTGGCCTTCCCGCCGACCGGCAGCACCACGTTCACGTTCTTGCCCAGGAAGAACGGTTCGGCGTCGGTGGCGTTGGTCCAGGTGCTCTGGCCTATTCCGGGGTCGAGCCCGTCGAGCAGGTAATAGCTGGGCCGCGAGCCGCCGCCCGCGGGATGCAGCACCTGCACCTGGACGACCTGATTCATCGCGGGCGAGGCGATGAACACGGCGGACCTGGTGGGGCTGAGCGCGTCGATCCCGACGATCTCGGCCGCGGCCGCTGGGACAGGTCGCGCGACGGTGAGTCCGGCAGCCAAGCCGACCACCCCCAGCATGAGTACAGCTAATCGATGAAACCGCACGTCCACACCTCCGTATCCCCACCCAGAACTCGGCGTAGGCCAACGCACACCATCATGCCCCGGTCATGACATCGGCATTCAGCATTCGAACAGCAAACAGCGGAAAGTTATTGAGACACGATCTTACGTGTCCCCGGCCGCCGCCCCCGCGAAACCGCTCCGCGACTGGGAATCCCACCCAGCGAACCCGCCCGGCCGC
>NZ_JARWPM010000165.1 GCF_029869215.1 Nocardia carnea
CGAGATCGATATGCTCGGCCCGTTCGTCGTCGGCGTCCACGCCGATCTCCCGCATCCTGGTCAGATCCAGGCATACCGAACCCGAGCGGACCGCGCGGACCGCCAGCGCGGCGGCGAAAAGCACCGGTTCCCGCGTCTCCCGGGGCCCCCCCCCCCCCGCCCCCCCGGGGCGGGCCCCGGAAACACTGCCTGCTAAAGTAAAACGGAAACGATTTCCATTAAACTCTGGTAGGTACACCGTGTTCTTGAAGTCTGCCCGCAGCGCCCTGGTTCTCACCGTCGGCGTGGCGACGGTCGCGGCGCTCTCCGCCTGCGGTGATTCCGGTGAGAATTCGGATAAGCCGCAGGTGGTCGCGTCCACTAATGTGTGGGCCGATATCGCGAGCGCGGTGGCCGGCCCGGATGCCGAAGTCTCCGCGATCATCTCCGACCCGGCCGCCGACCCGCACTCCCACGAAACTTCGGCCGCCGAATCCGCGCAGATCAGCGATGCCGATCTCGTGGTTTTCAACGGCGGGCACTACGACGAGTTCATGGAGGAGGCGATCGAGGGCCGCGATCAGCGCGCCGTCGAAGCCGTCGCCGCCCGCGACAGCGAGATCGCCGAGGATACGAACGAACACATCTGGTACGACATGGAGACCGTCGCACGGGTGGCCGAGCAGATCGGCACCGCACTCGGCGAACTAGATCCCGCGCACGCGAGCGCGTACACCGATCGCGCCGCCCAGTTCACCGGCCGGCTCGATGCGATCACCACGCTCACCGACCAGACCGCCGCCGAGCACCCGGACACACCGGTCCTGCAGACCGAGCCACTGGCGTACTACCTGCTCCAGGACGCCGGCACAGTCGACAAGACCCCGCGCGACTACCAGGAAGCGATCGAACAGGAAACCGACCCCGCGCCGGCTGCCGTGGCCGCGACCCGCGATCTGATCACCGGCCGGAAGATCGACGTGCTGATCTACAACGTCCAGACCGAGGACAAGATCAGCAAGGATCTGCGGGCGGCCGCCGATACGGCCGGTATCCCTGTGGTAGAGGTCACCGAGACGCTGCCGCCCGGGCTCGATTTCGTGGCCTGGCAGACCCGCAACGCACAGGCACTGGCCGACGCCGTCGGCTGACCCGACAGAAGCGACGAACGGATGCACCCGATGAGCGATACCGCGTCGGCGAACGGTCGCGGCTCGTCCCCGGATACGGCGACCGACCGTGGTACCGGCTCGCCCGGAAACAGCGGCCGAGCCACCGCCGGCGCCGCGCGGCCGGTCGCATCGCCCGGCGGACGGGACGCCCGGTCACCCGACGGGAAAGGCCCGTTACCGGCCGGCACGCGGAATGCCGGATCGACGGATACCGCCCGGACCGGACCGGCGGCGGTAGCGCTGGAATCGGCGACCCTCGCCTTCGGCGACCGCACCCTGTGGCGCGACCTGGACCTCAGCGTCGGCCGCGGCGAGTTCATCGCTGTTCTCGGGCCCAACGGGTCCGGGAAGACCTCGCTGCTCCGGGTGCTGCTCGGCCAGCTCGCGCTATCCGCCGGGCGAGCCCGCATCGGCGGGGCCGAGCCGCGCGCCGGGCACCCGGATATCGGCTACATCCCGCAGCAGCGCACCATCGACGCCGGCGTGCAGTTACGCGGGACCGACCTGGTCGGGCTCGGGGTCGACGGACATCGCTGGGGGCTCGGCCTGCGCGGTCGCGCCGAACGCCGCCGCAAGGTCGCCGCCGCCATCGCCGATGTCGGGGCCGAGCGGTTCGCGAAAGCGCCGCTGGAAAGTATGTCGGGCGGCGAACAGCAACGGTTGCGGGTCGCGCAGGCGCTGGTCGGCGACCCGGCGGTCCTGCTCTGCGACGAACCGCTGCTCAGCCTCGACCTGGCCAGTCAGCAACTGGTCGCCGGCCTGATCGACGCGCGGCGCCGCGAACACGGCACCGCGGTACTGTTCGTCACCCACGAGATCAACCCGATTCTGCCGCTGGTGGACCGGGTGCTCTACCTCGTCGACGGGAAGTTCCGCATCGGCACACCCGACGAGGTGATGACCTCGGCCGTGCTGTCCGAGCTGTACCAGACCGAGGTCGATGTGCTGCGCGTCCGCGGCCGGCTGGTGGTGGTCGGCACCGGCGACACGATGGACGCGCTAGGCACGGCCGGAGCGCATTGCCATGGTGAACCCGGCACCCCGCATATCCCCGAACCGGCCACCGAGCCCGGCCGGCAACCCCGACAGGCACATACCTAGATGGACAAGCTCTCCGACGTGCTGGCACAGATCTTCGATCTGCGGACCACCGTTCATCTGCTCGGCTACGACTTCGTCCAGCAGGCCGTCCTCGCCGCGGCCCTGCTGGGCCTGCTCGCCGGGGTGATCGGTCCGCTGATCATCAGCCGGCAGATGTCGTTCGCGGTGCACGGCACCAGCGAACTCTCGCTGACCGGCGCCGCGGCCGCGCTGCTGGTCGGCGCGGGGGTCGGCGTCGGCGCGATCGCGGGTTCGGTGGTCGCCGCGGTGCTCTTCGGTGTTCTCGGCACCCGCGCCCGGGAACGCGATTCGGTGATCGCTGTGGTGCTCTCGTTCGGCCTCGGGCTGTCGGTGCTGTTCCTCTGGCTCGGCCCCGAACGTGCCGGGTCGAAGTTCTCGCTGCTCACCGGGCAGGTCGTCAGCGTCGGGTTCAGCGGGCTGACACTGCTCGCCACCTGCACCGCCGCGGTCCTGGCGGTACTCGCGGTGGTCTACCGTCCGCTGCTGTTCGCCAGCACCGATCCGGAGGTCGCGGTGGCCCGCGGGGTCCCGGTGCGCGCCCTGTCGATCCTGTTCGCGGTGATGCTCGGTATCACCGCCGCGTTCGGTGTCCAGATCGTGGGCGCACTGCTGGTGCTCGCCCTGCTCATCACCCCGGCCGCCGCGGCGGCCCAGCTCACCGCCGACCCGATGCGGGCCACGATTCTCGCTGTAATCTTCGCCGAGGTCGCGGCGGTCGGTGGCATTCTGCTCTCGCTCGCGCCCGGGGCTCCCGTCTCGACCTTCGTCACCACGATCTCGTTCGCGATCTATCTGGTCTGCCGCGTGATCGGCGCGCGGCAGCGACAGGTCGCCCGCGTGCGGTAGATATTGCGGGCAGGTGCCTTCAGTCGGGGCCCCAGAGTTTCGTATGCTCGTCGCGACGCTCCCGGAACGAAGGGCACTTCATGATCGACTTCACTATTCCCGCCGAACTGGCCGCCGAACGGGACCGGATCCGCCGGTTCGTCGCCGAGAAGATCGTGCCCTACGAGCGCGACCCCCGGCTCACCGCGCACGGCCCCACCGACGAACTCCGGCAGGAACTGGTGGAACTCGCCCGCGCCGAGGATCTGCTGACCATCCAGGCCCCCGAGGAACTGGGCGGCCGCGGGCTCACCCATATCGAGCAGGCCGTCCTCTACGAGGCGGCGGGCTGGTCCACCCTCGGCCCCGTCGCTATGAATTGCGCGGCCCCCGACGAGGGCAATATGTTCCTGCTCTCCAAGATCGCCGATCCGGAGCAGACCGCGCGCTACCTGAAGCCGGTCGTCGACGGACACCAGCGGTCGGTGTTCGCCATGACCGAACCCGACGGCGCCGGCTCCGACCCGGGCCAGCTGGCCACCACCGCCACCTTCGACGGCGAGAACTTCACCATCGAGGGCCGCAAATGGCTGATCACCGGCGCGAACGGTGCCAAGACCTGGATCATCATGGCCAAGCTCGCCGAGAATCCCCATCTGCCGGCCGGCCCGACCCTTTTCCTCACCGACGGCGATCAGCCGGGCATCATCATCGAACGCACCATGAACACCATGGACCGCAATTACGTGGCAGGGCACTGCGTGGTCCGCTTCGACGGCCTCACCCTGCCGAAATCCGCACTCCTCGGCGAGGCAGGCCAAGCCCTGCGCTACGCCCAGCTACGCCTGGCCCCCGCCCGGCTGACCCACTGCATGCGCTGGCTCGGCGCCGCCGAACGCGCACAGAGCATCGCCGTGGACCATGCCAAAACCCGCACGGCATTCGGCAAAACCCTCGGCGAACACCAGGGTGTGTCGTTCATGATCGCCGACAACGAGATCGCCCTGCACCAGTGCCGGCTGACCATCTGGCACGCCTGCTGGCTCATGGACCAAGGCGAAAAGGCACGCCACGAGAGCTCGATGGCGAAATCGTTCGTTTCCGAGGAACTGTTCAAGGTCGCCGACCGCTGCGTGCAGATTCTCGGCGGTATCGGCGTCAGCGACGAAACCGTCGTCGAAATGATCTTCCGCGATATGCGCCCCTTCCGCCTCTACGACGGCCCCACGGAAGTCCACAAATACGCCATCAGCCGCAAAGTGCTGCGTTGATTTGCGGCGCCTGCGGCTGTGTCGATTGGCGGGGCCCGCGGGGCCCCCGGGGGGGGGGGCCCCCCCGGGCCCGCCGGGGGGGGAGCACCAACAACCCCGGCGCGCCCCGCGCGGCGCGGGGGGGGCGCCGCCCCCGGCGGGCGCGGCCGCGGCGGGCCGCCCGGCCGGGCGGGGGGGCCTCCCCCCCCCCCCCCGCGCCCACCCGCGCCCCCAACCCCCGCGCCGCCGCAGGCGGCGCAAAACAAACACAGCACAGGAGGTTGGGGCGGTGGAACCGCAGTGGGTGCCGAGTGGACGGGATATAGCCGCTGCCCGGGTCACCGATTTCGCGCGGTTGGTCGAGGCGCGGACAGGTGCCACGCTTCCGGACTATCACGCCCTGTGGCGGTGGTCGGTGGACCATCTCGCCGATTTCTGGGGCGCGTTGTGGGAGTACTTCGACCTCGGTCCCGCCCCGGATACGGTGCTGTCG
>NZ_JARWPM010000166.1 GCF_029869215.1 Nocardia carnea
CCCCGAACGGGTGCACGGCGGCGATCGCCTCGTCCACATTGTCGGCGGTGAGCCCGCCGGCCAGGATCACCGGCCGGCCCAGGCGGGCGAGTTCGCCGACGATCCGCGCGCTCACCGCCCAGTCGTGGGTCCGGCCGGTACGGGGCGGGCGTACGTTTCCTGCGAGCCCGGCAATTCCCGGGCTGTCCAGGTCCTCGGCGGCCGGGTCGAGATCTATCTGCGCTGCGCCACCATCCGGCCCCTCGATACCGTCAGCCCCCAGGGAGCGGACAAAACCCCCGGGATCGGACGATGCGGCACGGGCTGGTCCGCCGCCACCGGTGAACGGCGGCTGATTCGGCACCCTGTTGATCGCCGACCGATCCGGTTCTTGCCAATCGGGCTGATCGGAACCTGCGTGCAGTGGCTCGACTACGGGCGGCTCGAAGCCTTCCGCCGGGCTCTTGTCTTCCGTCACCTCCTCGAAAGGCATTTCTTCGCGCGGGTATTCGACCATGGCTGCGAGATCGCTGGGAGCCTGAGCCTCGGGGCCGGTGACCGCCCGCAGTGAGGGTAGGCCTTCATCGCAGTCGACGGTGACTTCATGCCCATACAGAGGTTGGCTCGGTGAATCGGCTCTACGCAGCGGCTTCTCACTGAATTGCGCCCCGAGTTCCTGCAGACGCCGGAACGTCTGCGGATCCAACCGGTGGTCTGCCGGATTCGCGACGCTGCCCGTCTTGACTTGCACCACCATCGGTGGCAAGCCTGACATCGTGTTGGCCAGCACAACCTGTGAGGCTTTGTCCACCGAACGGTTCAGCAGGAGATCCACCGCCCGCAGCCCCGGGCTTTCCAGCCGGGCACCCACTTCCGCCGCAAGCCGTTTCGCGCAATCCGCCGCGACCCTCTGCCAAGCCGAGTTACCCGCTTGGCTATTTACCACGGCATGGATACGGATACCGGAGTTCGCTGCCTTGGCGATCTCCACCCTCAGTGAGTTGTCCCCCGGAGCATCGGTCACGGTTACGGTCAGCCGCCGCCAGCCGTCGTCGTCCACCTTCACCTCGGACGTGAAAGACGGTGCTTGTGCAGCCTGCACGGCACTCGCCACCATTTCGATGGCCAGCGCCGCACCGCCGGAAAGCTCGAACTCGGCCACTTGCGCGCGCAACAGCGGCAAGATGGAATCCCGCTGATCGGGGCCGAGCTCGAGCCTCGGGCCCGGCCGGGCAACCGCGCCGGGTTCACCTGGTTCTGCCCTGAGAACTCCGAATGCTGACCCGACCACCCCCTGCACCGAATCGAGATCGGTCAGATCATCGATGTCGATCGAGATCCACCCGGGCCCGTCGTCCACGATTCGCCATCCGGAGCGTGCGAAACGAATGCCCTCGACCATGACCTCCGGATACCGGAGGCATAGTTCTCCGACCACCCGCTGAACTTCGGCTTCGATACCCGGCGCCGGCCTCGGGCCGCGTACCTGTCGCTCGACTGCAACGTTCTGCGTGGTGCCGTCACCCTCCTGCCACTCGGCAAACGAAGCACCATCAGACTCGTCCGATGGCACCGGACCTCCTGTGGACTGTGCCCGCTTGTTGATCTCGTCATCGAGTTGTTCCGGAGACGGAAGGAAGCCCTTGGGCAACCCCAGCGGGCCGCGGTATCCAGCGGTACCGTCCGGGCCGGAGGCTTCCTCACGTGCCGTAGCGCCACGGGGACCAGCGGGATCACCCTGTCGCGTTTCCTCGGCCGTGCTGCCGAACGCACTCCGGCTGTCGGCCCACAATCCCCGGCGGATCTCGCCGGCTGCATGGTCACCCTCGGCCTTGGGGATTTCACCTTTCCGTTCGAACCATTGCCCGCCGCCGTCCTGCACGAGGACCCGATTCCCCTGCACGAGAATCAATCCCTCGTTCACCGAGTTCGCGACGTTCCCGAAATAAACCCGCACGCCCGTCGCCGGTCCAGATCCGGCCCCGGCCTTGATCGCCTCCATCTGGTTACGGATATGGTCTTCAATCCGCCGCCGTACGTTCTCGTTTTCCGAGATCGCCTGCGCCACAGCCTGTGGACCGGCTTTGGCCATGATGGTGATCTCGCCGTCGGTCGTCGCCACGGCGACTTCGGGCGTCAACTTTTCGATTTTCGGCAATCGAATCAACCAAGGTGCGCTATCAGGATGCGGCGGCTCCTGTTCCAACGCATCGGAACGTCGGCGCGCGTCGGCGACGGACTCGATGGCCTGATCCGCGATGGGTGGCGTTCCCGCGGTGCGCTGCTGACCGTCGGTCTCCGAACCCGCTACCACCGCACCTGGTTCGTTCGTCACCACCCGGACCCGTCCGAGCAGGAACTTACCGTTCGCCATCCGTTGCGCGTCAGCAGCGGAGTCAACGGTAGCAGTGTGATACCAATCGATCAGGTCGATTAGGCTTTGGAACAGCCTTTTAAGATCCGTATGCTGGTCCGGCGCTGCATGTTTCAGCCGATCGTTCAGCTCCGACCGGATAGCGGCTGTGGTCTCACGGTCCAGCGGACGATCCACCAACTCCGAAGCCAACGGCGCACCGGATCGGCCGATACCTTCCAGCGCTCCCCGGATCTGTTGTTCGATGACGTCGATTTCCCTGGGCAGCGCAGCGGTAGCCGCGATCTCCTCGGTGTCGGAAAGCTTCCGAGTGTCGTCGTCCTCGGAAACCGGGAGCCGCGCGGTAGTTTTCGGATCGGAATCTGTGGAAGGCTCGTCCCCACCCGGTAAAGGCATTCCCGACCACGACGTGGGCCGGTCCGCTCCCGCCACCGCCGTCGACAGCTCCCCCTCCGCCAACGGCATCGCGGCCACCGGCCCGTCCCAGGCCATCCGGTAGTACTTCGTCGCGCCCGCCACCCGCATCCCACGGCGGTACGGGTAATCGAATTCTTGACCCCCAATGGTTTCCCGCACCCGCACCGGACCCGCGCCATCGCGGTACAGCACCAGCACATGACCATTGGTATCGGAGGGGTCAGCGTCCTCATCCGCCACATCCGCACCGACCAAAACAGTGCAGTCCGGACCGATGAGCGGTAGCTCGGTGTCATCGGAAACGATCACATGCACCAGATCGTCGAGATTCGTGACATACCCGCGCAGCCAGTCGTTCCCCAACGCCTCGGCCAAGGTGTACGACGCCCCGCCACCCAGACTGTCCGCCAGCGCCGCGATCCGCTCCCGCTGCTCCTTCGACACCTCTTGTGTGGACCCGGCCGAATCCTCGGCCCACACGCGCCCCACCCTGCCCGCGGCGAACCCCGCACCACCCACAGCGCACTGCCACGGCCGGTCCCCCAGACGACCCCGCCGCCGCTCCTCATCGGTGGGCTCGCGAGCTATGACCCCCTCGCCACCGGTCGCGTCGATCGCCGGCCGATCCGAATCGTCGGACGGTGCCTCCGCCTTCGGGCTGTCGACGGCCGAGTTGCCCTGTACCGCAGTCCGGTTCAACGAACCCTGGTACCCCGTCTCCTCCTCGACACGGTCCGTGTTCGCAGTGGAATCGTCTCCCTCCCCCCGGCTCAGTATCTCCCCTGGATAGACACCGGATTGATTCCCGTCACGCCAGACGACGGTGCCGTTCACCATGACCAGACCGATACCCGCGGACACTTTCCGCGGATCTTCATAGGTGGCGCGATCACCGACCGTTTCCGGATCGAACATCACCACATCGGCACGGTTACCGGCTTCGAGAGTGCCCCGGTCCGCGAAACCGAAGAACTCGGCGGGAAGGCTCGTCATCCTGCGGACCGCCTCCTCGAAGGAGAGCAGCCCCGATCCCAGTACCCGCGGAATACTCCCGAACAGACGCGGGTGCGGATGATCATCGTGGGGCAGACCGTCTGAACCGATCATGCTGTCCGGGTGTCGGATGATCGCGGCGACATCCTGCTTGTCCATCATGAAGAAAACCCCACCGGCGGGTTGCAGACGATCCACCGCCTCTTCCAGCGGGACGTTCCATTCGGTGGCGATATCTGTCAAGAGGCGGCCACTCATCTCGGGGTGGCTGTCCGACCACGCCACCAAGACCCTGCTCGACTCCCGCACCGAATCCATATGCAGCATCGTGGAACCAGCTTCGTAGGGATAGACATCGACCCAGACTCGAAGTCCTTCGCCCCCTTCGCTGCGCGGCTTGCGCGCCGCCTCGATCTTCGCCAGTCCGGCCTCGGCTTTGCCGTGGTTCGCCGCACCGGTGAACTTGTAATGCGAAATCAGTCCCCGAACTCCGGTTCGGCGCAAGACTTCGAAGGTCTCCTCCAGGTCGGCGTCGCTGCCCGAGTCATCGCGCATATGGGTGGTGTAGACGGCGTCGAATTCTGCCAGCACCTCCGCGAGGGCAACGATCTCCTCGGTGGTCGCATGAGCCGCGGGCGGATAGAAGACCCCCGTACTCAGCCCGATCGCACCCGCCTCCAACGCCGCCCGCAGCAACGCCCGCATTTCCTCGATCTCTGCAGCGGTGGCCGGACGTTCGTAATCCTCACCCATCACCTCCAGCCGCAATGAGGTGTGCCCGACCAGCATCGCAGCATTGGCGACCGGCGGCATATCGGTGAGCGCGCTGATATTGCTCTGCACCGTCGCGAAGAAATGCTCCTGCTCGGTGCCGACCAGATCCAACGGGGCCGGCGGGCGGCCGGCAGCGCTGCGCGGTGCGGAGCTGATACCGCAGTTCCCCACTACCACCGTGGTGATCCCCTGGCTGACCGCGGGAAGCATGGTGCCGAACAGCGCCCGATCGAAGTGACTGTGTGTGTCGATGAAGCCGGGAGAAACGATCTTCCCACCGGCATCGACCGTCTCACCCGCCGTGAATCCAGAAACATCGCCCACGGCGACGATGCGACCGTTGGAGATCGCCAACCCCCCACGAACAGGCGGGCGCCCCGTGCCGTCCACCAGAACGGCGTTCACGAACAGCATGTCGGCATGCTGCGCACCACCGGCCAGATCGGGCGGCGTTTCGTCCGAACGCGGCAAATCCGGTCCGGTTGCCAGGTCACGAACCTCCTGTCCGATTGCCTGCCTACTCGCAGCAGCCGCGGGTTCCTGGTGGTGGGTCGGATCGGTGCGATCGAACGGAATACGGTCCGTGCGCACTCCGGGATCACCGGCATCCAGTACATCCGGATCCCGCTCGTCAGCGACCGGAGGGCCGATGGGCCGTCCGGATGCGGTGCCGTCGTCGTCCGGGGGCGGCATTGCGGCTGCCGCGGTGCGTCTCTCCAGCAACAGACCCAAGGTCCAGTTGAGGAATCTGCCGGAGCCAGAGGCCGGTGAACTGTCCCGGCGATGCTTGCCTTCGTAGGCCCCGCGATGACGGCCCCTGTAATACAGGTCTTCGATATCGTCGGGTTCGGCGAAGGTGAGGTCCAGGTCCTCCTCCGGAAGAAACGGGAGGGTTTTATCGACCACGCCGGCAATGCGGTCACGTTCCACATCGACGTCCGGGCGGGCACTCCCCGGATACTCCGGTTGATCCGGTCGCGAGTCGGCTCCACCCGGCGACACCGTCGCGCCGGTATCGGTACTGGTAACCCCCGGCTCCGTTGACTCCGATGCGACCAGGACGGCGGTTCCCGGCGCACGATCCAGCGTCACCGTCCCACCGGGCGGTCCGGATTCGACCAGCCCGTCGATCGGGCTTGTCTCGGGCGGGGCGTCCACACCCGGAACAGCACGCTTTGTGCCGCCAGGTCCCGCCGCTCGGCGACGGGTCTCTTCAGCGGGTATGGATCTGCGCTTCCAGCCGGACCAAGCATCCGGTTCATCCGGGTTCGGCGGCGTCCGCCCGATCTTGCCGGGGTCGCCACCGCTTCCACCCACCGCACTTCCAGGCGCCCACCCCACCCGGTTGTGCCCAGACGCACCCGGTATGCCCGGGTTACCCGGCCTCGGTACCGGAGAAGTGCTGGTGGTGGCCGCAATGACGGACAGCGGCACCTGGAACAGATACCGCAGACCACGCCCGGTGACAGAGACGTCTGCCCCGTACTTCACCACACGCCGCTGTACGACGCGCTGCTGATCGGAAGCCACGATTTCATCGGCCTGAACCACTACGACCGGCCCACTGTCCGTGTCGGTCAGCCAGAGCGCGACGTTCAAGCTCGTTCGGGCATCGAAGGTAGCCAGCATCCGCCCCACCATCCGCGCGGTGAGCGCTACCGTCGCCGGCTCAGTGCCCTCGGGGAGCAGCTGTTTCGCGTGATCGCGGAGCCGGTCGTCCGTGAACCTCGTGCCCCCGGCACGGTGGATCCGGATCGGTCCTCCCGCTGCTGCCGACGGCTCGGATTCCGTCGGCGCCAGGTACCCCGCACTACCATCGAATTCGAGCATCCGGAGACCGAGGAGATGGGGTTGAGACGTTCCGGCCGCCTCCAGCTCCCGGAATCGAGCGATCGCCGCCGAGTCCAGCACCGGCAAATCGAACAGCGCGCGGTACAGCGCATATTCCGCAGTACGCCAGTCGGAATCGGGATTGCCACGGACATAGACGACCGACTCCGGCAACGCCTCCGCAGGATCGAGCTTCGGAAGCCGGAAAGGGATTCGCGGCGACGAATAACTGTAGTCGGAAAGTCTCCCGAGCCACCGCCTCTTGGGCACATCGATTTCACCGGCGGCGGTCAGCGCATCGAATGCGCCGCCGATATGCCGATCGATCCGCTCCTGCGCGAGGGTGACCTGCGACAGATCCAAGTCGGCGCGATCGGTTCCGTGGCCGAGGATTTCATGCAGGAACAAATCGACCCAGGGGTCACCGGATCCAGAGGCGAGCATTCGCCACCGAACCCGCCTTTCCGTACGGTTGGCGAATTTGTCCGGATGGGCGGCGAGATCCGGATCTATCGTGAGCTCCAGTCCGGGGACGTCGCGCCCCGGTATGATCGGACTCCACGCAATGGGTCCTATCTCGGCGGCCGTCCGGGCTTCCAGCGGAGCGAACCGGACTCTGACGAGAGGAACATGCGCAGCCAGCGACATCACCTGGGCGAACGCGGCAGCGATGTGCCGGGCAGTCTCCTCGGAAATTCTGTCGTCCAGCAGGCCGACGACCTCGATGTAGCCCGGATCCTCCGGACCTGCTGCTCCGCGAACGGCAGTCATCGCCTTGACTATCCGTCGCTTCGCGGAAATCGTAAGGTCATCATCGCGGCGACCGACCTCATCCCCGGGGTCGTCCAGACTATCCAGGCCACGTCGCAGGAGCCGGATCCTGTCCTCGCATTGTCGAACCCGTGCAAGTTCCGTCTCGTCGTCCAGCGCTTCCGCTCGGCGTCCCACCCGTACGCTCAGGTCAGAGATTCGCGACCGTAGTTGCGCCGGGTCAGGCTGGTCGTCGACCTGGGCCTGCCCCTCGTAAACCAGGCGAAGCAGCGCTATGTCACGCCGGATTGCTGACACCTCGGCGCCGAATCCCGCCTCGAAATCCTCCAGCGATTCCGGGGCCAGCAGCGTCTCGAGACCGGATCCCACTCGCACCCTCGGATCGTCCTTCGGTGCGCCTCCACGGTCGACGCCCGTGCCAACCTCGTTCGGATCACTGGCCTCGATATCCGCGACCAAAATCTGTGTGACGTCCCCCTCCTGGTCAAGGATCAGGATTTCTTCGAGACCGCTTATCTGTGCGGTCTGCAGCGTGTTTCGCACCGCCTCCGAATGCACCGGCGTGTTTGCGAGGTCCACAACGATCCGGGTTGGTCGACTCCGGTCGCCCATAGCCAGCAGACCCAGTTTTCGCAGAGCCCGCACAATCCCTTCCGCGGTC
>NZ_JARWPM010000167.1 GCF_029869215.1 Nocardia carnea
TGCGGTGTGGGCTCGCCCCGCCCGCTTGCGCTACGCCGCTCGTCGACGGCCCTGCGCGCGATCAATTCCCCGAGAACGAAACGCCACAACACGGCGTACATGGCACCGGCCTCGGTGTCGGTGGCGCCCAGCCGGTGTGCCGTAGCGACGAACTCGTCGAGTATCCACAGCGCCGCTCGCCCGTAGGTCTCCCCGGTGACCAGGAGATCGATGATCCAGGGAAATTCCTGCAGTGTGTCGATGAGGTAGACGATGATCGCGGCCAGCCGGTCCCGGGGTTCCTCGGGCAGGACCGGCCGGGGTAACTTCTCGGCGCGGGCGCTCAGCACAGCGAAGAACAGGGCGGCTTTGGTGGGGAAATGGTGATAGATCGCCGCGGTACTGACCCCCAGCCGCTGCGCGAGCCGGCGCATACTGAACGCGGCGGCACCGTCGGTGGACAGCATCCGATCGGTCGCCTCGAGAATCGCCGCGCGCTCGGCCCGGACCGGGCGGCCACGCTTGCGGGGGCTGGTATTCGGCACGGTCCTCCGTCCTGCGGTCGAGGTTTCGACAGTAGCCGTCGCGTCGCCGATCGTAAGGAACAGCCGTATCCCGAGCCGGCAGTCGAGTCTCAGTCGTGCGCAGTACGGAACCGGGCGATCACTTCCCGCACGTGTTCCTCGTCCCCGTTGCCCGAATCCAGCGACTCGACGGCTCGCAGTACCTCCCCGAGTTTGGCCTGCTGCCGTTCGACCTGCTCGCGGTAGGTGGCGATCGCGCTCAGGATCTCGGCTACCTCGGTCGCCACGTCACCCGCGCCCGATTCGGCGAGGCGGTCGCGGACCGCGATCAGGTCGCCCTCGCGGGCGAGGAGTTCATCGGGCTTGCAGCTGGACAGGTCATTGTCGCGTCCGTCGGTCATCTTCCCTCCTCGGGCGTCCGGTCAGCGTCGGTATTCCCCGCGATCCGGCCGCTAACCGGGGGCGTCGCAGGGCTTCGGGTTGTCACGGCACCGCGGGCCCGCCGGGTCGGGCCGCGGTGGACGCACGCGGGGGCCTCAGAACGAGAAGCGGTTCAGGACGTCGTATCGGCCGATCGGCGTCGCGCGCACACCTTTGTACAGAACTCGCAGGGGCCTGGCGGGTATCCGATCGGCCCCGGCCAGGCTGGAGCCGCTTTCCAGGAGCTGCAGCCGGGGATTCCACTGCTGGAGCCGCCGCGGATCGGCGATACCCCAGGCGATGATGCCCTTGGTGAAGACTTTCGACAGGCGGGCACCGATCGGCGCCACCGTATCGAAAAGAAGTTCGCCGCCGGGGAATTGATCGGTCAGGCGCTGCAGCAGCGCACGGACCTCGGCCTCGCGCAGGTACATGAACAGGCCCTCGGCGATGATCAGGGTGGGGCGATCGGACGGAATTTCCGCCGTCCAGCCGGGGTCGGTCACCGAGGTGCCGACCATCCGGTAGCGGTCACCGTCGTCGTAGAGGTGGCGGCGCAGCTCGATCACGTGCGGTTGGTCGATATCGAACCAGCGCACCTGCGGCGGCGGCCGCAGCCTGAAGGCCCGGGTGTCCATTCCACATCCGAGATGGAGTACCACAGCGTCGGGGTGGCGGCGCAGGAAATCGGCGGACCAGGAGTCCAGCCGGGCGGCCCGCAGGGCGACCAGCCACTGGTTCACGCCGGGCCGGATCGCGCGCCGGACCCGGTCCCAGTCGTAGTCGATCCGATCGACCGCGTCGGCCGCCGCGATATCGCCGAGCACCGAATGCGGGGACCGGCTGTCGCAGGCACGTAAGTACAGGGTGCACAGATTGGTCCACTCCACCGAACGCCAGCGGACCGCGCGGAAATCGACCTTGCCCGACCTGGTCATCGCCCTTCTCCTCCTCTGTGTGGGGTAGCGCTTGATCGATACGAGGTCGCCGGTGTTCCCCCGCAGGAGCGAGGCTCCTAGCGTTTGCGGCCCCGGGCGGGCTTCTTCCGGGAGGGTGCCTGTTTCCGCGCGCCGCGCGGTCGTTTGGCGGGGGAGTCCGGTTTCCGCGGTGCCGGTTGTGTGCTTTTCGCGGCGGGGGAGCGGGAGCTGTTCTCCGAGCGGCCGCGTACGACGCCGATGAATTCCTCCACCGCGTCCGTGGTCCGGGTCGCCGGCCAGGCGAGGGCGATTTCGGTATCGCCGGTATCGGTCACCGTGCGGTAGACGAGGTCGCGCCGGTGGTGCAGGCGGGCGATCGAATGAGGCACGACGGCGACGCCGACGCCGGCGGCGACGAGTTCGATGGCGGCGGCGACGGTGTCGATATCGGTGGTGTCCTGCACGCGTTCGTCCGCGAGATCGGCCATGCCGACCTCGTCGAACAGTGCGATCGCGTGGTCCTTGGGTACCACGACGACGGGCAGCTCCCGGTAGAGCGGGATCGCGTTCATACCGGCACGGTCGATCGGCAACCGGACGAAGCACATATCGACCCGGCCCTCGCGCAGGGCCGATTCCTGTTCGGCCTGCGCGACCGCGACCATGTCGAGCGGGGTCTCGAGGAGTCGCCGGCCCCAGATCCGCTCCCACTTGGTGACGGTGACGCCGGGCACGAACCCCACCCGCAGCGGGACGGGGGTGGTGTCCGCCGCGGTGGTCGCCGCGTTCTCCGTCCGCGCGATGATGTCGCGTGCCTCCCGCAGCAGCTCCCGTCCCGCGTCGGTCAGCTGGGTGGGCCGGGCGCCGGGGACGAACAGTTTCGTGCCGAGCTCGGTCTCCAGGTCGATGACCGTATGACTGAGCTTCTGGCGGGAGATATGCAACGCCTTCGCGGCGCGGGCGAAATGCAGTTCCTCCGCGACTGCGGTGAACCAGCGCAGGCGCTGCACATCGATCGAGGAGAACCGGCTCATATCGGCAAGGGTATGGCACCGCGGCGTCGGGCCCGGCCCGGCGGCCCGATAGGCTGTCGCGGTGAGCCCGGACCGGAAACCGCAGATGATGAAGCCGCTGACCGCGGCGAACAAGCTCGGCATCTATCTACCCGCGGCTCCCGAAGAGTTCCGCAACAGCCCGGTTTCGCGGGCCGAACTCGACGAGCTCCGGACCGATCCCCCGCAGTGGCTCACCGAACTGCGCCGTACCGGGCCGTTCCCGCGCGATATCGTGGCCCGCAAGCTCGGTATCTCCCGTAGCGGCCTGAGCCGGGCCGGGGTCTCCGATTCACTCACCGCCGACGAGATCGCCGCATTGCTCGCGGATCCGCCGGAGTGGCTCGTGCGCGAACGCGAAAGCTATGCCGCCGTGCGCGCCGAGGAGGAACGGGTCCAGGCCAAGGAGGCCGAACGCCGGGCCGCGACCAACCGGCCGGCAAAGAACTGGTAGCCGGTCGGAGACGACCGGGCGAGGTGGTGCCGAGGCCGGGTATCCGGCGCCGGGCCTCACCGTCGTTCCGGAGGTGGCGAGCGGCGAGACGTCCGGGCGGGCACGCGGCGCACGAGCCGGACGAGGTCGCCGGCGGGCCCCTCCAGCTGTCGCGGCGGCCGCCAGACGGCGCGCAAGGTGCGTTCGAGGTGCAGGTCTTCCACTTCGACGATCTTCAGTTCACCCGACTCCACCTGCGCGGCGACCGCCAGCGTGCTCAGGACCGCCGGCCCGACTCCGCCCAGGACACTGGTTCTGATGGCGGCCCCGCTGCCGAGCTCGAGGAGCGGCGCGGCCCGCTCGTATTCGTGGAGGGCCAGGTCGAGCGTCGTCCGGGTGCCGGAGCCGGGCTCACGGACCACGAGCGGAGTTCGCGCCAGCTCGGCGACCGTCAACGGGCGTCTACGGCGCGTCCAGGGATGGTGCGGGTCGACCACGACCACCAGCCGGTCGTAGGCGACCGCGATACTGTGCAGTGCCCGCGGCACGGTCGGGGATTCGACGAATCCGATATCGCATTGCCCGGCGGTGACGTCCGCGCACACCTGCCGGGAATTGCGCACCTGGAGGTGGATCGTGACGCCGGGAGCCGCGCGCCGGAACTGCCCCAGCCATGCCGGCAGCAGATGTTCGGCGACGGTCATACTCGCGCTCACGGTGAGTTCCGCGGCCCGCTTCTCGCGCATCCCGGCGGCGACGTCGAGCAGATGCCGGGCGTCGTCGAGAACTTTGCGCGACCAGTGGGCGAGCACCGTGCCCTCCGGGGTCAGCGTCGAGCCGGTGGGCTTTCGCTGTAACAGCGGCGCGCCGACCCGGGCCTCGAGCTTCTTGATCGCACGGCTGGCGTTCGGTTGCGCGATACCGGCGATTCTGGCTGCCGCACCGAGGCTTCCGTGGTCGTCGACCCCGACGAGTAGTTCCAGAACGCCGAGCTCGGGCCATTCGTTGGACATACCCGGATTATATGGCTGTGTCGTAGGGCATATCAGGTTGATATGTGGTGATAGCCGATTACCAGCTACCGGGGGTGGGGCCGGCGGAGCAGAGTCGGCGATATGTCCAGGACTGTCCGCCCGGCGACCGATCCGCTACGTCCGGTGCGCCCCGAGGCCGCCCCGCGGCCCGCCCGCACGATCCGCCGGCCCGGCGCGGGCACGCTCGCGGGTATCGCCCTGTGCGCCGCCGTGGCGACGGTGTCGATGGGAATCGGGTGCCTGCTACCGGCGGTGAGCCCGCTCCTGATCGCCATCGCGCTCGGCGCGTTGTCGGCGAACCTCGTCGCGATACCCAGTCGGCTCCGGCCGGGGCTGGACCTGTCGGCCAAGCGATTGCTGCGGGTGGGCGTGGCGCTACTCGGCCTGCGACTGATGTTCAGTGACGTCATCGGCCTCGGCTGGGGTGTGCTCGCCGTCGTCGTGGCGGTCGTCGTCCTCGGAATCGGGGGCACCGTGTACGCCGGGAAGTTGCTCGGATTGTCGTGGTCGCAGCGAGTGCTCATCGCCTGCGGTTTCTCCATCTGCGGCGCGGCGGCGGTCGCGGCCGCTGGCGGGGTGATCGACGCCGAGGAGGAGGAACTGCTCACCGCGGTCGCACTGGTGGTGGTCTTCGGGACGCTGCTGCTGGCCGCCGTTCCGCTGCTGTCGAACGTGCTGGGGCTGTCGGACCGGCAGTCCGGAACATGGGCGGGCGGCTCGATCCACGAGGTGGCCCAGGCGGTCGCGGCCGGCGGCATCCTCGGCGGTGGCGCGCTTGCCGTCGCCACGGTGGTGAAACTGGCCCGCGTCCTGATGCTGGCACCCGTGCTGGCCTATCTCGGTGCCCGCCGGCGCCGGATGAGCGAGCGGGACGGTGCCGAGACAGCGCGGCCACCGCTGATTCCGCTGTTCGTCCTCGGCTTCCTCGGCTGCGTCGCCCTGCGCTCGTCCGGGCTGCTGCCACCGGGCCTGCTCGCCGCTGCCGAGTTCGTGCAGACCGCACTACTCACCGGGGCGATGTTCGCGTTGGGTACCGGTGTGCGCATTGCACTGCTGCGCGCGGTGGGGCCGCGCCCGCTCGTGCTGGCAACCCTGTCCACCGTGTGGGTAGCGTCCCTCGCGCTGCTCGGTGCCCTGCTGGCGACGTGACCGGGACCGCCGCGTCCGGGAACGGGACATCAGAGGTGCCGGTCCGTGGGTCACGGTCATCGAACTGTCCGCATCGGAGCCGCCGAGACGACGGTCGCTGTGGCGCCTGCCGCGGGTACGGGAAGTTCACCCGGCCGGCTCCGACCGGGTGAACTTCCTGCCGGCGAGTGGGCGGGATATCAGTCCGCGTGTGTCGCCGAGCCGAGCAACTCCCGGATCCGGTTGGCGACCCGGATGAATTCCGGCTGCTCCATCGTCGTGGCGTACTCCCGATGCGCGGGCAGGTCCACGTCGAGCAGTTCGATGATCCGGCCCGGCCGCGGGCTCATCACGACCACCCGGTTGGCGAGGTAGACGGCCTCGGCCACCGAATGGGTGACCAGCAGGACCGTGGTGCCCGTTTCCCGCCAGATCCGGTGGAGCTCGATATTCATCCGTTCCCGGGTGAGAGCGTCGAGTGCGCCGAACGGCTCGTCCATCAGCAGCACTTCCGGTTCGTGCAGCAGCGCCCGGCACAGCGACACCCGCTGCTGCATACCGCCGGACAGTTCGTGCGGCAGGGCGTTCTCGAATCCGGCGAGCCCGGTCATCTCGATCAGGCGTGCGCATTCCGATTCGGCCGTTCGTTTGCTCATACCGCGCATCTCGGCCTGGAGCAGGATGTTCTTGCGGACGGTCCGCCATTCCAGCAGTGCGGCGCGCTGGAATACGTAGCCGATATTGCGCTGCGGCCCGCGTACGGGCGCGCCGCCGAGTTCGACGCTGCCCCGGCTCGGCCGGGTGAGGCCGGCGACGACTTTCAGCAGCGTCGATTTCCCGCAGCCCGAGGGGCCGACGATCGACACGAATTCGCCGCGGCGGATCCGCAGGCCGACATCGTCGAGTGCGGTGACCTCGCCGCGCTTGGAAGCGAACCGGACGGTGAGGTCGTCGACCGCGACGGCGGTATCGGTGCGGGCGAGAGTGTCGGTGGATGTACTCATATCGTCACCTGTCCCGGTCACGGCTTGCTGGTGGGAGCGAATTCCGATGCCCAGTACTTGGCCGGGTCCTCGGCTTTGTCGAGGAGACCGGCATTGCTGAGGACATCGACGGTGGCGCGCCAATCGGCCTCGGCATTGGTGCCCGGCGCCTTACCGGCGGTTTCCGGGGTGCTGAGCAACGGGATGGTCTGCTGCCACTGCTGGAGCAGGACCTCCTTCGGCGGCAGCTGCGGATCTTTGCCTTCCATCGCCGCGACCGCGGCCTCCGGGTTCGCGACCGCGGCGGCGAACGCCTCACTGGTCGCGTCCACCATGGCCTGGACCAGCTCGGGCGAGGATTCGATGGTGGCCTGGTTCGCGATCAGCCCGTTGCTGAAGAAGCTCAGGCCCTGATCGGAATACCGCAGGTAGCGGACCTCCCGGCCGCTTTTGTTCGCGATGGTGGGGCCCTGGTCGTGCGCGAACCCGATGAGCCCGTCGACGCGGCCGGACAGCATCGCCGACATCTTGCCCGCCGAGTCGAGGCTCTGCTGGGTCACCCGATCCGCCGGAACGCCCGCCTTGTCGAGATAAACCGGGAAGGTCGTGGTCGGCGCGTCGCCCGCGGAGACGGCGATGGTCTTACCCGCCAGATCTGCCGGTGTCCGGATATCCGAATCGGCGAACACCTGCACCGCCGACGGCGTGGTCTGCAGGAAGACACCGACGCTCTGGATCTTGACGCCCTTGTCGATATTGCTCAGCACGGCCGGGGTATCGGCCCATCCGAAGTCGGTCTGCTTCGAGCCGGTGGCCTGCGCGGTCTTGGTCGAACCCTGGCCGGCGGAAATCGTCAGATCGATACCGTGCTCGGCGAAGATGCCCTCCTGCACCCCGTAATAGAACGGGGCGTGCTCACCGTAGGGATACCAGTTCAGCATCAGCGAGACCGCGGTGGTCGCCCCGTCGGTGCCGGGGTCCTTCGCCGCGGTGCCGCCGCCTCCGCAGCCAGTCAAGACCAGCAGCGAAGCGACCGCGGTGGCGGCGATCGTCGTGAGTGTACGAGTTCGGAATTTCATGCGAGTTCTCCAGCTGTGGCACTGATAGGGATATTCGGCAGTTCAGGCCGCGCCGACGGCCGAGGCCGTGGAGCGGCGCGAGGCGTGCCAGGGAATGAGGAACTGTTCGGCGATTTCGATGATCGCGAACAGGATGATGCCCAGCAGGGACATGATGATCAGGGCGGCGAACAGCATCGCTGTATCGATATTGCCGTTGGCTTGCAGGATCACATAGCCGAGGCCTTCGTTGGCGCCGACGAACTCACCGACGACGGCACCGGTGACCGCGAGAGTGGCGGCGATTTTGAGGCCGGACATCAGCTGTGGCAGCGAGGCCGGGAAACGCACCTTCACAAAGGTCTTCCAGTTGCTCGCGCCCATGGTGGAGGTGAGTTCGAGTATTTCCGGGTCGACCGAACGCAGCCCGGCCATACCGGCGATCACGATCGGGAAGAACGCCATCAGCACGGCGACGAGGATCTTGGGACTGGTGCCGAAACCCAGCCATACGATGAACAGCGGTGCGATCGCGATCTTGGGAATGACCTGCGCGAAGAGAATGAGCGGATACATCGTCCGCTCGACACCGCGGGAGTAGATCATCACCAGCGCGACGGCCTCGCCGACCAGCGCGGCGATCACGAAGCCGACCACCGTTTCGTAGG
This sequence comes from Nocardia carnea, assembly GCF_029869215.1. GTDB lineage: Bacteria > Actinomycetota > Actinomycetes > Mycobacteriales > Mycobacteriaceae > Nocardia > Nocardia carnea_B. The sequence goes on from NZ_JARWPM010000167.1 coordinate 8,197, forward strand.
TCGTCACCCAGGTGTTCTGGAGCAGATAGGCCGAGTTGTCGGCGGCGGTGCGCCAGGTATCGGCCGGCGACGGCAGAATGTACGGTTCGACGAGCTCGAATTCGGTGACCGCCCACCAGGCGACGACGAGCACCGCCACCAGGGCGAGCGGCCGCCAGACGGTCGACCACACAATGGAGGGGGAGGGGAGTGTCCGGCGCCGAGTGCGCACGGGTCGCGTCGCTTTCGGTGCGGACGAACCGGCCTCGACGGACGTGACTACCGCCATCTGGAGTCCTAAAGCTAGTAGTGGAGCGGGGTTCGCACTACACCCGCCGGGAATGCGCTTTCCGACGCTGGGTTCGAGGCTAGTGTGACCGGACACACAGTGTCAAGGGGTTCGCTTCGTCGCACGTCAGGCCGGGCGTACAGCGCTGCTGTCGCGCAGAACCACGCGACCCGGTACGAATTCGTGGGCGTGCGCGGCCGTGGCGGCGTCGTCCAGCGCGAGCGCGACGGCGCGTTCACCGATCTCGACCAGCGACAGGGCCACCGTCGACAGGCCGGGCACATGATCGCGCAGGGTGGGGATATCGTCGAACCCGGCGACGCACACATCATCGGGCACCGTGAGACCGAGGTCCCGCCACGCCGCGATCGCGCCGATCGCCATCACATCGCTGACGGCGAAAACGCACGGCGTGATGCCGCCGGTCTGCCCCGGCCGCAGATCCAGGGCGGCGGCCAAGCGGCGCGCGGCGCTGAAACCACCGTCGCGGGAAAAATCGCCCGCGATCTCCACCAGCGGTGTCACTCCCTGTGCCGCGAGAGTTTCGACGAACCCGTTGCGCCGGTCGACGGCGGTTCTGATATGGCCCGGACCGCCGATCACGGCGAAATCCCGGTGGCCCTGCCCGAGCAAGGCGTGCGCGAGTTGTGCGGAGGCCGCATGGTTTTCGGGTTCGACGGCGGCGCCGAAGGGGAGTGGCTGTCCGATGACCACCACCTTCCCGTTGTTGTCCAGGTAGCGGGCGCAGGCCTGCTCGAGGTCGCGGTCGAGATCCCCGCTCTGGCGCGAACCCGCCAGGATGATCGCATCGGCGCGGTGCGAGATGAAGGTGCTCACGGATTCGCGTTCGATATCGAAATCGCGTTGCGTACTGGACAGCAGGACGAGTTTGCCGGCCCGCCGCGCCGCCGCCTGGACCCCTTGCACGATCGAGGAGAAGTAGGGGTCGGCGATATCGTGCACGACGAGCCCGATGAGTCCGGTCGACGACCGCGCGAGGGCTTGGGCCTGGGCGTTTGCCACGTAACCCAGTTCGGCGGCGGCGGCGCGCACCCGGTCGGCAACGCCTTCGCCGGGCACCCGGGACGAGCCGTTCAGCACGCGGGACGCGGTCGCCTGGGAGACGCCCGCCCGGGTCGCGACATCTTGCAATCTCACAGCCGCCATGGCCTCGTGCCTCGTTCTCTCGTACGCATGGGGTTGACCGGACTTCGGGACTAGCATAGCTTGGAAAGCGCATTCCGACGCTGACTCGTCCACTCGGCTGGTGCGGTCCCTCCGCACCCTTCACGACCCGTTCCGCGGTCGTCGGCCACGCAAATCAGAAGAGGCACCCAGCCATGCCCGATTCCCTTCCGCAACGCACGCTCCGCATCGCCATGAACGGCGTCACCGGCCGCATGGGCTACCGCCAGCACCTCGTGCGGTCCATCCTGCCGATCCGCGACGGTGGCGGGCTGCTGCTCCCGGACGGCACCCGCGTCCAGGTCGAGCCGATCCTGGTCGGCCGCAATGCCGCCAAGCTCGCCGAACTCGCCGAACGGCACGGGATCGCCGAATGGAGTGTCGACGCCGCCGCCGTGATCGCCGATCCGTCCATCGATATCTACTTCGACGCGCAGGTCACCTCCCGGCGCGCCGAGGCGCTCGCCGCGGCCATGAAGGCGGGTAAGCATGTCTTCACCGAGAAACCGACCGCCGAAACGCTGACCGAGGCGGTCGAGCTCGCCCGGGTCGCCGCGAACGCCGGGGTCACCGCGGGCGTCGTGCACGACAAGCTCTACCTACCCGGCTTGGTGAAGTTGCGCAGGCTCGTCGACGAAGGCTTCTTCGGCCGGATCCTCTCGCTGCGCGGCGAATTCGGCTACTGGGTCTTCGAGGGCGACGGACAGCCCGCCCAGCGGCCCAGCTGGAACTATCGGGCCGAGGACGGCGGCGGCATCGTCGTCGATATGTTCTGCCACTGGAACTACGTGCTCGAGGGCCTGCTCGGCAAGGTCGAGGCGGTCACCGCGAAGGCGGCCACCCATATCCCCACGCGCTGGGACGAACAGGGCAAGCCCTATCCGGCTACGGCCGACGATGCCGCCTACGGGATCTTCGAGATGGAAAACGGTGTGATCGCCCAGATCAACTCGTCGTGGGCGGTGCGCGTGTACCGCGATGAGCTCGTCGAGTTCCAGATCGACGGAACGCACGGGTCCGCCGTCGCCGGCCTGCGTAAATGTGTTGCCCAGCATCGCTCGCACACGCCCAAGCCGGTGTGGAATCCGGATCTTCCGGTGACCGAGCCGTTCCGGGACCAATGGCTGGAAGTACCGGCGAACGCGGACCTGGACAACGGGTTCAAGGTGCAATGGGAGGAATTCCTCACCGATGTGGTGCACGGACGGCCGCACCGCTACGGGATGCTCTCCGCCGCGCGCGGGGTACAACTGGCCGAACTCGGACTGCGTAGCTCCGCCGAAGGCCGCCGGATCGAGATCCCGGAGGTCACGCTGTGACCGCCGCGTCCACGGGCATATCGGTCGTACTGCCCACCGGCGACCGGCTCGAACCGTACGTTCTCGGTGCCCCCGGCGCGTGGACACGGCCGTCCCGGCCGATCACCTCGCGCGTGGCTTTCGCTGCCGCGCATGTCGTTCCGCGTGCCACGGCCGACAACACACCGGGTGCTCCCGCGGCCATCGATTGGGACGCGACGCTGGCGTACCGGCACGAACTGTGGTCCTACGGGCTCGGTGTCGCCGACGCCATGGACACCGCCCAGCGCGGAATGGGTCTCGACTGGCCGGCAACCGCCGAATTGATCCGGCGCTCCGGCGCGGAGGCGGCCGCGGCCGGTGGCCGGCTGGCCTGCGGCGCCGGAACCGATCAGCTCGACCTCGCCGGACTCCCCGCCGGATCGGCCGGGCTCGCCGCGATCGTCGACGCCTATCGCGAACAGATCGACGTGGTCGCCGGCGCCGGCGCCCAGGTGATCCTGATGGCCTCGCGCGCCCTCGTCCAGGTCGCCCGGTCGGCCGCCGATTACGTCTCCGTCTACGAGACATTGCTGGCCGGCGTGGACCGGCCGGTGATCCTGCACTGGCTCGGCACCATGTTCGATCCCGCGCTGCACGGATACTGGGGCAGCCCGGATATCGATGCCGCCACCGAAACGTTCCGTGCTCTCATCGAGAACAACCGAGCGAAGATCGACGGGGTCAAGGTCTCACTGCTCGACGCGGCCCACGAGATCGCCCTGCGCCGCGCACTGCCCGACGGTGTCCGGCTGTACACGGGCGACGATTTCAACTATCCGGAACTGATCATCGGCGACGCGCACGGGCATTCGGATGCCTTGCTCGGCATCTTCGCGGCGATCTACCCGGCGGCGTCCACCGCGCTCCAGGAACTCGACAACGGCAATACGGCGCGAGCCTCGGAAATCCTCGGCGCCACACGAGAACTGGGTCGTCACATCTTCTCCGCGCCGACGTACTACTACAAGACCGGCATCGCGTTCCTGTCCTGGCTCAACGACAAGCAACCGGGCTTTTCGATGGTGGGCGGGCTGTCCACCGGCCGGTCCGTCACGCATCTGGCCGAATTGTTCCGCCTCGCGGACAAGGCCGGACTCCTGGCCGACCCGGAGCTGGCCGCGCACCGCATGCGGGTCTACCTCGAACTGAACGGATTGACATCATGACTTCTGTTGCGGCACAGCACAGTGCCTACGATCTGTCCGATCCGTTCCGGTCCCTGTCGTTGAACACGGCGACCACGAAGCGATGGACCCTCGCCGAGGCCGTGGACGGTGCCGCCCGTGCGGGGCTCGGTGCCATCGGGCTGTGGCGCGATCGGGTCGACGAAATCGGTGCCGCCACGGCGGCGAAGATCGTCGCCGACGCGGGGCTGCGGGTCTCGAGTCTGTGCCGCGGAGGTTTCCTGACCGAACCGGGCGACGGGGGCACGGCGCTCGACGACAACCGCCGCGCCATCGACGATGCGGCGACCCTGGGCACCCGGGAACTGGTGATGGTGGTGGGCGGTATGCCCGGCCGCGACCTCGCCGCCGCACGGGCGCGAGTGGCGGAGCGGCTGGCCACGCTCGTCCCGTACGCGGCCGAACGCGGCGTCCGTCTCGCGCTGGAACCGTTGCACCCCATGTTCTGCGCCGACCGGGCGGTGATTTCCACCCTGGCCCAGGCCTTGGCGATGGCGCAGCCGTATCCGGCGCAGACCGTGGGCGTCGTCGTCGATACCTTCCATATCTGGTGGGATCCGGCCCTGGAAGAGCAGATCGCCCAAGCCGGCGCCGCCGGGCGGATCAGCTCGTACCAGGTCTGCGACTGGCTGAATCCGATGACCGCCGATCCGCTGCTGTCGCGCGGCATGATGGGCGACGGCGTCGTCGATTTCACGACCATCGGCGGGTGGGTCCGCGCCGCCGGCTACCGCGGTGACGTCGAGGTCGAAATCTTCAACGCGGATATCTGGGCCGGTGACGGCCGGGAGGTGATCGAAACGATGAAGCAGCGCTACCGCGAGCTGGTGCTGCCCGCTCTGGTGGGCTGAACCCGGCAGCACGAGCGCAAAACCCGGCCCGCAGAGCGCCGAATATGGAGCACTAGCGCCGGACGTCTCATATGAAGCACACTGGGCACACCCATCGCGCGGCACTACGGCACCGGTGGCAGATGTTCAGGAGATGGCGAGTCGATGGTCCACGGCGACACTGATCAACCCGCGGTGCCGAACGCCGCCGGGATCGATATCGAGCGGGTGACCGGCTGGTTCGCCGCGAACGTCCCGGCGGCCGCGCCGCCGCTGCGGTTCGACCTGATCACCGGCGGCCGGTCGAATCTCACCTACCGTGTGCACGACCGATCCGGGGGCCGCTGGGTCCTGCGCCGCCCGCCCACCGGGCATGTCCTCGCCTCGGCGCACGATGTCGTTCGGGAATTCCGGATCCTCGATCTGCTCGCCGGTGGCCCGGTCCCCGTTCCCCCGGTGCTGGGCTGCTGCACCGACCATGCCGTCACCGGCGCCGATTTCTATGTCATGGAGTATGTGGACGGTGTCGTACCCGACACCGGCACCGCCGCCGAGATCCCCCGGGAGAGTCGTGCCGCGGCTTCCTGCGATATCGTCGATACGCTCGCGGCCGTCCATGCCGTGGACACCACCACCGGGCCGCTCGCCGAGCAGCGCCGGCCCGGCAGTTATCTGGAACGACAGCTCCGCCGCTGGCACCGTCAGCTCACCGCCGGTGGTGTGGGGCCGGGACCGCTCTGGGAAGTCCATGATCGGCTCACGCGACGGATGCCGCGTGAGCGGTGGACCGGGATAACGCACGGCGACTTCCGACCTGGCAACCTGCTGATCGGCCCCGACGGGACCGTTCGCGCCGTTCTGGACTGGGAACTGTGGACCGTCGGCGACGTCATGGCCGATATCGGCTGGCTCACCGCGTCCTGGACCTCGGCCGAACCGTTCGGCTGGGCTCCCGACCCCGCCGAGGGCTATCTCGAGGTGGATGCGGTGCTCGCGCGCTATGCCGATACCACCGGCCGAGCCCTCGACGATCTGCCCTACTACCAAGCTTTCGCGCTGTGGCGGCTGGCGGCCATCGCCGAGGGAGTGGCGGCGCGTTTCCGCGCCGGCGTGATGGGCGAGCAGGACATCGATGTGACGGAACTCTCGGAGCGACCCGGCCGGCTCGCCGAATCCGCGAACGCACTATTGCGATCGAAATAATGAGAAGTGCGAGTGGTTGATTGCCGATTCCTAATATGTAGAACCCGGATAATTCTGCGACCTGCTACGAGTACATAAGGTGTTTGGGCGGAAACGTTACAAACAATGATTCCGTCGACGGCCGCCGGTTGGGTGTGCCGAAGGGAAATCGCTGGTGCCGACGGGTTTTCGGCAGTGATCGTCCGCGGGCGTGGCCCGGGTGTCGCCGAACGCCCTGGGGGAAGACCGAATTGGATTCGCACTTTCGCGAACCGTTCCAGCCGGAACTTCTTGCGGTCCGGTGCGGCGCACACAGTGGCGTATCGCACTACTCTCTCGCTTGCGGCCGATCGATCACACCAATATCGTTCCGACGCGGGGAGATGTCCCAATTCGGACAACTCCTCAGATCTGTCGCTGTTGCTGTCATTGGAGTTCCCGGCATTGACCAAGTCCCTACCGTCGTCCGAAACCGGTGCCGCCGGCTGCCCGTACTCCTCCCCGCGGCCGGCCGGTGTGCCCCCTCGGGTCGCCCTGTACACCGAGGAGTATGCCGCCGACCCGCATCGCGTCTTCGCCGAGATGCGGCAGCGGCACCGGACGCTCGCGCCGGTGGAGCTGGCGCCCGGTATTCCGGCGACATTGGTGATCGGCTACCACACTGCCATCCGTATCTTCAATGATCCCGAGCATTTCCCGGCCGACGCGCGCGCCTGGGAGAAAACCGTCCCCGCCGATCATCCACTGATGCCGATGATGGGCTGGCGGCCGAATGTCATGCGCAGTACCGGAGCGGAACATATCCGGTACCGGGAGGCGATCACGGCCGCGCTCGACGGCGTCGATCTGTTCTCCATGCATCAGAGTGTCGAGGCGGTGGCGACCCCGCTGATCAACGACTTCTGCATGGACGGCGAAGCCGAACTCATCGGCCAGTACGCCTTCCCGCTGACCTTCCAGGTGCTCAACACCATATTGGGTTGCCCGCCGGATCTCGGGCAGCGTATCGCCGCGGGTATGGCCGACATGTTCGAGGGTGGCGCCGCCGCCACCGACGCGGACGCCAGGATCAACGAAGCGCTCTTCGAGCTGGTCGCGCTCAAACGCGCCGAACCCGGCCGCGATATCACCTCTCGCCTGCTGGCTCATTCCGCGGGTCTGCAGGATTCGGAGATGGTGCACCAGCTGGCGGTGCTCTACGGGGCGGGTATCGAGCCGTTGACCAACCTGACGGTCAACACGCTGTTGCTCATGATCACCGATCCCCGGTTCACCGGCCTGCCGTCTGCCGGTGTCGCCCCCACGACCCGGGACGCACTGAACGAGCTGCTGTACACCGACCCGCCGATGGCGAACTACTGCCTCAGCTACCCGCGGCAGCCGATCATGCTGGACGGCGTCTGGTTGCCCGCCCATCAGCCGGTGGTCATCGGAATGTCGGCCTGTAACAACGATCCGGCGATCCACTCGGGCCAGTACACCGACAACAACGCGCATCTGGCCTGGGGTTCGGGACCGCATACCTGCCCGGCGAGGTCGATCGCCTATATGGTCGCCCAGAATGCGATCGATCAGCTGCTCGACGCGCTACCCGAAATCCGGCTCGCCTGTCCGGTCGACCAACTGCGTTGGCGGCCGGGTCCTTTCCATCGCGCGCTCGCGGCGATGCCGGTGCGGTTCCCGCCCTCACCGCCGCTCGGACTGTAACGCCGTCGCGGTGCCGCCCACCGTGGCTACACCGCGACCGCGCCGCATGGTTGCGTAAAATCTCTCCCGCGAGAATCCTTGTGTCGGAACATGTCCGGGATCAGTCGCGCGGATCGTAAAAAGCGTCGGTGATGTGCTTTGGGCATCGCGCTGTACCAGGGTTTGTCCTAGAATTATTTCTAGCGCTAACGAGTTCAGTACCCGTACGACCGCTCCGTATCCGCATTCTCACCAACCACCTGCCGGCCCATCGGTTCGGCAGCGCATCGGCAGCACTATCGATTTCCGACAGTTTCGACTCGCCGGTGACATCTAGCAGCGTGCAAATCTGCCGCATCGCACCGAGGAGGATGTTGTGCCTCAGCCCGTTTTTCTGGACGTCAGGCCAAGCAAGGAACGCATTTTAACCCGAGCATTCGAACTCGCGCAAGAGGATCCGGCATTGGCCGAACGATTGATGCGCGTGAACGACGTGGCCCGGGGGATCCGAACGGTGGAGGTGTGGGTTACCGACGCCTGTAACCTGCGATGCAAGGGATGCTGGTTCTTCGAACACGATATGGACAAGCAGAGTGTCGAGATCCGTGATCTGGACACCATCCGCGCGTTCGCCGAAGACCTGCGTGACAACAAGAAGATCACCAGCACACTGCTGATCGGCGGGGAGCCGGCGCTGGTCCTGGACCGGGTCCGGGTCTTCGCGGAGACGATTCGCCATGTCACTGTGGTGACCAACGGGACGCGGCCGATTCCGTACGACGGACTGGAGAATATCGCCATCGCGGTGTCCCTGTGGGGTGGCGGTCCGGTGGACGACGAGTTACGCGGGCACGGGGTCAACGGCCGGCGGATCAGCGGCCTGTTCGACAAGGCGCTGCGCGCCTACACCAACGATCCCCGCGCCACCTGGGTGTACACGCTCAGCGAGGCCGGGATGCCGCACCTCGAACGAACGGTCGAGGCCATCGCGGCCAACGGCAATCAGATCAACTTCGGGTACTACAGCGACAACGGCACCGATCCCACCGCGCGCCTGGCCAACGAAGAACGGGCAATCGAGGAAATGACGCGGATGCGCGAGACATATCCCGAAACCGTTGTCGGTGACCCTTACTACTACCGCACGCTGGTCACCGGCCGCACCCACTGGGGAACATTCGGCCGCGAGACCTGCCCGAGTATCAGCAACGACCATCCGGCACATGCCCAGCGCCTCACCGAAGGTCATCCGATCGTCGGCCGTTTCAACGCCTACCGGACGGACCACAGTGTTCAGTACTGCGCCACCACCGGGGACTGCGACAACTGCCGGGACAGTCAGGCCGTGTGGAGCTGGTTGCTGGTCAATATGCACCGGTTCCTGGGCGATACCGGCATGCTGAACACCTGGGTGACGCTGGCCGAGGAGTTCTACCGCCAGTACTACTGGTCGAGCTACCATTCCGCGCGCCAGGCACCCGCCGAATCGGCCGTCGGCGCCTGACGTCGGGCGACGGTCCACATGGCAGCACTGTCTCTGGAGACGGCGCGGCTCTTCGCCGATGTCGTTCGTGGTGACCCGGGCGCACGGATCCTCTGGGCCCCGCCCGGGTCCGACCGGCATCGGCAGTACGAGAAGGTCCGCGCCCGTGGCGCCCTGGCGGGCAGCCGCCGCGGCTTGCTGTTCACTGCCTCCCATGCCCTGAGCTATCAGGTGCTGACGGGCGGCGACTTCGGCCCGGCGCCCATCGGGGCGTCGGCCCGCCGTCGCAACGAAAGCGGTGACGTCACGCTCGTGCACCCGGTGAACGATTCGTTCCTGAAGCTGGAACCACCCCGGCACACGGAACTGCGGTCGCTTGTCGCTCCCACTTTCCACCGGCGCGAACTCGGCGAGCTGGGGCCGCTGATCGAGAAGGTCGTCGGACAGCGCCTCGACGAACTCGCCCGCGACGGAGTCGCCGATCTGGTCACCGGCTACGCCGAAGCCGTTCCGATGGCGGTGATCTCGCATCTGCTCGGCCTCCCGGATACGGACGCCCCGCGGTTCGCGGCGTGGGGCAACGTTCTGGCCTCGTTGCTGGACGGCGCCAGAACGGCGCAGGAACGGCAACGTTCCCGTGCTCTCGCCACCGAGATGACCACGTATTTCCGGGAACGTCTCAGCGCTGCGGACCCGGCCGGGCTCGGTCTCATCGCCAGCCTGGCGGGCCGGTGCCCCGCGCAGCTGACCCTGCGCGAGGCCATCGCCACGTGCAGCATGCTTCTGGTCGGCGGTTTCGGCACCACCACGCACCTGCTCGGGAACACGCTGCACACGCTGTTGCGGCAGCCCCATCTGCGTCCGGACGACGGGGATTACACAGCGGTGATCGAGGAATCGCTGCGCTACGACGCGCCGGTTCAGTACGTGGTCCGGGTCGCGAAGACCGATACCCGGCTCGGTGACCGCGACGTCACCGCGGGGACCCCGATCGTCGTGCTGCTGGCCGCCGCGAATCGTGACCCGGAGATCTTCCCCGATCCCCAGGTGTTCGATCCGCAACGCCGGGAACCGCATCGCCATCTCACCTTCGGTGCCGGAATCCATTTCTGTATCGGCGCCGCGCTGGCCCGCGCGGAAGCCGCCGTCGCCGTCCGGCAATTCTTCGAGCGATATCCCCACGCCCGCATAGTGGGTAAGCCGAAGCCGGTGCCTTCCCGGGCGCTGCACGGATTGCGGCGGCTACCGGTCCGCCTCGAGGGCTGAGAACGAGCAGTTCTTCGCGGCGGGCGCCCGGGTCGCCGGGAAATCGGCAACGCCGCCCGAAGTTCGTGAGATCGCCGTACCTGTCGGTCTCCGGTGCGAGACTGCGCTTCTCCGATCTCGGAAGGGAAGCGCATGAGCGGACTCTCGGCGCGGCTGGCTGCCGTGGTGGCGGCACTGCCGTTGCACCCGGGTATTCGGGTGCTCGAAATCGGCGGTGCGCCCGGCGCGGCAGCTCGTGAGGTGGCGCGGCGGATCGGTGCCGGGCATATCCTCGTTGTCGACCGATCCGCCACAGGTATCGCGGCGATCCGCCGCACCGCCGCGCAAGAGCTCGCGGCCGGTCTGCTGAGTGTGCGCTGTACGAGTATCGAGGACTTCACGCTGCTCCCCGGTGAGGAGCCGTACGACCTGGCATTCGCGGTACGCGTGGGTGCGCTCGACGGGCGGTATCCGGCGGCGGGCGCGGTGGCGGCGGCGCGGATCGCGGCTGCGCTGACACCGCGCGGACGATTGTTTGTCGACGGGGGTGACCCGCTGCGTGAGATCACTTTATGACGAGCAATCCCGGACGGCCGGGGCGCCGGTGGACACCTCACCGAAGTCCCGAAAGCACGAGCAACGACCGGCAGCGCGGCTTCACCCCGAACCCTGATGGGTCGCGGACGCAGTGCTACTGATCGGGGGCGCGTCCCGGCCCGGTGCGGAGGTTCGGCCCGGTGCTGTCGCCGCCGGTCGGCGCGGTGTGCCGGCGCCCTGTTCCGCCGAAGGTGTTGACCTGATCACCCGGCGCGGCCTACAGTGGCGGCACTCACAAATTGAAACGTTTCAACGACGAGGCGGAAACCCGGATGCCCGATACCACCGAACGAGTCTGTTTCCTGCTGGCCCTGCGCCCGGAACGCGTCGAGGACTACCTCGCCGCGCACGCCACGGTGTGGCCGGATATGCTCGCGGCCCTGCGTACGGCGGGCTGGACGAACTACTCGCTGTTCCTCCGTCCGGACGACGGCTTGGTGGTCGGCTATCTGGAGACCCCGGACTTCGCGCGGGCCCAGGCGGCGATGGCGGCCACCGAGGTCAACGCGCGCTGGCAGGCCACGATGGCCGAGTACTTCCGGCCGCCCACGGGGGCCAGGGGAGAGCAAGGCGTGCGGCCGGACGAGACCATGTACCGCCTCACCGAGTACTTCCACCTCGACTGAGCTCACGGCTCGTCCCGACTTCGCTCCGAGAACCCTGCTAGACCCCGAGGAAAGACCATGAAGGTAGGCGCACGAACCACCACCGGGTGGAAAGCGACGATATCCGTCGCGATGTCCAATTACATCGAGGCGGGTTCCATCATCGCCATCGCCACGAGCCTGACCTTCTGGCAGGACGCGTTCGGCATCAGCAATTTCGCCGTCGGCCTGCTGGCCGCATTGAGCGCGAACGCCTTCGGCGCGGCAATCGGCGCGGGGATCGGCGGGCCGCTGTGTGACCGCTTCGGGCGTAAGGCGATCTACACCTACGACCTGCTGGTCTACATGGCCGGTGTGCTGCTGGCGACCTTCGCGATGAATTTCGCGATGCTGCTGGCCGCGTTCGTGATCACCGGTATCGCGGTGGGCGCGGGCGTACCGGCCTCCTGGACCTATATCGCCGAACAGGCGCCGACCACCGACCGCGCCCGCCATGTCGGTACCGCGCAGCTGGCCTGGTCGGTCGGGCCGCTGGTCGGGTTCGCGCTGGCCGCGGCGCTGGCGCCGCTGGAACTGCTCGGGTCGCGGCTGATCTTCCTGCATCTGTTCGTGGTCGCGGCGGTGGTCTGGTGGATCCGGCAGGGCCTGGCCGAATCGCAGATCTGGCAGGACGAAACCGGCTCCGGTGCGGGGTCGGCCACGCAGGCCACCACCGGCGGCCAGGGTATGCGCGGGTTGTTCTCCCGGCGGGTCAACATCATCGCGCTGCTGGTGCTGATCGGTATCTACGGTTTCTGGAACACCGTCGCCGGCCAAGCGGGCATCTTCATGCCGCGGGTCTACGAGAGCGCGGGGGTGGACAGCGCGGTCCAGCAGAACCTGCTGCAGGTGCTGGTCTGGGGCTGCACCGTCGCCGCGACCTACTTCGGGTTCATGGCCTACGCCGACCGGGTCTCGCAGCGGCTGCTGTACGTGATCGGCGCGGCGCTCGGTGTGCTGGCCTGGTGCGTCCTGGTGTTCTTCACCGATTCCGGCATGCCGACGCTGCTGATCTTCGCGGTGCTGTGGGGTATCTCGAGCGGTATCGGGGCGCAGGCGTTCTACAGCCTGTGGACCAGCGAACTGTTCGCGACGCCGTACCGGGCCAGTGCCCAGGGGTTCATGTTCTTCGTGGTGCGTTCGGCGACCGGCCTGCTGAGCTACTTCTTCCCGACCATGCTGGCCGCCACCGGCCTCACCGTCGTGGGTTTGCTGCTGATCGGCCTGCTCACCGTGGCGCTGGCGATCGGCGCGCTCTTCGCCCCGAAAACGCAGGGTAAGACGTTGCGCGAGATCGAGGTCGAGCGGTACGGCAGCCCGGTCACCGGATCCGCCGCGCCGGGAGTGCTCCCGGAAGCCGGGACCGGCGGCGGTATCGCGGCCGCTCCGGTGGGAGGCCGCTGAGATGCCGAATCCGTCCGTTGCGAAAGGAACATCCGCCGTGCCCATCGATACCGCACTGGAATCGCTTGCGATCGAATTGCCGTCCTGGGCGTTCGGCAATTCCGGTACCCGGTTCAAGGTGTTCGGCACTCCGGGCACTGCCCGGACGGTGCGGGAAAAGATCGCCGACGCGGCCACCGTGCACCGCCTCACCGGACTCGCGCCGACCGTGGCCTTGCACATCCCGTGGGACACCGTGGACGACTACGCCGAACTCGGCCGGTACGCCGCGGAGCTCGGGGTCGGGCTGGGCACGATCAACTCCAACACCTTCCAGGACGACGACTACAAGTTCGGCAGCCTGACCCATACCGACAAGCGGATCCGGCAGAAGGCGATCGACCACCACTTGGCCTGTCTGGAGATCATGGCGCAGACCGGCTCGCGTGACCTCAAAATCTGGTTGGCCGACGGCACCAATTACCCCGGGCAGGGCGATATCCGGGGCCGGCAGGACCGGCTCGCCGAATCGCTGGCCGCCATCTACCAGCACGTGGGGGAGAACCAGCGGCTGGTGCTGGAGTACAAGTTCTTCGAACCGGCCATGTACATGACCGATGTGCCGGATTGGGGTACCGCCTACGCTCAGGTCAGCGCGCTGGGGGAGCGGGCGGTGGTCTGCCTGGACACCGGGCATCACGCGCCGGGCACCAATATCGAATTCATCGTGGCGCAGCTGCTGCGGCTGGGGAAACTGGGGTCGTTCGATTTCAATTCCCGCTTCTACGCCGACGACGATCTGATCGTCGGGGCGGCGGATCCGTTCCAGCTGTTCCGCATTCTGTTCGAAGTGCTGCGCGGTGGCGGGCTCGACCCGGCGAACGGGGTGGCGCTGATGCTGGATCAGTGCCACAACATCGAGGACAAGATCCCCGGCCAGCTCCGCTCGGTGCTCAATGTGGAGGAGATGACGGGGCGGGCCGCGCTGGTCGATCTCGCGGCGCTGACGGCCGCGCAGGAAGCGGGGGATGTGCTCGGCGCCAACGCCGTGTTCATGGATGCCTTCTACACCGATGTGCGGCCGTTGCTGGCGGCCCGCCGCGCCGAGCGAGGGCTGCCGGAGGACCCGATGGCCGCATACGCCGATTCCGGGCAACAGCAGCGGCTTGCCGCCGAACGCACCGGACCCGCCGCCTCCTGGGGCGCCTGACCACACCGACCACCAGAAAGAGGAATTTTTCGTCATGACCCACCCCACGGTCGCGGAACTCATCGCCCGGTCCCACCGGCTCGGCGCCGATCCGAAGAACACCAACTACGCGGGCGGAAACACCTCCGCCAAGGGCACCGACATCGATCCGGTGACCGGTGAGCCTGTCGAACTGATGTGGGTCAAGGGTTCCGGCGGCGATCTCGGCACCCTGACCGAGAGCGGCCTGGCCGTCCTGCGGCTGGACCGGTTGCGCGCCCTGACCGGGGTGTACCCGGGGGTGGACCGCGAGGACGAGATGGTCGCCGCGTTCGACTACACCCTGCACGGACGCGGCGGCGCCGCCCCCTCGATCGACACCGCCATGCACGGCCTGGTGGAGGCGGCGCATGTGGACCATCTGCACCCGGACTCCGGGATCGCGCTGGCCACCGCCGTCGACGGGCCGGAGCTGACCGAGAAGATCTTCGGCGACCGGGTGGTGTGGGTGCCGTGGCGGCGTCCCGGGTTCCAGCTCGGGCTCGATATCGCCGCGATCCGCCGCGACAACCCGCAGGCCATCGGCACCATCCTGGGCGGGCACGGCATCACCGCGTGGGGCGATACCTCCGCCGAGGCCGAGGCGCATTCGCTGGAGATCATCCGCACCGTCGAGGAGTACCTGGCCACCAACGGCAAGGCCGAGCCGTTCGGGGCCGAACTGCCGGGCTACGGCGCGCTGCCGGCGGCGGAGCGCCGGGTCAAGGCGGCCGCGCTGGCCCCGTTCCTGCGCGGGCTGGCCTCCACCGATCGGCGCCAGGTCGGGCATTTCACCGATACCGCGCCGGTGCTCGAATTCCTTTCCCATGCCGAGCATCCGCGGCTGGCGGCGCTGGGTACCAGCTGCCCGGACCATTTCCTGCGCACCAAGGTCGCGCCGCTGGTGCTCGACCTGCCCGCCGACGCCTCGATCGAGCGGTGCAAGGAGCGGCTCACCGAGCTGCACGAGGCGTATCGTGCCGAATACCGCGCCTACTACGAACGCCACGCCACCCCGGACTCCCCGGCCATGCGCGGCGCCGACCCCGCCATCGTGCTGATCCCCGGGGTCGGCATGTTCAGCTACGGCGCGGACAAGCAGACCGCGCGGGTGGCCGGCGAGTTCTACCTGAACGCCATCAATGTCATGCGCGGCGCCGAATCGGTCTCCCGCTACCGGCCGATCGACGAAGCGGAGAAGTTCCGCATCGAGTACTGGTCGCTCGAGGAAGCCAAACTGGCGCGGCGGCCGAAGCCCAAACCGCTGGCCACCCGGATCGCCCTGGTGACCGGGGCGGCGTCGGGTATCGGGAAGGCCATCGCGCAGCGGCTGGCCGCCGAGGGCGCCTGCGTCGTGGTCGCGGACCGGGACGCGGCGAAGGCCGCCGAGGTCGCGGCCGAGATCGGCTCGGCCGACGTGGCGATCGGCTTCGGTGCCGATGTCACCGATGAGGGGCAGGTCCAGGCCGCCGTGGACGCGGCGTTGCTCGCCTTCGGCGGCCTGGACCTGGTGGTCAACAATGCGGGTCTGTCGCTGTCGAAATCGCTGCTGGAGACCACCGAGGCGGACTGGGACCTCCAGCACGACGTGATGGCCAAGGGTTCGTTCCTGGTGGCCAAGGCGGCGGCCCGCGCGCTCATCGACCAGCGGATGGGCGGCGATATTCTCTACATCTCGTCGAAGAATTCGGTGTTCGCCGGCCCGAACAATGTGGCCTATTCGGCCGCCAAGGCCGATCAGGCGCATCAGGTGCGGCTGCTGGCGGCCGAACTCGGGGAACACGGCATCAAGGTCAACGGCATCAACCCGGACGGCGTGGTGCGCGGGTCGGGGATCTTCGCCGGCGGCTGGGGTGCGCAGCGCGCCGCCGTGTACGGAGTGGAGGAATCGGAACTGGGCGCGTTCTACGCGCAACGAACCCTGCTCAAGCGGGAGGTTCTGCCCGAACACATCGCCAATGCCGCGTTCGCACTGTGCAGTTCCGACTTCTCGCACACCACCGGACTGCACGTGCCGGTCGACGCCGGGGTCGCCGCGGCGTTCCTGCGATGACCGGCACCGGCGCGGTCGCCGCGGTCGATCTCGGCGCCACCAGCGGTCGGGTCATGCTGGCGCGGGTCGGGCCCGGGCGGATCACCATGCGTCAGGTCGCCCGGTTCGCGAACGACCCGCTGCCGCTGTGGCACGGCGAGCGGGAGGCGCTGCACTGGGATCTGCCCGGTCTGTACCGGCATATCGGCCGGGGCCTGGCCGAGGCTGCGCGGCTGGAACCCGGCTTGCTGGGTGCGGGAATCGACTCGTGGGCAATCGATTACGGACTGTTCCGGCAGGGCGCGCCGCTGGGCCTGCCCTATCACTACCGCGACACCCGTTCCGCCGCCGGGGTGGACGCCGTGCATGCCATGGTGAACCAGGAAGAACTCTACCGGCGCAACGGTTTGCAGTTCCTGCCGTTCACCACGATCTATCAGCTCGCCACCGAGCGGCTGTCGGGTGTACTGGCGTCCGCGGACGAGGCGCTGCTGATCCCGGACTTGCTCGGCTACTGGCTGACCGGTGCCCGGGTCACCGAACACACCAACGCCTCCACCACCGGACTGCTCGGGCTGGACGGCCGCTGGGACCACGAAATACGGACCCGGCTGGGACTACCGGACCTCTTCCCGGACGTGGTCGAACCCGGCACCGTGCTGGGTCCGGTACTTCCCGGGGTTGCCGCGGCTTTCGGGCTGAACCGGGCGTTCACCATGAGCACCGTCGCCTCCCACGACACCGCATCCGCTGTCGCCGCGGTACCGATGACACCGGACACCGCCGCCTATATTTCCTGCGGAACCTGGGGGCTGGTCGGGGTGGAACTGCCCGCGCCGCTCGTCTCGGCGGCCGGGCGGGCCGCCAATTTCACCAACGAGGCCGGGCTCGACGGGCGCACCCGCTATCTGCGCAACGTCATGGGGTTGTGGCTGCTCAGCGAATCGGTGCGGCACTGGCAGCGCGCCGACCACACGGTGGATCTCGCCCGGCTGCTGGCCGCGGCCGCCGATGCTCCCGCCCCGGTCGCCGTCTTCGATGTGGACGACCCGGTTTTCCTCACCCCCGGTGATATGCCCGCCCGCATCGCCGACTGGTACACCACCCGGGACCTGCCGGTGCCGGACGGCCCGGTGCCGATGGTGCGCGCCATCGTGGAAAGTCTCGCCGCCGCCTTCGCCGGCGGCGTCCGGGCCGCCGGGGAACTCACCGGCCTTCCCGTGCACACGATCCACCTGGTCGGCGGCGGTGCCCGCAACCGGCTGCTGTGCCGGTTGCTGGCCGAGCACGCCGGTGTCCCGGTGCTGGCCGGGCCCGTCGAGGCGACCTCGCTGGGAAATATCCTGGTGCAGGCGCGCACCCACGGCCTGCTGCACGGCGATGTGGACGCGCTGCGCGCCGAGGTGGCCGCCGCGTTCCCGCCGCACCGGTACGAACCGACCGCCGAACCTGTCAGGAAAGCAGGCTGATGAAACGACAGCTACCCAGCCCCCGCGACCTCGCGCCGCTGCTGCAGTTCAAGAAACCGCGGCTCGGCGCCGCACGGCGGCTCGAGGCCGCCTTGACCATCGAGGATTTGCGCCGGATCGCCAAAAGGCGCACCCCGCGGGCCGCCTTCGACTACACCGACGGCGCCGCGGAGGGCGAGATCTCGCTGGACCGTGCGCGGCAGGCGTTCCTCGATATCGAATTCCATCCGGCGATCCTGCGCGACGTTTCCAAGGTCACCACGGGGTGGGACGTCCTCGGTGGCCCGGTATCGCTGCCGTTCGGTATCGCCCCCACAGGTTTCACCCGGATGATGCAGACCGAAGGGGAGTACGCGGGTGCCCGGGTGGCGGGCCGCGCCGGTATTCCCTTCTCGCTGTCCACCATGGGCACCGCCTCCATCGAGGATGTCGCCGCGGCGAATCCGGACGGCCGTAACTGGTTCCAGCTCTACATGTGGAAGGACCGCGACCGCTCCATGGCTCTGGTCGAGCGGGCCGCCGCCGCGGGTTTCGACACCCTGCTGGTGACGGTGGATGTCCCGGTGGCCGGCGCCCGGTTGCGCGATACCCGCAACGGAATGTCCATCCCGCCCGCGCTCACCCCCGCCACCGTGCTCGACGCGCTACCCCGGCCGCGCTGGTGGATCGACTTCCTCACCACCGAGCCGCTGGCGTTCGCCTCCCTGGACCGCTGGTCGGGCACCGTCGCGGAACTGCTGGACTCCATGTTCGATCCGACGGTGAACTTCGAAGACCTGGCGTGGATCCGGGACCAGTGGCCGGGCAAGGTCGTGGTCAAGGGGATCCAATCCCTCGCCGACGCACGTGCCGTGGTCGATACCGGCGTCGACGGAATCGTGCTGTCGAATCACGGCGGCCGCCAACTCGACCGGGCGCCGATACCGTTCCACCTGCTACCCGAGGTGGCGGCCGAACTGGGCGACGATACCGAGATCATCCTCGACACCGGGATCATGTCCGGCGCCGATATCGTCGCCTCGATCGCGCTGGGCGCCCGGTTCACCCTCATCGGCCGCGCCTATCTCTACGGCCTGATGGCCGGCGGCGAGGCCGGTGTCGCCCGCGCCGTGGAGATCCTGACCGGGCAGATCGAACGCACCATGCGGCTGCTCGGGGTGACCTGCCTCGAGGAACTCGAACCCCGCCACGTCACCCAGCTGACCAGACTTGCCCCGCGTGCTCTGCCTGGCCAAGATCGGGGTGAGTAATTCGGGCGAGGTGCCGGTACCGGCACGGAGGAGGCGCGGCTACCGGTGGTGAGCATGCGAGAGGTCGCCGCGGCGGCCCAGGTGTCGGTCGGCACCGTCTCCAATGTGCTCAACGCCCCCGAGAAGGTGGCGCCGGCGACGGTCGAACGGGTGCACGCCGCCATCGACCGCCTCGGCTTCGTCCGCAACGACGCGGCCCGGCAACTCAAGGCCGGCCGCTCCCGCTGTGTCGGCCTCGTCGTGCTCGATATCGGTAACCCGTTCTTCTCCGATGTCGCCCGCGCGGCGCAGACCCGTGCCGCCGCGCACGATCTGGTGGTGCTGCTCGGCTCCAGCGACGATGACCCCGCCCGGGAGCGCCGCTATGTCGAGACCTTCGACGAACAACGGGTTTCCGGGCTCATGATCACCCCGGCCGGGCACGATCACGAACGCCTGCGCGCGCTCGACCGCCGCGGCGTACCGGTGGTGCTGGTGGACCGCGACGGCCACGGCACGCCGTTCTCCTCGGTGGCGGTGGACGATATCGCCGGTGGCGACCTGGCGGTACGGCATCTGTGCGCGCTCGGCCGCCGCCGCATCGCCGTCGTCGGCGGTCCCGCTTCGCTCACCCAGGTCGCCGATCGGCGCGCCGGTGCCCGCCGCGCCGCCGCCGAGTTCCCCGGGGTGACGATCACCCCGATCGATACCCCCGCACCCACCGTGCTGGCCGGCCGCGACGCGGGTGAACGGCTTGCCGACCTGCCCGGCGGTGACCGCCCGGACGCCGTGTTCTGCGTCAACGATCTGCTCGCTATCGGGATCCTGCAGGCGTTCATGTTGCGGGGGATCGCCGTACCGGACGAAGTGGCGCTGGTCGGTTACGACGATATCGATTTCGCACAATCGGCCGTCGTACCACTCACGTCGATCCGCCAGCCCAGCGCGGAGATCGGAGCGTCGGCCATCGACCTCTTGGTCGCCGCGGCGAACAACACGGCGGGACGACCGGAACACGTCTGCTACCGACCCGACCTGATCGAACGCGCGTCCACCGTGACGCGCTGACCCGCTCTCGTCCGGCCCGGGCGGAGCGGCGTTGCTGTGAGTGCACCATGCGGCTGAACGCGTCGCGGCGCTGTCGCTGTGCTCGTCCGTACGCCCGTTCCGCCGCCGGAAACGGCTGTCACCAGGGGTTCCGGAGATCTTTTGCCGTTTTCCGGCGGCGCGACGCTAGGTAGAATATGATTCTACCTACAACGCAAACATGAATCTAAACGAGAAGAATCCAATTCTCATCATGTGCGTGTAGCCGCATCAGACCAACAGTGACGAGCCAGGCATCCGTGGGTGTCCGGTCGTACGGTCGCGCGCTCCGGAAAGGCGAAGGTGGATGATGGTCTCCCTGGTGAGGCGATTGGGCCGAGGTCTGCTGGTGGTCCTCCTGGTCACCCTGGCGGTGGTGGTGCTCCTGAGTTTCGCTCCGGGATCGGTGGCGCAGGCCATTCTCGGCGACGCGGCCACGCCGGAAGCCGTTGCGGCGCTGGATGCCAAGCTCGGTCTCGACCAGCCGCTCTGGGCGCAATACCTCAACTGGATCGGAAATGCGGCCCAAGGTGATCTGGGCACCTCACCGCTCACCGGGCAATCGGTGACGACGGCGATCATGGAGCGATTGCCGGTGACGTTCCAATTGGCTGCCATGGCACTTGCTATCGCGCTGGTCAGCGCGGTCTTCCTCGCCGTGTTGTCGGCGCTGCGGCCGGGCGGTCCGGTCGATCGCGGGACAGCCGCGCTCTCCTCGGTCTTCCTCTCCGTACCCGCGTTCGTCGCCGGACCGGTGCTCATCTACTTCTTCGCCGTCGAACTGGGCTGGCTGCCGGTGACCGGATGGAACCGTCTCGAGGACGGAATCGGGCCGAATCTGCAGTCGGCGCTGCTGCCGGCCATCGCGATGGCGCTGATGGAGATCGCCGCATTCCACCGGCTGCTGCGGACGGACCTGATCACCACCCTGCGTGAGGATTTCATCGGAGCCGCCCGGGCCAAGGGTATGAACGAGTGGTACGTGATGTTCCGGCATGCGCTGCGTCCCTCGTCGTTCTCGTTGATCACCCTGGCCGGTATCAATCTCGGGCGCTTGATCGGTGGGACGGTGATCGTCGAAACCCTGTTCTCGCTGCCCGGACTCGGCCAATTGCTCGCCTCCTCGATCGTTTCCCGGGACCTCATCATGGTGCAGGGCATCGTCGCGTTCATGGCGGTCGTCTATGTCGTCGTCAACACCCTGGTGGATTCGAGCTACGAGCTGATCGACCCGCGCGTCAGAAAGGTGGCCACGGTATGACTCGGGCCGATGTACGACAGGATATCGACCGCAAACAGCCGGCCGATGCACCGCCGAAACCGGAAGTCCCGCGAGTGCGCAAACCTCGCTCGATACTGGTGTACCTGTCCTATGCCTGGCTGTTCGTGATGATCGGAGCGGCGATCTTCGCGGATCTGCTCCCCTTGGCCTCGTATTCGATTCCGGTCGGCCCGCCACGCCGGCCACCGCAACTCGGCTCACTCGATCTGCTGGCCGGCACCGACAACCTGGGGCGGTCGCTGTTGTCGCGGTGTGTCTACGGAGCCCAGGTGTCGTTGCTGGTCGGTACCGTCGCGACCCTCATCGGATCGGCGATCGGGGCGAGTATCGGGATGCTGGGCGGCTACTTCCAGAAGCGGACGGACGCGGGGATCCGGCTGTTCAGCGATACGATGCTGGCGTTCCCGCCGCTCATCCTGCTGATGGCGCTGACCGCGGTATTCGCTCCGGGATTGAGCACGTTGATGGCGGGTCTGTCGCTGATCATCATCCCCTCGTTCATCAGGCTCGCCCGAGCCAACACCTTGACGTGGACGGCCCGGGAGTTCGTCCTCGCCGCCCGGAACATGGGTGCCGGGCACGGCCGGATCCTGGGCCGGGAAATACTGCCCAACGTCCTGCCGCCACTGCTGGCCTATCTCCCGGTGGTCATGGCGGCGCTCATCGTCGCCGAAGGCTCGCTGAGTTTCCTCGGGCTCGGCATTCCGCCGCCGACACCGAGCTGGGGCGGAATGATCTCCGACGGCAAGGACAGCCTCGCCAGTGCACCGCACTTGGTTTTCGTGCCGGCCGCGGTCATCTTCTGCACCGTCTTCGCCCTGAACCAGGCGGGCGATCACCTGCGCGGCCGCTTCGATCGCACCATGCGTGACTGACCGGCCCACCCGCTCCCGACCTACCCTTCCGTGCTAGCGCTCGAGGTACCGAACGATGATTCGACGTGGTGGTCTGCTCGTCACAGCCCTGATCACTCTGTCCGCACTGCTGACCGCGTGCAGCGGTCCGAACAACGAAAAACCGGCCGGCGACACCCCGGTACCCGGTGGCACCGCGCGGATCGTCCAGATGACCGAGCCGCGCAGCCTCGATCCGGCGACGCTGGGAAACCAGTGGGTGCTCAATGCTTTGCTCGGCAACGCCTTGTTCGGGACCCTGATGATCAACGACCCGCAGACGGGCGCAGTCGAATTCACCATGGCGGAAAGCTTCGCCAGCCATGACGGAGGCGCCACCTTCGAGTTGACATTGCGCCCGGGCCTCCGGTTCTCCGACGGGACTCCGCTGGACGCGGCGGCCGTCGAATTCAATTGGGACCGCGTCAAAGACCCGGCGAACGGAGCGGCCCACCTGCAGGAAGCGTCGATGATGGCCGCGACCACAGTCGTCGGCACCAACCGGCTCGCCATCACCATGGCCGAGCCGGTGCCGAATTTCGCGGAGGCGATAAACGGCACCCCGCTGAACTGGATCGCATCTCCCGCCGCGCTCGCGGCGGGCAGGCACCGGTTCGACAGCCATCCGGTCGGCGCCGGCCCCTTCACGCTGCGTCACTGGGCCCGTGGCGACACCATCGAACTGGTGAGGAACCCCGGGTACTGGGATGCGCCCAAACCCTACCTCGACGCGATCACCCTGCGTAGCAACGGCGATACCCGGCAGCGAATCAATACCTTGATCAGTGACGGTGCCGATCTGGTGATCGAGACCAACCCGGCGAGTCTCGCGGAGGCCCGGGCGGCGGGTTTCCCGACCGATACCGTGCCGTTGCACGGCGGCCAGAACCTGACCATGAATACCCGCAGGCCGCCCTTCGACGATGTGCGTGCCCGCCGGGCGGTGGCCGCCGCGATCGACTTCGATGCGATCGACGTCGCGATCTACCAGGGCGAAAGCCAGGTACCGACAACTCTTTTCGGTGACACTTCGCCGTTCCATACCGATCAGCCGCTCCCGCGGCCGGACCGGCAGACCGCGCAACGACTCTTCGACGAGCTGGCAGCCGAAGGTAAGCCGGTATCTTTCACCTTCACCAGCGGTCCCACTGCGGAGATCAGGGCGCTGGCGGAGAACGTGCAGGCACAGCTCAGCGCGTTCGGCAATGTGAAGGTCGAGGTGGCGGTCGCGGATATCACCGAGGTGATCGAACTGCGCCGGACCAACGACTTCGATATGACGACGAGCTCCGCGAATTTCACCGACCCGGAACCGGCGTTGTGGTCGGCATTCCACCGCACGTCCCGCCGCAACCTGTCCGGGATCGACGATGCGGAGCTGAGCCGGGCACTACGGGACGGCCGGGCCGGCACGACCGCCGGACAACGGACGGACGCGTACCGCCGGGTGCAGGAACGGCTGAACACACTCGTCCCGGTGCTCTTCCAGGTCAGGAACGAACCCAGCGTCGTCTCCCGGCGCAATGTCGGTGGCGTCGTCCAATACGGCTACGGCTCCCTGCTACCGGAGGAGCTATGGGTCGAAAACTGACCGCCGCACAACCTCCGGACCCACAACTCCATCCCCTTCACTCCCCGATTCTCCTTCGAGAGGAACAATGATGTTCCGAACATCGCTCTTTCGTTCGATCGCCGTATGCTGCACGGCCCTCGTACTGGCCGCTTGCGGCGGAACCGGGTCGGGAACCGGTCCCGGTGGGGACCCGGTGGCCGGTGGCACCGCACAGGTCATCCAGATCAGTGAGCCGCGCACCCTCGACCCGGTGGCTATGGGAAATCAGTGGGTGATCAACGCCTTCCTCGGCAACGCCCTGTTCGGGACATTGCTGGTCAACAATCCGGAAAGCGGAGAAATCGACTACGCCATGGCAACGGATTTCGCCACGCGAGACGGCGGAACCACCTTCGAGCTGACATTGCGGCCGGGGCTGCGGTTCTCCGACGGGACCCCGCTGGACGCGGCGGCCGTGAAATTCAACTGGGACCGCTTCGGCGTCCCCGAGAACGGATCGTCCTATCTCGAGGATGCGGCGGTGATCGCATCGACCGAGGTCGTGAACCCCACCACGTTGCGGGTGCGAATGCACCACCCCGTACCGCATTTCGCCTACACCATTGTGGAAAGCTCGATGAACTGGATCGCCTCACCGCAAGCGCTGCAGGCGGGGCGGGCGGCGTTCGACAGCAACCCGGTGGGGGCCGGTCCGTTCACCCTCGTGCGGTGGGCCCGCCAGGACGTGCTCGAACTGGTGAAGAATCCGCACTACTGGGATGCGCCGAAACCGTATCTGGACCGGATCGAACTGCGGACCTCCGCTGATTCCGTCCAGGGCTACAACACTCTGATCAGCGGTGGTTCGGACGTGATCACCAGCTCCAACTGGGGCAGTATCGAAAAGCTGGCGAATCAGAGCTTCCCCACCGCGGTATCGCCGCTGCACGGCGGCCAGCACCTGTCGATGAATATGCGGCGAGCGCCGTTCGACGATGTGCGTGCCCGCCGGGCCGTCGCGGCCGCGATCGATGTGAACGCGCTCGACCTGACCATCTACAACGGAAGCGCGGAACTGCCGACCACCCTGTTCCGCGAGAACTCTCCGTACTTCGTGCCGGACCTGCCGCTGCACACGCACGATCCGGCGACCGCGCAACGGTTGTTCGACGAACTGGCGGCCGAGGGCAAGCCCGTATCGTTCACCTTCACCACAACCGCGCAGACGGAGAACCGGCTGCTGGCGGAAAGCGTGCAGGCTCAGCTCAGCGCGTTCGCCAATGTCCACGTCGAAGTGAAGGTCGTCGATATCATCGACCTGATCAAACTGCGCTATACGCACGATTTCGACATGATGACCGGCGGTGCGTTCTTCGACGATCCCGAGCCGCGGATGTGGACGGCTTTCCACGGGGACTCGGGCCGCAATACCGCCGGCATCGACGACGAACGCCTGAACGAGGCCCTCGATATCGGCCGGACATCGACAGATGTGGCGGAGCGCAAGGCGGCCTACCGGACGGTTCAGCAGCGGTTGATCGAACTGATGCCTGCCATCTTCTACACCCGGACCGTCGCGGGCGCGGCCACCGGCAGGAATGTCGGCGGACTCACCATGTACGGCGCCGGATCGATTCGGCCCGAGGAACTGTGGATCGCCGAGTAGCGGGCACGAACCGAGGAGAGCCGAGACCCATGAGTTCGCAACCGAATCTGCAGGTGCGAAACCTGCACACCTATATCAATACCGAACGCGGCGTCGTGCGAGCCGTGGACGATGTGTCCTTCGAGGTCGAGCCGGCTCAGGCGCTGGGCGTGGTGGGCGAATCGGGATCCGGGAAATCGGTGATGGCCCGGGCGATTATGGGCCTGCTACCGCCCCGCGCCGGCTGCTCCGGTGAAGTCGTGTTCCGGGGCCGGAACATTCTCGCGCTGTCCAAGAAGGAAAAGCTGGAGATCTGGGGAAAGCAGATCGCCATGGTCTTCCAGGATCCTGGGCGGTCGCTCAATCCCGTTGTACGCATCGAACGCCAGCTCACCGAGGGGATGCGCAAACATCTCGGAACCAGCCGTTCCGAAGCGAGAACCCGTGCCCTCGAATTGCTGCGGGAGGTCGGGGTCCCGGATCCGGAGCGCCGGCTACGCAACTATCCGCACGAGATGTCCGGGGGTATGCGGCAACGCGTGATGATCGCGATCGCGCTGGCCTGTGAACCCGATCTGCTGATCGCCGACGAACCGACCACCGCGCTGGACGTGACGATCCAGCGGCAGATCCTCGACCTGCTGCGCCGTGTACAGCGGGACCGGGGGATGTCGCTGATGCTGATCAGTCACGACCTCGCGGTGGTCGCCGGTCGCACCGACCGGGTGTCGGTCATGTACGCCGGGCGGCTGGCCGAATGCGGGGGAACCCGGCAGGTCTTCACCGCTCCCCGGCATCGCTACACCCGGGCCCTGATGGAGGCCACGCCGTCCATCGAACGGCAGCGGTACGCGCCACTGCGGCTGATCCAAGGCGGCTTACCGGATCCGGCGGCACCGCCGTCCGGTTGCCGGTTCGCGCCCCGGTGCGGTCACGTCACCGAGGGGTGCCGCGAAGCGCCCGGCCCCGCGTTGACCGAGATCGCCCCGGACCATGCGGTGGCCTGCGCGAATCCGGCTCTTCAACCGATAACAGTCCATTCCGATTCCGGTGGTGAGATCCATGGCGGGTAGCGGAACCGCGCATCTGCGCGACGACGCGGCACTGCTCAGCGTGCGCGACCTGGTGGTCGAGTACGACACCGACGGCGGTACCGTGCAGGCGGTGTCGGCGGTCAGCTTCGACGTCCTGCCCGGCGAAACCCTCGGTATCGTCGGGGAATCGGGATGTGGGAAGTCGACGACCGGCCGGGCCGTACTCCGTCTGGACCGATTGACCTCCGGGCGGATCGCCTTCGCCGGCGAGCAGATCGACGAGGCCGACGGCCGCCGTATGCGTGCATTGCGGCGCGAGATGCAGATGATCTTCCAGGACCCGGTGGCCTCGCTGAATCCGCGGCGGCCGGTGCGCGATATCGTCGTCGAAGGGTTGGCGGTGGCCGGAAAGCCGGCCGACGAACGCGCGTCGAAATCCGCGGAAGTGCTGGCGAAGGTGGGGATGGGCGACGAGCGGTTCGCCGGTGCGCTGCCCCGGCAACTGTCCGGTGGCCAGGCCCAGCGTATCGCGATAGCGCGGGCGCTGGCGGTCGGTCCCCGGCTGCTGATCTGCGACGAACCGGTTTCGGCACTGGATGTCTCGGTGCAGGCGCAGATCCTCAATCTCATCGCCGAACTCAAGGCCGAATACGACCTGACCGTGGTGTTCATCAGTCACGACCTCGGTGTCGTGCGCACGATCAGCGATAACGTCCTGGTGATGTACCTCGGCAAGGTATGCGAGTTCGGTGATGCCGTCGAGGTGTACGACCGGCCGGCGCACCCCTACACGAGGGCGCTGCTCGACTCCGTCCCGCTTGCCGACCCCGACGAGGGCTTCGCCGGCCCCGCGCTGGCCGGTGATATTCCCTCACCACTCGCGCCGCCACGAGGCTGCCGGTTCCGGACCCGCTGCCCGTACGCCCAGCAACGCTGCGCCGAGGAGGAACCGGAGGTCCGTGAGATGCGGCCGGGGCAGTACGCGGCCTGTCACTTTCCGCTGACCGGCGGCTGAGCGCCCGGAATCACCGTGCATCCCGCCCGCGCGGAGCCGGCGGGATGCACGGATCGACATGCGCCCGTGCTCGATCGCGTGCCAGGTGCCCGAGCCGGCGCCGGTGGCGGAGTTGTCAGGGGCTGCGGCGGTCGTCTCCTCCGCCGACGATCACGCCCGCGGCCGCCTCGAGGGGTTTCACGATGGACGTGAAATCGGAATCCGGGCCCTGGGCGTCCCGGGTCTCCTCCCAGCGCCGGGCGACCGTTCGGGCGAGTTCGGTCGGAATACCGAGCGTCTCGGCCTCGCGCAGGTAGAGCTGGACGTCCTTGGTCATCAGTCCGGTGGCGAAACCGAAGTCGAAGGTACGGGGGAGTACCGCACGGGGAAATTTGTCGCGGCTGGCGTGGGTCGCGCCCGAGCCGGCGTTGAGGACATCGATCATCACCGCCGGGTCCAGGCCCGCCTTCACCCCCATGACCATCACCTCGGCGGTCGCGGCCAGGGTGGCGGCGGCCATCAGGTTGTTGATCAACTTCATCGTCTGGCCCGCACCGGGCTCGGCGGCCACGAGGAACGGCCGGCCGAGCGATTCGAGAAGCGCTGTGGTGGCCGCGAACGCGTCGTCCGGCCCCGAAGCCATGATGGCGAGGGTGCCGTTGCGCGCCCCCGTGACACCGCCGCTCACCGGGCAGTCGAGCAGAGCGATACCGCGCGCGGCGAGCAACTCCGACAGCTGCCGGGCAGCGTGCGTGCCGATAGTGGAGAGTTCGACGACCCGGCGCACCCGTGCACCGTGGACGATGCCCTCGCTACCGGTGGCGACCTCCAGTGATACCTGCGGTGTCGGCAGACTGGTCAGGACGGTCTCGGCGCGGTCGGCCACGTCCGCGGGGGAGGCCGCCGCGGCGGCGCCGAGCGCGACCGCCCGGTCGATCGCCTCGGTGCGGGCGTCGAACACCACGAGCCGGTGGCCGGTGTCCCGCAGCCGCGCGGCCATCGCGAACCCCATCTTGCCCAGGCCGATCAACCCGATATCCGTGGTGCCCACTAGCCGTTGTCCGTTTCGGCCAGTGCTTCCCGCGCGATCCGGAAACCGTCGACGGCAGCCGGGACGCCGGCGTACACGGCGACCTGCAGCAGTACCTCGCGGATCTCGTCGCGGGTCACACCGTTGTTGAGGGCTGCCTTGACGTGGGTGCGCAATTCGTGCGGCCGGTTGAGTACCGAGAGCATGGCGAGGTTGAGCATGGAACGCGTTTTCGGCGACAGGCCGTCGCGACCCCAGACCGCTCCCCAGCAGTACTCGGTGACGAGGTCCTGCAGCGGCTGGGTGAAATCGTCGGCGGCGGTGTTGCGGACGTAGTCAGCGCCGAGGACGCGGGTGCGAATCCGGCGCCCCTTGTCGTAGGTGTCCTGGTTCATGAATAGTTTCCTGCCTGTAGTGGGGTAGTGGTCTCGGGCCGGGGCCTAATTCCACGCCTCGTCGCCGGCGAGGGTCGTGCGGTGCATGGTCCGCTCGGAGTCGGGATCGTAGGGCAGGGCGCGGTGGAGCATGCCGGTGTTGTCCCAGATCACCAGATCTCCGGCCGACCATTCGTGGGTGTAGCGGAAACGCTGCTGGGTGGACCATTCCAGGAGTTCGTCGAGTAGCTCACGGCTGCGATCGGGGTCCATGCCGACGATATGGTCCGCGGTGGCGCCGATGACCAGCGACCGCCGCCCGTCCCGGCGCCGCCAGACCAGCGCGCTCTCGTGCGTGGGGATCCGGCGCCATTGGGCGAGTTGCTGTTCGGTGGGGTCGGGGTGCACCGCCCGTTGCGCCGCCTCGAGACTGTGGACCACTCGCAGGCCCGCATATCGTTTGCGTTCGCTCTCGGGCAGGTTCTCGTAGGCGGCGTAGGTGCTGGCGAATTCGGTGCCGCCGCCGACCATGGCCACATGTCGTGCGGTGAGCATGGTGGCCTTCGCGGGTATCCGGTTGGTGGTGTCGTCGATATGCCAGCAGAAGGTGCCTTTGAGATATTCGGCCGTGGGGTTCTTGCCGGGGTCCAGCGACACGGTGAAGATTTCCCGGCCGCCGGGCGCCAGTACGGTGCCCAGTTTGCGGCTCAGCTCGAGCTGCGCCGGATCGTCGAGATGGGCGCCGCGGATCAACAGGACGCCGCGCCATTTGATCGCCTCGCGGATCCGGGCGACGGTGGCGTCGGACAGCAGGTCGCCGGCATCGGTCAGTTCGGCTCCCAGCTCTGGGCTCAGGGCTACGGTTTCGGTCATCGGGACATCTCCTGACACTGTTGTGCGCTGCGTTTCGGGCAAGCGACGGGCGGGTGGACCGAGCGAGCGGGAGCGTGACGCGCGTTCACAGCTTCACCACAACGGTTTTGGTGGCAGTGACGGCGTCGAGGGCCGCCACGCCCTTCTCTCTGCCGTACCCGGATTTCCGGAATCCGCCGAACGGCAATTCGACACCGCCGCCGGCGCCGTAGGTGTTGACGTAGACCTGTCCGGCCACGATCTCGGCCGCCAGCCGGTGCGCGCGGGACAGGTCGCGGGTCCACAACGCCGCGAGCAGGGCGTAGTCGGTGCCGTTGGCCAAGGCGACGGCGTGCTCGTCGTCGGCGAAGCTGTTGACGGTGAGAACCGGCCCGAAGATCTCTTCCTGCGCGATCGGATCCGCCGGATCGACCTCGTCGATGAGCGTCGGCGGGAAGTAGGCGCCTTCGGTCAAGCCGTCGCCGGTGGGAACGGCGCCCCCGCAGAGGATTTCGCCCTGGCCGAGGCCGGCGACCATGGTGGCGACCCGGGTCTGCTGTTTACGGGAGATCAGTGGTCCCAGATCGGGATCGTCGCGCCCGGGTCCGAGGGTGACCCGGGCAAACCGCCGCAGCACCTTCTCCACCAGGGCGTCGTGCACGGATTCCGCGACCAGTAGCCGGGAACCCGCCGAACAGGTCTGGCCGGCGTTCTGCAGGATCGCCCGGGTGACGAAATCCGCCGCGGTATCGAGATCGGCGTCGGCGAAAACGATCTGCGGAGATTTACCACCCAGCTCGAGGACCGCCGGCACCACCCGCCGGGCGGCCGCACCGGCCACCTCCGAGCCGATACGGGTGGATCCCACGAAGCCGAGGGAATCGACGCCGGGGTGTGCGGCCAGTGCGGCACCGGCCTCGGCGCCGATCCCGGTGACGACATTGAATACGCCGGCCGGCAGGCCTGCCTCCACCGCGAGCCGGGCGAGAGCCACTGCGGTACGGGGTGTTTCGTCGGCGGGTTTGGCGACGACGGCGTTACCCGCCGCGACCGCGGGCGCCACCGCGCGGGCGATCAGCTGGATGGGATAATTCCAGGCCACAATATGCCCGGTGACGCCGAGCGGTTCGCGCCGGGTGTAGACGTGCAGGTCGCTGTTCAGCGGGATGGCCTGGCCGTAGTAGGTGTCGATCGCGTGCGCGTAGAAGCGGAAGTACCGCGCCGCGACGGTGACGTCCGCGCGGGCTTGGCTCGCGGGTTTCCCGGTGTCCTCGCATTCGTACCGGGCGAGTTCGGCATGGTGGGTTTCGATCGCGCCGGCGATCCGCTCGAGCACTGCCGACCGGTGTTCGGGCGCGGTGGTCCGCCAGTGGCGGAGCGCGCGCCGGGCCGCGGCGACCGCCCGGTCCACCTCCTCCGGTCCGCCGCGTGCGACCGGCCCCAGCGGCCGTGACGTCGCGGGATCGATATTGTCGTACACCTCGGCGGAGGGCACGGCGGCACCGTCGATGAACGATTCGGTAGCGGGCATGGGGTATCACCTCTCGGCGTGCGACGGAAGCGGCGGCCGCCGCGGTGGGACCGTGTCAGTCGAGGCGGTGGCGCTCGATGAGCTGGCGGGCGATCACGGTGCGCTGCACTTCGTTCGTTCCTTCCCCGACGATCATCAGCGGGGCATCGCGGAAGTACCGTTCCACGTCGAATTCCGTGGAATAGCCGTATCCGCCGTGGATGCGCACCGCGTTCAGCGCGATCTTCATCGCGGTCTCGGACGCGAACAGTTTGGCCATCCCGGCCTCCATATCGGCCCGGACACCGGAGTCGTAGCAGCGCGCGGCATGGTGCACCAGCTGGCGCGCGGCCGTCAGTTCGGTGGCCATATCGGCCAGATAGTTGCCGATCGACTGATGCTTCCAGATGGGTGTGCCGAATGCCTCGCGTTGCTGGGCATACCGAATCGAGTCGTCCAGCGCCGCCCGGCCGACCCCGAGTGCCCGGGACGCCACCTGGATCCGCCCGATCTCGAGGCCCCGCATCATCTGCCCGAACCCCCGGCCCTCGACCCCGCCGAGCAGTGCGCCGGCGGGCACCCGGAACTCGTCGAAGGTCAGCTCGCAGCTCTCCACGCCTTTGTATCCGAGCTTGGGCAGATCCCGCGAGATCATGAAGCCCGGCCCGGGCTCCACCAGCAGCACGCTGATGCCGCGGTGCGCGGGGACGGCTGCCGGGTCGGTCTTGCACAGCAACGCCACCAGACCGGATCTGCGTGCGTTACTGATCCAGGTCTTCGATCCGCTGACGACGTAGGTGTCCGCGTCGCGCCGGGCCACGGTACGCATGGCCTGCAGATCCGAGCCGCCGCCGGGTTCGGTGAGTGCCATCGTGGCGCGTAGCTCGCCGGTCGCCAGCCGGGGCAGATACCGGTCCCGCTGCTCGGCGGTTCCGTAGTCCAGGAGCAGTTTCGCCACGACGGTATGGCCGCCCATCGCTCCGGCCAGGCTCATCCAGCCGCGGGCGAGTTCCTCGGTGATCAAGGAATAGCAGGTCGTGGAGACCTTCCCGTCGCCCCAGGGCGGTGGGATCGCCACACCGTAGATACCGATCCGCTTCATCTGCTCTATCAGGTGTTCGGGGTAGGTATCGGACTGTTCGAGCCGGCGTGCCACCGGCCGCACCTCACGGTCGACGAAATCCCGGACCACGCCGACCAATCTGGCCTCGATGTCATCGATTCCGTGGGTACTCACGGCTTCTTCCGTCACCGGACCGACCCTCCGAAGGCGGCCGGATCGCAGGCGGGCAATGCCCACCGGGAGGCGAGAGCGGTGCCGAAGTTCTCGGTGGGCGCCACCGTATCGGCCCCACCGCGGACAGCACGCAGAGCCTGTTTCTTGAAGGCGCGGGCGGCGTGGCTGAGCCGATGCGTGGTGATTTCGGTCCGGTCGGCGGTCTCCGCGGCGTACTGGGGCCCCCAGATCGAGATCTCGATCGTCGCACTGTCCGGGTACTCCTGTAGCCGTCTGCGCAGCCTGTCCTCGGTGGCCAGCAATTCCGCCGAAATGGCGACGGCGCGCGGTGGTCGTCGCCGGCGCCGCCGAGCGAATGCGGCGTCCAGCTCGAGTGCGGATGCCCCCAGGATGTGGGCCGGTAGTGGATCGTCGAGAGTGCCGGCGAGCACGGTGACCTCCCAGCCGGCCATCGCGAGATCGCATATCCGCCCGCCCGCGGCGCTCACCGCATCGTCCATGGTCGTCCCGAGCACCACCAGTCGCGGCCGGATGCCCTGACGGTACCGGCCGTGCAGGTATGCGAGGCCGGCGCTCTCCGGCACGTTGTCCTGGGACGGCAAGAGGGTCGGGGCGGATGGAGTCATGGGTTCTCCCTCGGTACGGAACGGCCGGTGCGCCGGGTGCCGGATAACTGTCACACTAGAAAGTATCCGAACGCGTATATTTTTGAGTATAGGGCGCCGCAGGCGAGGGAGGGGTTGTTTTCGGGAGACGTTTCAGCGGGGCGCCGCGCCGCGGAGAAACAGCCGGACGGCGTGCCGGAGGTGCCGGTCCTCCTGTTGTTTCGATCGGAAGAGTCCGAAATCGGCCATCCGGCCGGGAATCAGCTCCACCATCGCGAGGAAGTGTTCGGCGGCCAGCTCGATATCCTCCACATCGATCGTGCCCTCGTCGATACCGCGGCGCAGGACCCGGACGACCGCCCGCTGCCGTCCGGACCACATCATCGAGTCCGTGCTGATCGCGAATTCCGGAAATCGGGCCGACTCGTTCATCGCGATCCGCATCAGCCGGACGCTCTCCGGGTCCAGTGCGCGGGCGACGGCCACCCGGCCGATCTCGAGCAATGCTGTCTCCAGGTCCTTGTCGTCGACGGCCGGATCCTCGTCGGACGATTCGTATTTCGACAGTGCCCAGGGGATGACATCGGCGAAGGCGGCACGTTTGTCGGGATACCGCGCGTACAGTGACCGTTTGGTGATACCGGCCTTCCGGGCGATGGCCTCCATCGTCGCTCCGTCGTAGCCGGATTCCAGGAACGTCGCGACCGCGGCCTCGCGGACCGCCTGATTGAGCTTCTTGGCCTCGGCCTGGGTGGGGCGGCCGCGTCTCGTCTCCGCCATCTGGGCCCCCTATCGTCCCGCACGGATATAATATCCGTCAGAGTATACTTCTTTGCGGGCCGGGTTCGCCGCCGCCGGCGCGGAATGTATTCCCCCGCCTCATCTGGATCGGAGTGCCGATGACGAATCCGCCCATGATCGATCGCGCCGACGGGGATGCGCGTCCCACCGCCGAGGCGATCGTTACCGGGATCGACCTCACCGGCCGCACCTGTGTGATCACCGGAGCATCCTCCGGCCTCGGCCGCGAATCCGCCCGTGCTCTCGCCCGCGCCGGGGCCCATGTCGTGCTGACCGCCAGGCGGGCCGAGGCCGCCGATGCGGCGGTCACCGAGATCCGCCGGGAGGTACCCGGTGCGCGCCTGTCCGCGGTTGTCCTGGATCTGGCTTCGCTGGCCGGGGTACGGGCCGCCGCCGCTCGTATCGCCGAGCTGGCACCGGCCGTCGATGTGCTCATGAACAACGCCGGAGTGATGTTCACGCCGTTCGCCCGGACCGCCGACGGCTTCGAACTGCAGATCGGCACCAACCATCTCGGCCACTTCGAACTCACCCGATTGCTCCTCGACCGGTTGCGCGCGGCCGAGGGGGCGAGAATTGTCAACGTCGCGTCGGAGGGGTATCGGATGGCCGATATCGATCTCACCGATCTGCACTGGGAGAAACGGGCTTACGACAAGTTCCTGGCCTACGGTGCGTCCAAGACCGCGAATATCCTGCATGCCCTCGAACTCGACCGGCGGCTGCGTGCCGACGGAATCCGGGCCTGTGCTGTGCATCCCGGCAGGGTCGCCACGCGGCTGGCCCGTCATATGACCCGTGCGGATATCGCGGCGGTACCCACCGTCCGGGCGGGCATCCGGCGCCGGACCCGTGCCGATGGTGCAGTTCTCACACCCCAGGAAGGGGCGGCTACCCAGGTGTGGGCGGCAGTGCACCCGGAGTCACGCAGCCTCGGCGGCGTGTACGTCGCGCACTGCGCGGCCGAACCGGATATCGAGGACTATGCGGTGGATACCGGCCGGGCCGCGGAATTGTGGGAGCTGTCCGAACGGTTGTGCCGGTAAGTGTTCAGCGCGGCCGCAGGCCGTCGAGCAGCAGGCGCACCATGAAGAGCACGCGCTGTTCGAGTTGCTCGGCGCTCGGCGCGCGGCCCGCTTCGATACTGCGCACCTGCGTGCCGACGACCATGCTCATGAACGCGCGCGCGGCGAGATCGGTATCGGTGGTGGTGATCTGCCCGGCGGCGGCCGCGCGGTCCAGTACCTCGACAACGAAAGCGACGACCGGACCGGTGCTCACGGTGTTGCTGAGCGTATAGATCTCGGGAAATCGCACATTCTCCAGCGCGAGGATCCGGTGCAACCGGCGGCCGTTGGGAGTCATGGCCTGATCGATCCGGAGTCGCGCGATCGCCTGGAGCGTCGCGGCCACCTCGCCGGTATCCAGGCTCGCCAGAGTTTCGCGCGGCACGGCCTGTGCTTCGATCGCGCGCCGCACGGCGGCCAGGAACAGTGCGGCCTTGTCGGTGTAGTGGGCGTAGACGGTGCGTTTCGCCATATGGACCCGGGCGGCGATCATCTCGATCGTGGTCTGTTCGTAGCCCTGTTCGAGGAACAGATCGAGGGCGTTGTCCAGTAACTCCTCTTGCCGGGCACGCGCCTGCTCCTGGGTCGGGCGCCCGGCCCGCGGCTGCCGATCGCGCTCTTCGCTCGTCTTCACGGGTGTCAGTTCATCGCATTCGGCGCCCGGCTGTCGACCGGGGTGCTACATTAATGACACCTGACAGGTGCTATTAATTATGGGGAAACCCGAATCCCGAAGGGGTGGCCATGACCTCGGCCATTGAAAAATTGACCGGGCTCGCCGATGATCCGAGCCGGTTCGATCACTCCGCCGCCGCACTGCGGGACGTGCAGCTCGCGGCACTGGACGAACGATTCCAGCAGCGGCGCCGGCGAATCGGATTGCTGGAACACCGTGCGGGCGAAGCGAATATCACCGCGATCGACCGGTTCGACGACGCGGTTGCACTGTTGTTCCCGCATTCGGTCTACAAGAGCTACCCGGAAAGCTTCCTGACCGAGCGCCGCTGGGACCGGCTCGGAAAATGGCTGGGCACACTCTCCGCCCATCCGGTCGCGCCGATCGATACGGCGGATATCTCCGGGATCGATCAGTGGATCGAGCGGCTGCAAAGCGCGGGTCACTATGTGTCCTGCTCGAGCGGGACAACCGGTAAACCTGCCGTGCTGCTCGCCTCCGAGGCCGATATGGCCTGGTCGCGCCGGGACACCGTCAACCTCTTCGCCTGGGGTTCCGGTGTCGCACCGGCGCGCGACCGGCGAATGATGGGGCTCGGCCTGACGGCGATGGTGCCCAAGAACGTCATCATCGGTGCGGCACAACAAGCGGCATACGGTGATCCGGCGAAAAACCGCTTCCGGCTGCCGGTTTCGCCGCTCACGGTCGAAGCGATGACCGCCCAGGTGCGGCTACGCCGGAAGATCGCCGACGGCACCGCGCCACCGGAGGAACTCGCCGCCTATGAACGGACCTCGGCGCAACGGCAGGCGGAACTCGACCGGGCGCTGAGCGCCGGCGCCGACGCGATGATCGAACACCGTGCGGAAAAGCTCTACATCTCCGGTATGTGGACCACGCTGTACCAGGTCGCCGTGCTGGTCCGGGAGCGCGGGTTCGGGGCCACCGATTTCCATCCCGACAACTGCATCTATGTGGGCGGTGGCCGTAAACGGGCCCAGCTGCCCCCGGACTATCGGCAATTCGTGTACGAAACGTTCAATATCCCGCCCGGCCGGGAGTTCCAGAACTACTCCATGCAGGAGCTGAATTCGGGAATGCCGAAATGCCGGGGCGGTGATCGCTACCACGTCCCACCGTGGGTGGTGCCGTTCGTGCTCGACGAGGTGGGGGACACGCTACTGTCCCACGGCACCGGCGAGGTAGAGGGGCGTGCCGCCTTCTTCGACCTGTCACTCGACGGGCGCTGGGGCGGCATCATCACCGGCGACCGGGTCGTCCTCGATTACGGGCCGTGTGCCTGCGGTAATCAAGGGCCGTCGATCGCCGACTCCATCGTGCGCTACGCCGATCTCGCCGGTGACGACAAGATCGGCTGCGCCGGAACCGCCGACGCCTACGTCAGGGGGATCGGATGACCACGCTCGAATCG
Organism: Nocardia carnea; assembly: GCF_029869215.1. Classification (GTDB taxonomy): domain Bacteria; phylum Actinomycetota; class Actinomycetes; order Mycobacteriales; family Mycobacteriaceae; genus Nocardia; species Nocardia carnea_B. The sequence continues at coordinate 45,252 of NZ_JARWPM010000167.1, forward strand.
CAGCGCGACGCCGGTGCGGCCCTTTCCGCACCGTTCTTCTTCCGCGGCGAGGTGGTCGAGGGCGCTGCCGCCGTACACCGGTCGCGGGACCTGGGCGTCTCCTTCGCGACACCCGAGATCGATCTGGACCGGGCGGTCCTGCCCCGCAGTGCGGTGCCCCCACTGCTGGACCTGCCACTGGACGATATCGTCGACTTCCTGGTCGAGGCCGGACGACGGATCCGCGACCCGCACAACCCGTTCCTCCGGGACTGTCTCGACCGGATATCGGCTACCCACACCTTGCCCCGAGCGTTGCTCGAATCGCAGATCGCAGGTGCCGGCGCCTATCTGGACAAGCGGGTCCTGCATGCGATCGTCGAGCAGAATTTCCCCGACCCGAAGGCCCTCGACGGATGGATTCCCAAGCAGGATTTTCTCGGCCGTAAGAGTTTCGTCCGTGCTTTCGCGCCGCGCCTGGTCCACGTTCTTCCCGGTAATTCCCCCGGACAGGCGGTGAAATCCATCGCTCAAGGGGCGCTGGTGAAGGCGGTCAACCTGTTCAAAATGTCGTCCAGTGACCCGTTCACCACGGTGGCCATCCTGCGGGCCATGACCGCCATCGATCCGGAGCACCCGGTGGTGCGGTCGATGTCGGCGGTGTACTGGCGCGGCGGGGACGCGGCCGTCGAGCGAGTACTCTTCCGCCCGCAGTACTTCGACAAGATCGTCGCCTGGGGCGGTGGGGACGCCATCGGCAATGTCGTCAAATATCTCGGTCCGGGTTTACAACTGGTCTCCTTCGACCCGAAGACATCGATATCCATGGTCGGCCGGGAGGCTTTCGGCACCGAGGAAACACTCGAGCGTGCCGCCGCGCTGGCCGCCGACGACGTCATGGTGCTGAACCAGGACGCGTGCGTGGCGAGCCGGTTCGTGTTCGTGGAGGCGGACGACGCGGACGCGGACCGGTTCTGCGAGCGGCTGCACCGGCGGATCGTCGAGCGCGCGACCGTCTCGGGGGACAGCCGGCCCTTGGACGAGGAGCTGAAAGAGCAGATCCGTACCCTCGTGCTGCTCGACGACGAGTTCCGGGTGTGGGGTGCGACAGACGGTACGGGCGTGGTGATCCGCTCCGCCACACCGGTCGATTTCCATCCGGTCGGCAAAACCGTCGACGTGGTGCCGGTGGCATCGCTGGGCGAGGCGATCCGCCATGTCACTGTCGCGACGCAGACCGTCGGATTCTTCCCATTCGACCGGATGCCGGATTTCCGCGACCGGCTCGCTTCCGCCGGCGCACAGCGCATCGTGCACCTCGGGGAGGCGGGCCCGAGCACGATCGGCAATCCACACGATGCCATGTATCCACTGCATCGCTTCGTCCACTGGATGGTGCACGAGGACGGCCGAGCGGTGAACTGACGAATACTGCGAAACCGGCTCCACAGATCAGAATGTAATTCTACTCTGTGGTAGAGCAGGGTTTCGCGTTCGCGGCCGAAACCCTCGGCCGCCATGGCCCTGTTCGCCGACGCCGGAGTGTGGCACCGGCGTACCCGGGTCGTGCCGGCCCTCGATCGGCGGCGAGGGTCCCGCCTGTCTCCGGCCGCCGGCGGCGGAATCGGTGACCGAGCCGGAGACCCTGGTTAGGAGTTGGAGCAGTGCGCGCACCGACCATCTACGACGTTGCGACGGCGGCGGGTGTTTCCCCGTCCACGGTGTCGCGGGCGTTCTCCCGTCCGGGACGCGTCAGTGCCGGAACCGCCGCACGAATCCATCGGGTCGCCGCGGAGCTGGGGTATCGGGCGAACGCGATCAACGGTGCGCCGGCGAGTGGACGGACGTCCGCCGTGGCAATGGTGGTGCCCGATGTGACCAACCCGGTGTACTTCGGTCTCATCCACGGATTCGAGGCCGCCGCGACGGAGGCCGGCTACACGGTGGTACTCGCCGACACCCGGTGGTCGACGGCGCAGGAGCGAACGGTGCTGGACCGGATCCTACCGGCCGTCGACGGCCTCGTGGTGACCGGTTCGCGGCTGTCCGACCGAGGGATGCGGGCGGCCGCGGGACACCGGGCGCTGGTGATGCTCAACCGGATCGTGCCCGGAACGCGCACGGTGATGGTCGATACCGCGGCGGGGGTGGACGCGGCGTTGCGGCATCTGGCCGAACTCGGTCACCGCTCGGTGACCTACGTCGGCGGGCCGCCGGCCTCCTGGGCCGAGGGCATGCGGTGGCGTTCGCTGCTCGATTCCGCCCCGCGGTTCGGGCTGAAGGTGTGCCGGATCGGGCCGTATCCGCCGACGATGGCGGGCGGTACCGCGGCAGCCCGGGAACTGCTGTGCCACCTGCCCTCGGCTGTACTGGTATTCAACGATCTCGTGGCGATCGGAGTACTGCATGTTCTGAACGAAGCGGGTGCGCGCGTCCCGGACGAACTGAGCGTCATCGGATTCGGGAACGTGGTCGGTGCCGATTTCTGTACCCCGCCGTTGACCACGGTGGGGGCGCCGATGCGAGCGATGGGTACGGCCGCGTTCCGGCAACTACAGCGCGCCATGAGCGGAGAGGCGATGGATACACGAGCGATCGTGTCGCTGACCGCCCGCCTGGTGGTGCGGGGATCGACCGGAGCTGCACGGCAGCGCAGGGCGCAGCCGGTGGCCGCCACCGTTCTGCCCCCTCGTGTACCGAGAATGTCGGCAGCCGAGTCGTAGTGGCCGTCTGTACCTCGGGAGTTGCCAGCGCCTCTACCCTCTCGGTAGCAGACGGGGCTACCGAGAGGTACGAGGGAACGGCCGGGCGGGGCGCGCGTACCGGCCCGGCTGTTCCGACGCGGGGACCTCAGCCGAGGCTGAAAGGTTGTCCCCAGAGCGTGACGATCTCTTTGGCTTTCGAGGTTTCGACATCCACCTGGACGAATGCGCGGGCCTGTGCATAGCCGGCGCAGCCGGCGAGGCCTATGGTGCTGTCTTTCCACGTAACGCTGGCTACGGGAGATTTGGTGCGGTTGAAAGGCCGGTGGCTTTCGTCCCCGAAGGCATCCGGGGTTTCGAGATCGAGCAGGTAGTACTTCTTGGCCTGGCCGGGGCCCAGCGTCAGGTTGCCGCCGGTGCTGGTGGAAAGATCGGGAGTCTCGCTGCCGGCCCGTTGCGTGGCGCCGGCCCCCGCGTTGACACCGCCCCCGGCGATATTGACCTGGCAGCCCACGACATAGCCGGGCCGGATGGACATGCTCCGGGGTGGCTGCGACGCCTCGGCGCCGGCGCTGCCGGAGACCCAGGTATTGCGATGCAGGGGAGTGGAACCCAGCGAGGGGCTGATCACGGCGGACTCGCCGGTGAGGCGGACGGTGACGGTGGTGCCGTCGCCCAGGGTTTCGGTGATCTGACCGCCGGGCAGGGGAACGAAGGTATCGGCATGAGCCGGCGCCGGCTGCAGCGCCCAGGTGGCCGTGGCGAGCAGGGCGCTGCCGGCGGCCGCGACCATGGTGCGGAGGGTTTTCGTGGTGTCGATCATTGTTCGGTGAACCTCGTCGTTCGGGGGAATCGCGCTGTGCGGGTTGCGGTCCGGTGGATCAGCCGATGCTGAAGGGGGCTCCGTAGAGGGTGGTTTTGGAGTAGTGGTCACCGATGATTTCGATGACGGCGTAGGAGCGGGCCTGGGCGTAGCCCCCGCAGCCCTGGATCTCCATTTCGTAGTCCCGGTAGCCGAGGGTGTACCTGCCCGGGGCGGGGATGTCCTTGATGCCGATCTGCACGAATTTCACCTCGCCCGGGCCGACCTGGACACCGGCGGAGCCGCTGACACCTATCTGTGTCGTGGAGACACTGGCGCTCGCGCCCAGCGAGAACGCGCGGTCGCCGATGCTGACCTGGCAGCCGACGATATAGCCGGTGTTGACCTGGGATACGCCGTGGGTGGACGAGTTGTTGGTGCCGGGCAGGTTCTCCGGGGTGCTGTACGGGCCGGGTTCGGTGACGATGGGGGTATGGGTGACATCGGCGGTGACGGTGCCGGAAACCCAGGTGACCCGTCCGGCACCGTTGGCGGCCATGGACGGCGAGACCACGGCACTTTCACCGGTACGGGTGATGGTGAAACCGGGTCCGGTCTGGGTTCCGTCGGGCAGCGGTACGAACGCATCGGCGGTGCTCGTACCGGTGGCGAGGGCGAAGGCGGCCGCCAGAACGGCTACACCGGTACCGGTGCGGGTGAGCGCTGCGGGCGCGCGAAACAGAGTGGTGCGTGTCATCTGGTTTCCTCATCTCGAAGTGCCTGTGCGGGCATGCACCGCGTTTCCGGTGAACAGGAGGGAGCGGAATCCGGGAACATGGGCGCCGTATTGCCGTTGTCGGTGATGCCGGTCACACAGTGCGGTCATGGTTCATCACCGGGCGATCGGCGGGCAACCGAATTGCCATGAGTTGCCGTGGACCGCGCGGTGCGCCGGGGTGGACCGCATGGTTCATCACGGCGCGCCCCCTGTCGCGGCTGATCTGATGGGCCGAAAACGGGAATTCGCCCGCGAAAATCAGAATGAGATTCTACTCTGAGGTAGAGCAGCGTTTCCGCGCTCGTGGCCGGGCCCGTCCCGGCTTCCGACGGTCCTTGTTCTCCGGCAACGTCGCGGTACGACCCGGCGTACGCATGCCGGGTGGTTGGAGTTCACCATGCGCACGATTCCCCCTGAACTGGTACGACGGTACGAAGAGCACGGGTGGTGGACGCGCGACAGCCTCGGCGATCTGCTCGCCCACGGTCTCGCGTCCGCGCCGGACACCAGCTTTCGCGTCCATTCCGAGATCCGGCCCTACGCGGGCACCTTCCGGGATGTCGAGCTCGTGGCTCGCCGGCTGGCGGCCGGTCTGCGCGACCGTGGAGTGGGGCCCGGAGACGTCGTAGCGCTCCAGTTGCCCAATTGGATGGAGGCGGCGGCCGCGTTCTGGGCGGCGTCGCTGCTGGGCACGGTCGTGGTGCCGATCGTGCACACCTACGGTGCGCGGGAAGTCGGCCACATCGTGGAGACCGTACGGCCCAAGGCCTTCTTCGGCGCCGAGCGGTTCGGGAGCCTGGTGTACGACCCTGTGGTCCACGCGAATGTGCCGGTCGTGGGTATCGTCGGCGGCAGCGATCCTGCCCGCCGGTTCGAGTCGTTGCTCGCCGATGAGCCGTTTGCCGGTGTGGCGCAGGTCGATCCGGCCGGCCCCGCGGTGATCGCCTTCACCTCGGGTACGACCCGGGTGCCCAAGGGGGTCGTGCACAGTCACCAGACGCTCGGTTGCGAGACCCGGCTGATGCCGCGGCGCTATCCGGAGGATCTGGGGCCGATGATCAATGCCGCGCCCATCGGTCATTTCATCGGTATGCTCGCCGCCCTGCTCGTACCGGTGCGGGAAGGCGTCTCCATCGACCTCGCCGATGTCTGGAATCCCGGGCGCATCCTGGAGGTGATGGCTACCTACGGCGTCAGCCTGGGCGGCGGGGTGCCCTACTACGTCACCAGTCTCATCGACCATCCGGACTGCACCCGGGATCATCTGGCGCGGCTGAAGTATCTCGGTATGGGCGGAGCGCCGGTCGCCGCGCCGGTGGCCGAGCGGCTGACCGGTATGGGCCTGACGGTCTATCGCTCCTACGGCAGTACCGAACATCCGTCGATGACGGCTTCGCAATGGACAGCGCCCGAAGCCAAACGGCTCTACACCGACGGTGTCGCGCAACCGGGCGTCGAGATCCGGTTGACCGAGGACGGTGAAATCCTCAGCCGCGGACCGGATCTTTGCCTGGGGTACCTCGACGACGCCCTGACCGCGAAAGCGTTCGACGAGGAGGGCTGGTACCACACGGGCGATATCGGAACCCTCGACGCCGACGGCTATCTCACCATCGTCGACCGCACCACCGACCTCATCATCCGCGGTGGGGAGAACATCAGTGCGCTCGAGGTCGAGGAAGTGCTGCTGACGGTGCCCGGGGTGTCCGAAGCCGTCGCGGTCGCCGCGCCCGACGCCCGGCTGGGTGAACATGTCGCGGCGGTTCTGCGGCTGCAACCCGGTACGGCCGCGCCGCTGCTCGAAGACCTGTGCGCCTACTTCGCCGACGCCGGGCTGGCGAAACAGAAGTGGCCGCAGGAGATTCACGTGGTCGACGATTTCCCGCGCAGCCCGAGCGGCAAGGTGCAGAAGTACAAGATCCGGCAGAGCCTGGCGGCGAATCGCTCCGAGCCCGGCGCCGCCGCGGATTAGACGAAGTTCCGGGGGGGCGGGCGGAGACCCGGCCCCCCGCGCATATAGCCGGGGTGGGGCGGCGCGGGCCGGTGAAGAGGGCCGGTTGGTGCGCACCTGGCTCGGGCGGACCTGTCCGCCGGTATCGGTCGTCGCCCCGGAACAGCAGGATTTGTCCGGCGACAACCCCGCGGCGTACGGCACCACTTC
>NZ_JARWPM010000168.1 GCF_029869215.1 Nocardia carnea
GCCCAGGACCGAAAACCCGCCCCCGCGACGGATCCATCAACCGCATCGGCGGCCCCGCACGATTGAACACCGGCACCACCAACGGCACCGGCACCGGCCGAACCACCGGACCCCGCCCCGACGCATCCACCCTTGTCCCGGGCCGGATCTCGATGAATCGCAGCTGCACGGTCAGCTCGACGATCTCGGCGGGCGCCTGTTCCCAGGTACTGTTCGTCATCGGGTCCCACCACAGCGGCTCGGCGGGCCCGGATGTTCGATCGCCGGCCGTGGCGACCGTCGGGAATACCAGTACCAGCGGCTCGTAGTGGCTGAGGACGAACCGCCCATTCTGATCGACCGCGAATTCTCCGGTGCCGGGGTCCACCGTGCCGACACCGCAGAAAGCCAGGGCCGCCGACCCGGGTCCGGAATGAGCCACCCGGTCCCACAATGCCGCGTACTGCTGTTCCGATGAGCCGGAACCGAAATCATCGAGCCGGGTCTGTAGCCACTGGACGGCCCGCCGGGGTTCTTCGCTGCCGTCGTACGGTCCGGGACCCATATCCGGCGACCGCCGAGCAGCGGCCAGGGGGTTACCCAGGAACGACGACAGTCCCGACAGTGCCGCCTCCCACCGATTGGTGCTCCGGCCCCGGACGCCACCCTGGCCTCCGTTGACCATCCATCCGTACGGGTAGCCGGGTGACGGGTAGGTTCGCGGATCGGCTCCCACCACGAAATTGCCACTGCTGTCCCGCAGTACGGTTTCGATCAGCTGTTGTTGCCCGGGATGCTGGGCTGCATCCAGCGCACCGGCGCCGAACCGGCGGGTCCGCGACGGATCCGGCAACCGCATCGGCGCCGGACGGTCGAGCACCGGCACCAGCGCCGACTGCGGGTGCGACGGCACCGGCTGCGCTACCGGCTGAGCCTGAACCGGCCGTCGGCCCACCGCGGACGCATCGAAAACAGAGCGACCGGGCGGGATGAATGTGAACCCGATCGTGTGCGAATGTCGCGCGAACGTCTCGAACGGCCGGCGTGACATCTCGCCGCTCTGCGGATCCCACCACAGCGGTCCGTTGTCGATCACCCGTCCGTTCTCGTCGAGATTGCCCGGATCCGGTTTCGGATAGACGACGAGCACACCGTGCCCGTCGCCACTGACGGGAGGGCTGTCACTACTCTCCGGCCCCGTCTGACCCATCGGCTGCCAGACGGTGGAAACGAGCGCCGCCGATCCCGGCCCGAGCGCCGCCACATGATCGTGGATGGCCGTCAATTGCTCGCGCGGGCTCATGGATCCGTGCCGGAAGTTGCGCTCACCCAGCCCGGTCATCGCATCTTGCCGGTCGGCAGCGAAGGACTCACCGTCCCAGATGACATTGCCGTTCACGATGATGGGATGAACCGGCGCGGCGACCAGCGGATAGCCGAGGAAGCTCGCCAGACCGGCCAGCATGCAGTCCTGGCAATTCGTCCTGCGCCCCGGAATATCCTGGAAGCCGGGGTTGATCATCGTGCCGTAAGGACTGCCGGCGGACGGATAGCTACTCGGGTCGGCATAGGCGACGAATCCCTCGGGACCCCGCAGCGCGTTCTCGAGCGTTTCCTGCAGCTCGTCGTCCTCGATCGGAGCGAGATAGTCCGGACCGAAGACCCGCATCGCCGCCGGATCGGCCAGCTCCATCGGGGGCGCCGGCAGCAAATCGAACGGATTATCGGGAGCGGCGCCCTGCTCGGATTCGCTCTCGTCTGATTCGCTGCCCTCGGATTCGTCTTCCTGCGATTCGGCCTGCTCCGCGTCCGAATCCCCCCGGTCCGGATTTCCGGCGTCGGATTCCTCTGCGTCCGAATTCCCCGCGCCCGAATTCGCTGGATCCGACTCCTCCGCATCCGAATCCCCTGGGCCGGACTCCCCCGCGCCCGAATCCTCCGCGTCCGAATCGGACCCGTCCGAGTAGAGCCTGTCCGTGCCGATATCGTCGGAATCATCATCATCGTCGTCGTCCGAATCGGCGACCGGGATCGGATGCTCGAGGTCCGGATCGATACGGCGGCCGGGCGGTAGCGCGATGAAGCCGAACCACCAACTTCCGTTGATCGGCGCGGTCGGCGGCTGATCCCAGGTGTCATCGGTGACCGGATCCCACCACACCGGACCGGGGGCGGGCGCCGGATCGTCCCGCGAAACTCGCGCCGGATAGACGACCAGAATCGGCTCGAAACGAGCGGTTTCGGGCTGACCCTGCGCATTCCGTATCGGCTCACCGGTGCCCGGGTCCACTTCCGGGATCGCGCAGAACCCCAGCGCCGCCGACCCCGGCCCGAGCATCGCCACCCAGGCGTGCAGCGCCGCATAACCGGCTACCGGCGAGGCGGTGGCAAAGGTATCGGGCATGGTCTGCAGCCACTCGATGGCCCGCCGACGCCCGTCGGTTTCGTCCGCATCGTTGTACAGATCCGGCCCGGCATCCGCATACCGCGGAGCAGCCACCAACGGATAACCCAGAAACGACGACAACCCCGACAACGCCGCATCCCACCGATTCGAACCCCGCCCCAACACAAA
>NZ_JARWPM010000169.1 GCF_029869215.1 Nocardia carnea
GCACCGGCATCCGCCGGGCGCACTAATGAAAAAGATTATCATTACCTATCTGAGATGTGTTGGGGCGAAGGGTTTCCTCGGACGGCCCTCGGGGTTGGGGTCCGTCTCGCCGAGGCAGCGCTCGACACTCGCGGCTGCGCCGCATCGCATCGAGCACTGACAGCCGGGACGGGCCAAAACCACTCAGGGCCTCGTAAGACTCGGCGCCGCCGTGGTCGCGTCCGGTTTCGGCTTGTGTGAAACCCGGGGATGTCGTAAGGCTCGGCGCCGTTCTGTCTGGTTCCGGGGTGTGGGTCGTTCGGGGTCTCGCTGGGTTCGGCGGTACTGTGCGTATACGATCGTGACCGTTTCAGAATGGTTCGTCAGGGCTTCTAGCGGGGGTTTTGGGGAAAAGGTTGCGATATGGTCACGGGGCGGTAGAGTTACCGTCACAACGGATGCCTAAACGTTACGTTTACCGGGCTCGGGACCTGGATTCGTACATGGCATTCGTGAACATGTTGACCGGATAGCGAGGACGGACATTGGCGCACCATCGACTAGGCCCCAGTTCGATCACCGTTATGAGCCTTATCGGTGACGAGGTCCAGGTGCGCCCGCGCCGCCACCGTGCCGCTGCCGGCGCTGCGGAGAAGGTCCGGGCGGCCGCCGGGGCCGCTGTCGCGGCCGGTGCGATCATCGGTACCGCTTCGCAGATCGCGCCCGCGCTCGCCTATGCGGCCCCGCTGCTGCCTGGTGACGGGGACCGGAAATCCGAGCCCGAAGCCGCGCCGGCCGCTCAGGACGTGGCGCAGCCCGTCGCAGAGCAGGCTCGCGAAATGTCCGCGCCCGCCCCGGCGCCCGCGCCCGCTCCGGTGCAGGCCGCTCCGATCGCCGCTCCGGCTCCGGCCGCCGCGCCGTTCGGGTTGAACAATTTGCCGCCCGAGGTCGCCGCACCGCTGGCGCATGCCGAGCAGACCCTCAAACAGCTGCATCAGCAGTTCGCCCCGGCCCCGGTCGTGCGGCCGGTGGCGGGAGTGGTGAGTTCGAGTTACGGCAGCCGCTGGGGTGCCATGCACTACGGCATCGATTTCGCCGACGCGCTGGGCGCACCGATCAAATCGGTCGCCGACGGCACGGTGATCGAAGCCGGGCCCGCCTCCGGCTTCGGGATGTGGGTCCGCGTACTGCACGACGACGGCACCACCGGCGTCTACGGCCATGTGAACGATATCTACGTCGCGGAAGGGCAGCGGGTGAAAGCGGGCGAGGTGATCGCCACCGTCGGTAACCGCGGTCAGTCCACCGGCCCCCACCTGCACCTCGAGATCTGGGACCAGGGCGGGAACAAAATCGATCCGATGAGCTGGATGGCTTCCAAGGGGGTGCCGCTGGAGTGGGGACCCTCGCACTGAGCTCGACAAGCCCGCTCGACCGTCCGATCCTTGCCGGCCCCGCAGGGCTGCAAGGAGACCTACGAACTCCCGGTGTGACCGAACTGGCGGAAATCTTCGAGTCCGATTCGATCCACGGCCGCGTCTACGCGGCCCTGGTGCACCGGCCGCGGTCCGCCGTCGCCGATATCGCGCGGCATACCGGGCTGTCCGAAACCGCTGTGGAAACGGCGCTGGACGAACTGTGTGAGTTGCGCGCGGTGATCCGGCTGGTCGATTCCGACGGCGCCCCGCGCTGGGACGCGCACGCACCGGAATCGCTGTCGGAGGCCGAAGCACGCCGGCGCCGCCAGCAGATCAGCACCATGCACGCCGCCGCGGCCCGGCTCAGCGAAACCTTCCGCTCGGTGCGGCGCGCCCAGGGCTGGAACGGTGCCGTGGTGCCGGTGTTCGAACGGGCCGAACTGCTCGCCGATTTCGAGGCCCTGCACGCGGGCGCCGGATCCAGCGTGAAAATGGTGGATCGCAGCCCCCATATCAGCGATGCCGAACGCGACAGCCGGATCACCGATCTCAAACAGGCCCGGATAGCCGAAGGTGTCCGGTACCGGATCCTCTACCAGGACACGATCTATCAGGACGCGGACCGGTTGCGGAACACGCTGGCCACCAATGCCCGCGGCGCCCAGGCCCGGACGTTGCCGGACCCGCCGTTCAAACTCATCGTCGCCGATGACGAACGTGCCAGCCTGGTACTGCACACCGACGAACGCCGACCCGATCCGATGGCGTTACGGATCGGTGGATCGCCGCTGCTGGATCTGCTGGTGCGCAGCTTCGATGTGCTGTGGACCCTCTCCGCACCCATTTCGGTGCAGCCGGCCGCCGACGAACTCGACGAACGCGACCGGGCCATCCTCACCATGATGAGCATGGGCGCGACCGACGATACGATCGCGCGCCGGCTCGGCATGTCACGGCGCACCGTGGTCCGCCGGACGGCCCGGCTGCTCGAACGACTCGGCGCCAGTACCCGGTTCCAGGCCGGGGTGCAAGCCATCCGCCGCGGTTGGCTGTGAGCTGATCACCCGGGCGGTGGCCGGTCGATCACCGCGGCGAACGCCCGGTCGTTCATGAGCCGACCCTCGGCGGTCCAGGCCGTTATGATGGGCCGCACCGCGCTCGGCCCGGTCAGCACGGGCTTCCGCCGAACGGGCACGCGGGGGCCGTGACCTGGTTCGATGCGAGAGGGTGAATGCACTCGAATGGAAACTGCCCGTCGTTCTTCTCGTGGCAGTCGCCGGCGCCGCTCGGGCAGTCCGCTATTCGGTCAGCTGCTTACCGCCGCGGTCGAATCGGCCGCGGACGAGGTGGCGATTCGCTACAACCCGACGGGTGATCCCGCGGATCAGCGGGAAATGACCTACCGGGAACTCGACGGTGCCTCGTCGCGGCTGGCGCGGGAACTGATCGACCGCGGAATCGGACCGGGCGATGTGGTGGCCATCGCCATCGCGCGCAGCGTGGATTCGGTGCTGTCGGTCTGGGCCGTCGCCAAAACCGGTGCGGCACATGTCTTTCTCGATCCTACCGACCCGCCGGCCCGGATCGGCCGTCTCGTCGCGGACTCCGGTGCCGCCCTCGGGCTCACCACCTCGAAATATCGCCGGGCGCTCGGTCGCGACCTCTACTGGATCGAACTCGACGACCCGGTGCAGGCCCAGCGGATCGCCGGCCGGTCCGGCCGGCCCCTTTCCTATGCCGAACGGGTCCGGCCGCTCGACGAACACCATCCCGCGTACATCGCCTACACCGGCGGAGCCGCGGGGGTGGTGGTCGCGCACGGCGGCCCGGCCACGGTGGTCGCGGCGGTCGCCGAGAGCTACGACATCACCAGTGATTCCCGGGTGGTCCACCGGTGCCCGCCGAATCACGACCTCTCGATTCTGGAACTACTGCTCACCTTCACCGCGGGCGCGACGCTGGTGATCGCCCCGGCGGGCGTGGCCGGCAGCCGCGATCTGGCCGAACTGATCCGCCGCGAGTACGTAACCCATCTGATCTCCACCGCGGCGGCACTGGAATCGGTCGATCCGGCCGGTCTCGGCGAACTCACGCTGGTCGCGGTCGTGGGCGACCGGGTGGGCCCGCAACTGGCCGGCCGCTGGGCGCGCGACCATCATCTCGTCCTGTCCTACGGCCACACCGAGGCCGCGGCCGTCGCCACGCACACCGGACCGGTGTACCCGGGCGACCCGATCACCATCGGCGCCGCGGTGCCCGGGATCGAGGTGTTCGTGCTGGACGCCCGGTTGCGGCCGGTGCCCGCGGGTGAGGTGGGCGAGATCTACCTGGCGGGCCCCGCGCTGGCACAGGGGTATCTGAACCGGCCCGCGCACACCGCCGAACGGTTCGTCGCCGGGCAACTCGCCGGCCGGCCGGGCGCCCGGATGTATCGCACCGGCGATCTGGCACGCCGGGTGGAGACGCCGCGCGGTGTGGAGATCGAATATTTGGGTCGCACCGATTTCCAGCTGACAGTGCACGGTTTCCGGATCGACCCGGGCGAGATCGATGCGGTGCTCACCCGGCACGAGGCAGTCGAGTACGCGGTAACCCTGGGCAAGACGCTGCCGTCGGGGTCGGCGGCGCCGGTGTCGTATGTGCTGCCGCGCGCCGGGCGCGTCGTGGATGCCGATGAACTGCCCGCGTTCCTCGCCGAATCGCTGCCTGCCTATATGGTTCCGGCCGCCTTCGTCATCGTCGACGAACTCCCGCTGACCCCGGTCGGCGATCTCGATCACCGGGCACTGCCGGAACCGGATTTCGGGGAACCGGTGTCCGCCGCGGTATCCGAGGATTCGGTGCTCGGGGATTTTTCGTCCGCCGTAGGACCCGCGCCTGCCCGCGGATTCGAGAATTCATCGCTTGCGGTCGAACCCACGCCTGCCGGATGGCACGGGGACCCCTCGTCCGCCGTCGGGTCCGCACCCGCAGTCGGGTACGAGGTCGCCTCGTCTACGGCCGGGTCCGAGCGTGCTGTGCGGTTGGACGGCTGGTCGTACGCGGTTGAGCCCACGCCGGCCGCGGGGTACGAGGTCTCCGCGGCTGCGGCCGGACCCGCACCTGTCGGCGGGTTCGACGGCTCGTCGCCCGCCGCTGGGTCCACATCTCCCGTGACGTTCGCGGAACCCACGTCCGCCGTGACACTTGATGTGTCCGCGTCTGCCGGGGGATACGGGGAATCCCGGCCCGCTGTGGCGTCCGAGGTGTCCGCACGGACCCGGGCAGCGGAACACGGTGGGCGTGGATACGACGCCGCAGGAGAGTTCGGGGAGCGGGCGGGCGTGGAGTTCGCCCACCACCGAGCCCCGGCGCCCGACCGACTGCGGTGGCAGATCGAGCCGGCCGAGTACGACCGCTGGCGGGTGGTGTATCCGGATCTGGCGGAGATACTTCCGCTGCCGGCGCCCGGTACCGAGCTTTTCTTCCGGTCCCAGCTCGGCGCCGGTGGTGCCGGTGAGCAGACGAGGCTCGTCGCGCTGGAACTGGGTGGGCGGCCCGATATCGATCGGCTGCACCGGGCGGCCCAAGCTCTCGTCGACCGGCACGCGGCGTTGCGCACCGCCTACATCACCACGGCCGACGGCACCCCGGCGCAGGTGGTGACGGCGGCGGCCGAACTGCCGTGGCGGGTCGTCGACGACGTCGGCGACTACGAGATGGCCGATCTGCTGGCGGCCGAGGGACGCACCGAGTTCGCCGTCGATACGGTTCCGCTGCTGCGGATCACGGTGTACCGCACGGTTTCCGGGCGCACCCACCTCGTTCTGGTAGCGCACCGACTGCTGTTCGACAGCCGGTCGACGCCGGGGCTGCTGCGCGATCTGCTGACCCTGTACACGTTCGACGGTGACCCGGCCGCGCTGCCCGCACCACCTGCCTACGGGGACCATGTACGCCGGCTCGCGGACGCGGACACCGAGGCTGCCCGCACCCGCTGGTCGGTTTACCTGGGCGATGCCCGGCCCACCGAATTGGCCGCGGTACTCGCCCCGCCCGCGGAACCGGGTACCGGATCCGGGGAGGTGGACCTCACGCTCGGTGCCGACGAGACGGCGGCCATGGCGGCCTACGCGGCCGAGACCGGCGTCACCGTCGACACCGTGGTACGGGCCGTGTGGGCGTTGCTACTGGCGAGCCTGACCGCGCGTACCGATATCGTCTTCGGCGCCGTGGTGCCGGGCCGGCCACCGGGTACGGGGGAGCCGGCCGGTTTGTTCGACCGGGTGCTGCCGGTGCGCGTCCGGTTCGAACCCGGGTGGACGGTACGCGATCTGCTCACCCTGATGGATTCCGAACAGGCCACCCTCGAACGCCATCATCTCGGCCCGGCCGGTTCCTACCCGGCCCCGGCGCGGCTGTTCGACACCGTGCTGGCGTATGAGCCGAATCCACCGGCCGCGGCCGATTTACGCGACGCGGCGGCCGGGTTCGAGGTCCTCGGCGTAACCACCCGGGCCGGTAGCCACTACCCGGTGACACTCGCAGTGGAATCGGCGGGCCGGCTGCGGCTGTGCGTGCGATACCGGCGCGATACCGTCACCGAAACCTCCGCGCGGGCACTGTCCGCCCTGCTGCACGCGCTGATCGGGCAGTTGCTGGCCGTACCCGCCCGCGCGGCGGTACCGGCCCCCGGCTGGTGGCACGCTCCCGATACCCTCGCCCGGCACGGGGAACTCCCGGCCGACCGGCCCCGGCCGGCCAGCCCTTCCCGGCGCAGCGGCCGGATTCACCGGGAGCTACCGGGTGACCTGCACGACGAGCTGACACGCCTTGCCGGGCAAGTGAATACGAACGATCTCACCGTGGTGCAGGCGGCGCTGGCCGTGCTGTTGGCGCGCTTGTCCGGGAAACGGGAAACCGCGGTGGGCGCGTTCGCGCCGCGGGGTGCCTCGGCCGGACTGTCGGTGCTGCACACCGAGGTGGATCCGGCCGGCGCTTTCGACGCACTGCTGGCGACCGCCCGGGAGGCCGCCACGGCGGCGCACGGCCGGACCGGGCAGGGCGGGGAACGGCTCGGCTATCTGATCGATACGCTGCGGACCGTGGCCGGCCAGCCACCGTTCCGGGTGCTGCTCGCGACCGAGCACGAACCCGGTGCGCTACCGGAAACCTTGGATCTCCGGGTGGATCTGGTGCCCACCGCCGCCGGCGCCACCCTGACCTTCACCTATGCCCGCGATCTGTTCGACCCGCCGACCGTCGCCGATCACGCCGACCGATTGCTCCGGATTCTCACTGCGGTGGCCGGGGATGCCGGTATCAGCGTGGGCGATATCGATCTGCTCGCGCCCGGGGAACGCGACCTCGTACTGCGGGAATGGAACAGCGCCGGAGCCGCGGTCCCGCCGGTGACGCTGATCGACCTGATCGAGGCGCGGGCGCGGCTGAATCCGGACGCCCCGGCCGTGCAATACGGCGAGACCGTCCGGACTTTCGACGAGCTGCTCGAACGCGCCTACCGGGTGGCGCGCGCCGTGATCGAGGTGGGCGCCGGTCCGGAGACCGTGGTGGCGGTGGCGGTCCCGCGCGATGCCGAGTTACCCGCCGCACTACTCGGGGTGCTGCTGACCGGGGCCGCCTACCTGCCGATCGACACCGCCGGACCACGGCAGCGGCCGGAGCCGATCCTCGCCGCGGCGGACCCGGTCGCGGTGCTCACCACCGGTTCGGAACGCGATACGGTGGCATGGGGTGAGTTGCCGGTGGTGCTGTTGGAGGACACCACGGGCTACCCTGCGCAACCGGTCACCGATGCCGACCGGCACGCTGTGCTGCGGCCTGCCGACCTCGCCTGTGTCCTGTATGCCTCCGGTACCGACGGTATCCCCCTGGCTGTCGGGACAACTCATCGCAACGTGGTGGAACTGTTCGCCAACACCCAGCTGCTCTTCGATTTCGACGACGCCGACGTGTGGACGCTGTGCCATTCGATCGCCTCCGGCCTGTCGGTGTGGGAGCTGTGGTGCGCACTCGCCGGCGGTGGTTCGGTGGTGGTGGTCGACGAACCGACCGCCGATTCGCCGGAGCTGTTGCGCGATGTACTGGTTCGCGCGAACGTCACGGTGTTCAATCAGACACCGTCGGCCTTCTACCGTTTCGCCGAGGCCGATCGCGTCGCGCCGGCGGCCGCGTCGATACCGGCGCTGCGCTACGTGGTGCTCGGCGGAGAAGCGCTCGAGCCGCGGGCCTTGCGGGACTGGTACGAGCGCCACCCGTCGCCCACCGGCGGCGACGGGAACGCGCCGTGGCTGGTGAACATGTACGGCCGCACCGAAACCACCGTGCACGCCTCCTTCCTGGCGCTGGACGAACAGCTGGTGGACAACCCCGCCGGGGTGATCGGTCGGGCGCTGCCCGGCCTGGACGCCTATGTGCTGGACGAGCGATTGCGGCCCGCGCCGGTCGGGGCGCCCGGCGAAATCTACGTGGCGGGGGCGCAACTGGCCCGCGGCTACCTCGGCAGCCCCGGGCATACCGCGACCCGCTTCGTGGCCGATCCCTTCGGGGCGCCGGGGTCGCGGATGTATCGATCCGGCGATACCGGCCGGTGGGCGGCGTTCGCCGGACGCGCCAACCTGGAGTACGCCGGTGGCGACAGCGCGTTCCGGACCGAACCGGCAGAACCGGAATCCGCCGCACGCCCGCCCTTCGCCGCGCCGGAGGGACATGCGGAAACCGTGGTCGCCGAAGTATTCGGCGACCTGCTCGGCGTGGACAAAATAGGTGCGGAGGACGATTTCTTCGCGCTCGGCGGTGATTCGCTGCTGGGGAGCCGGGCGGTCGCGCGGATCAACCACGCCTTGGGTGCCGATCTGACGTTCCGCACAGTGTTCGAGGCACCGACGGTGGCCGCGCTGGCGGCCCGGGTGGTCCCCGCCGCCGCGCCACCGCCCCCGCGCCCGCCCTTGGAGCGGGCCGACCGGCCGGAACACATTCCGCTCGCACCGATCCAGCACCGGCTGCTCGACCGGCCCGAGCCGGCGCGCGGTGCCGATCCGGCGCGCGGCAATATCGCGCTGACCGTCGGCCTCACCGGCGCGCTGGACACCTCGGCGCTGCGGTACGCGATATCGGACGTGCTCGAGCGGCACGAACCGCTGCGTACCCGCTACCCGGCGGGTCCGGACGGGCTGCCCTACCAGGACATCCTGCCGGTGGCGCAGGCGTTGCGCGGCGGCGTGGAAACCGCCGAAACCGACGAGATCACCGCCGCGATCGCGCAGCTGCGCGCGGACGCGTTCGATCTGGAAACGGCGGCGCCCATCCGCGGTCTGCTGTTCGGCACCGGCCCCGACGAGCACGTCCTCGCGCTGGTGACGCACGGGATAGCCGCCGACGGCGGGTCGCGCGCGCCGCTGATCCGGGATCTGATGCGGGCATACCTGGCCAGAGTGAGCGGGGAGTCGCCGCGGTGGTCACCGGTATCGGTGCAATATATGGACTATGCGGTCTGGCACCGCGCGGTGCTCGGCGCCGCCGGTGACGAGACCTCGCTGCTGGCACAGCAATTGGACTACTGGCGGCGGCAGCTGCGGGAACCGGACGATATCGCGGAGTTGCCGCTGGACCGGCCGCGCACCGAGCCGGGTTCTGTGCTCGGCGAGGTCACCGAATTCACGGTCGACGCCGAGGTTCACCGTGCACTCGCGGCGGTCGCCGGTGACCTCGACGCCACCGTGTTCATGGTGGTGCACGCCGCGGTGGCCGTCCTGCTGCAGCGGCTGACCGGGGCCGGTGATATCGCGATCGGCACCCGGATCACCGGGCGCGCGGAACCGGGACTCGATGATCTGGTCGGCCGGTTCGCCAATACTCTCGTCCTGCGCACCCGGGTGCGGACCACGCAGACCTTCACCGATTTGCTCGGCCGCGCGCGGGAAACGGAACTGGCCGCATTCGCCCACGCCGATATCCCGTTCGAGCAGGTCGTGGCGGATGTGGCGCCTACCCGGGCGCTGTTCGGCGTACTGCTGTCGATCCGGGATACCGAGCCGACCGTTGTGCAGGTCCCCGGGCTCACGGTTCGCGCGCCGGTGCACGATATGGCGGTCACCGACTACGAGCTGCAGGTCGATCTCGACCCGCGGCGCGAATCCGACGGCGGCGAAGGAGAATTGCGCATCGTACTGACCTACGCCACCGACGTGCTCGACGAGGAGACGGTGCGGTCGTTCGGCGACCGCCTCACGCGCATCCTCACCGTCGTCGCCGCGGATCCGCGGATACGGGTGGGCGATATCGATATCGACGCGGAGCCCCGCCCGATACCCGCGCTCGCGGCGCCACCGGACCGCCCGGAAGACTCCGGATTTCGCGATGCACCAGTGCTTTTCGACGATGCGCCACTGCCCGCCCGACCCGCCGGAACGGCGTCCGCGCAGGCTTCGGCCACCGCTCCCGACGACGCTGCGCCGCGGACCGCGCTCGAAGGTGTTCCGGTGGCCACCGCGGGGACCGCGCTCGCGCGGACGCTCTCGGTCTCGGTGGAAGACGATCCGGCGGCACCCGCGGTCGTCCGCGGCGAGGAGGTGCTGACCTACCAGGAATTGGACGCGCGTTCGTCGCAGCTGGCGCGGGTGTTGATCGCGCGGGGATGCGGGCCGGGTGGCGGGGTGGTGACCGCGCTGGACCGCGGAGCCGATTCGGTGGTCGCCACCTGGGCGGTACTCAAAACCGGGGCAGCGCTCGTCGCCGCCGGCGCCGTGCCGGTGGCGGCGGCCGCGGGCCTGACGGTGCGGGTCGGCCTGGCTGCTTCGCCGGTCCCGCAACAGGCGGGTATCGAGTGGATAGCGTTCGATGATCCGGCGGCCGGCGCGGAAATCGACGCGCAATCACCGCGACCGGTCACCCATGCGCATCGGGTGCGGCCGCTGCGGGGCGCGGCTCCGGTGGTGGTGGATGCCACCGGCCGTCGGGTGAGTTACGACCGGCTCGCCGCCGCGGTGCACCGGGTGCACACCGTCGCCGGGCTGACCTACGAGTCCCGCACCTACCGCCACGGGCCGGGGCCGGGTTGCCGCGGCGGCGCGGGAAAAGTAGGGGGCCGGGGCGCCCGGTGACATGGCGGCGCCGGCCGCGCGTCAACGGTCCTTTCTCCCCGCGCTCGAGGGGATG
>NZ_JARWPM010000170.1 GCF_029869215.1 Nocardia carnea
GTGCTGCCCCGGTTACCGGCAACACCCAGCCGCCACAAAAAAAAAAAAAACTCCAATTTAGGCCATCAGCCCATACCCGGCAGGGGTCTAAAAACCCCCCGGAAAATAACACAAAAAGGACACACCGAATAACACCCCCCCCTCCCTCAAACCTTTTTTTTTTGCCGGGGGGCCCCGCCCCCGCCCCCCCCCCCCCCCCCCCCCCACGGCCCGCAGAACGTTCCAGACACCGAACACCTGCACATCGAACATCGCCCGGGCCTCGGCGTCGGATACCTCCTCGACCGCGGCGAGGTGTCCGTAGCCCGCATTGTTCACGACGACATCCAGGCCACCGAAGCGATCGCGGGTCTCGCGGACCGCCGCGGCGACCTGGGTCTCGTCGGCCAGGTCCACTTCGAGTGCGAGCAGCCGGGTCGTGTCGGTCCCGTCCAGCGCACCGAGCAGGCGCTCCGCCGAGCGCGTCGTGGCGGCGACATTCGCCCCCTTCGCAAGCAGCTGCGTGACGAGCTCGAGCCCGAGGCCACGCGATGCTCCGGTGACGAACCAGGTGGCGGGACGATCGGTGGGGTAAGACATCCGAGTTCTCCTCCGTCGGTGGGCCGGCGGTGTGCCGGCCTGTTCAGATTGCCGTTCCGCGGGCCGCCGTGGCGGGGCATAAATGGCTCAGCTGTGCCTAGGATCGGCCGTCCTACCCTGGTGGGCGCCGCTCGGCGCCGGCGGCGTGGCGGTCCAGCTGGCGAGCAGCGCAAGCGCTTCCGCCGACGAGGTGGCTCGCTCGGCCGTGTATACGAAGAGCGACTGGTCCGCGTCGCCCGGCATCGTGAAGGTCTCGTAGTGCACGGTGAGATCGCCCACGAGAAGGTGCCGCAGCCGCTTCTCCCCGAAAGTCCGCTGGTGTACGCCGTGATCGTCCCACCACGCGCGGAACTCCGGACTGCGCTCGCGGAGCTCGGCGACCAGGGCGTTCGTTGCGTCGTCACCGGAATCGCGCCCCGTCTCGAGCCGCAGGGCCTCGACGCAGTCCCGGGCGTGCTGCTCCCAGTCGACGAACAGGGCCCGCGCCGCGTCGTCGAGGAACATCCATCGCGCGTAGTTGCGCTCGCGGGGCCGCATCGCCTCGAAGTCAGCGAACAGCGCCCGGGCGAGGCGATTGCTCGCGAGCACGTCGGTGCGCCGCCCGAGGATCATCGCGGGATGCGACGAGAACGTCTCGAGCAGCAGATGCAGTCCGGGCCGGACGCGCTGCACGGTGGCCGGACGGCGGCGGCCGGGCCGGCGGCCGGTGCCGATGAGATGCCGCAGGTGGGCCCGCTCGGCGTCGTCGAGCCCGAGGGCACGCGCGATGCCGTCGACCACGTTGTCCGATGGCGTGATATTGCGGCCTTGCTCGAGCCGGGTGTAGTAGTCGGTGGACACACCGGCAAGCAGTGCCACCTCTTCGCGGCGCAGGCCCGGCACCCGGCGCACCCGGCCGTCGGGCGGCACCCCGGCGCGTTCGGGATCGGCCTTGGCCCGGGCGCGGCGCAGGAAGTCCGAGAGTTCACGATTCCCCGCAGTCATCTGTTCATCATCCCAAGAACCGGGCCCGGCGTGCCGTGGTCTGTTCGTCCTACCCGGCGCGAAGGCCCGCGTCCGCACCGGCCGGCCCATGCGCACCGATCACCCGCGGAGCAGCAGCGGATCGCCGGCCCGATCCGTCGTGCGTCCTCGGCTCAGGCACGAAGCAGCTCTGCGCTCAGCTCCCACAGCCGTCGTGCGGCGTCGGGATCGATCGCGTGTGGTGCGACCTCGGCGGGCGGGGGGCCGTCGAACTGTGTGGTGGCCGGCGTGGGATCGACTACCGAGATCTCGTTGTCTTTCAGATAGACCCCGCCGATATCGGCGAGCAGGGGGCTGGTCGCCGCGAAAACCATCGTGCTCGCGCCCTGTGCGAGGGTCTTGAGCCCCCGCTCGGGGTCGATGATCGGTTCACCGCGGTCGTCGATCAGGCCCTGCGCACGCAACTCGGCCACGGGAAGGCCGTCCGGAACCGGGTCGCCCTCAGGTCGATACGCGCCCAGTGCTGTGCCCAGGATGATCCCCGGATGCACGGCGTAGCCGCGGATGCCGTCGGCGGCCCAGCGTCGATCCAGTTCGACGGCGAAGAGCACATTGGCGGACTTTGATTGGCCGTAGGCGATATGGGGCTCGTAGTCGCGCGTGGTGAAGTTCGGATCGTCGAAGCAGATACCGCTGAGCCGCTGCGCCCCGGAGGTCATGTTGACGACGCGAGCGCCTCCTGCCCGGCGCAGCGCGGGAAGCAGCCCGTTGGTCAGCTGGAAGTGCCCGAGGTGGTTCGTCGCGAACTGCGACTCGTAGCCGCGCGCGTCGCGTACCAGGGGTCCCGCCATGATGCCGGCGTTGTTGATCAGAATGTGCAGCGGACGGCCGGAGTCGAGGTACGCCGTGACGAAGGCGTCGATCGAGGCCGGATCGAGCAGGTCGAGCCGCGCGGTCTCGACCCGCTCGATACCTGCGAGTGATTCCGCCGCGCGACCGGGGTTGCGCGAGGCCACGGTGATCGACGCGCCGGCCTTGCCGAGAGCGCGCACCGCCTCCCGGCCGAGCCCGGTGTGGCCGCCCGTCACGATCACGTTCCGGCCGGTGAGGTCGATCCCCGCGATCACCTCCTCGACCGTGGAGGCCGCGGTGAATCCCGTTCCGATGGGGTGCTGGTTGCCTGTCATATGGTCCACTGTGATTCGTCGCACCCACCGGATGAAGGCCCGGTTCATCCGGGGACGACCTGTCCCTGGTTTAACGGCAGCGCAACCACGGATACTGGACGAATGGTCGATCGTCAGGGTCTGGCAGCCTTCCTCCGCCGGCGCCGCACGCTGCTGCGGCCGGCAGACGTCGGGCTGGCCGAGGGGGTGCGCCGCCGGACTCCCGGACTGCGGCGCGAGGAGGTGGCCCAGCTGGCCGGCATATCCACCGACTACTACTCGCGCATCGAGCAGAATCGCGGACCCAACCCGTCCGAGCCGATTATCGCCTCACTCGCACAGGCGCTGCGCCTGGACCCCGACGAGCGAGACTACCTCTACCGGCTGGCCGGCCTGGCACCACCGCCGCGGCGGCCGGGCCGGTTCCTCAGCCCCGGCCTGCTGCGAATCGCCGACCGGCTCACCGATATACCCGTCGTTATCGCCACCGACCTGGAAGTGGTGCTCTGGCAGAACGCACTCGCGACGGCGGTGACCGGACCGGCCGCGGCGGCCGATGGTGTGCGAGCGAGCATCACCTGGCAGTGGTTCACCGGAACCGGTGTCCGAAACCTGTTTCCGGAGCAGGATTGGCCGCTGCACTCCGCAGCGCATGTGGCCGGGCTACGGGCGACGTCCTCCCGCCGCGGTGGCGACAGTGACGTGCGCGAACTCGTCCGGCTACTTCGCGAGACGAGCGACGAGTTCCGCCGCCTGTGGGATGTACACGAGGCCGGCGTGCGCCGGCTCGATCGCAAGACGTTCCTCGTACCGCAGGTCGGGCCGTTGCAATTGACCTGCGAGGACGTCCTCACATCGGAGGCCGATATCAGGATGCGCGCGTTCTTCCCGACCGAGGGCACCGATGCGCGCGAGAAGCTCGAACTGCTGGCGGTGATCGGAACCCAGCGGTTCGATGTCACCGCGCTGCCCTGAAAGGCGCCGGGCTCACCGGGCCGGTCCGAGAGGCCCGAACGCTCGGTACTCCGGGCCTTCCGTGGTGTTCCCGCGGACGACGGCGCTCAGCTCTCCGGAGGCCGTCCTTCGATCAGGTCGGCCAGTTCACCCGGGTCCTCCAGCACCACCATGGCGGCCGCGGTGTCGCCGTCGTGGGTGAGCGACAGGTGCACCCGGACCCGCGGCAGGAACTCCGCGGCCAGGCCGTGCAGTTTGATGCTCGGCCTGCCCCAGGCGTCGTTGACCACCTCGATCAGCGGATACGGGTTGTCCCCGATCTGCGGGCGGCGGGCGAAGCGGGAGGAGGCCCAGGCTTTGAGCACGGCCTCCTTCGCCGCCCACCGCGCCGCGTAACTGCGGGCCGGATCGGTGGACTTGCTCTGGCAGTAGCGCCGCTCACCGGCGGTGAAACTCTCCCGGAGCATGGTCGTTCCGGCCCGTTCCAGTTGTTCGGTGAACTCGGAGATGGTTACCAAGTCCAAGCCGATTCCGAGGATCGTCACAGTGGCGCAGCCTACGGTGTACCGGCCGCGGCGGCATCGGTATTGCCGCCGACGAACCGGCCGGTCTCACAACCGGCCCCGTCGACCTGGTAGATCCCGTCGCCGAGCCGAGCGGTCTCGGACAGCAGCACCTCGGCTTCCAGCCCGCGAACCTGCGCGGCCGGAGTCCCGTCACCACCGAGCCGGCGATCGGCCGGCCGCTCGTAGAGCGCGGTTCCACCGCACATCGCCTCGACGATGCGCTGCCGGCCGGCCAGCTGCCGTTCCTGTGCCCGGCGCTGGTACTCGTCCCGGCGACCCGGTTCGATCGCCTGGACGAACGCCTGCGGATGCACCACCGCGAGCAGGCCGGAGACATGCCCGAAGCCGAGCGAGGTCACCAGACCGGCCTTGAGCGGGAACCGGTCGCCGAACCGCAGTGCCTCGCGCAACCACACCAGATGCGGGTATTCGCGCATCTTGTCGTCCACACAGTCGAGGCTGCGGTTGGGCGGCACCACACCGTTTTCCAGTACCTGGCACAGGCCGATCAGCTGGAAGGCGGCCGCACCGCCCTTGGCGTGGCCGGTGAGGCTCTTCTGCGAGACCACGAACAGCGGGGCGCCGTCGGAGCGGCCGATCGCCGCGGCCAGCCGCTCGTGCAGTTCGGATTCGTTCGGATCGTTGGCCGCGGTGGAGGTGTCGTGCTTGGAGACCACCGCGATATCGTCCGGGCCCACACCGAGTTTGCGCAGTTCCGCGGCGAAGCGGGATTCCCGCCCGCCCCGGCCGGCACCGAGCGCGCCGAGTCCGGGCGCCGGGATGGAGGTGTGCACGCCGTCGGCGAACGACTGCGCGTAGGCCACCACACCGAGCACCGGCAGACCCATTTCGAGCGCCACATCACCGCGGGCCAGTAGCACGGTGCCACCGCCCTGCGATTCCACGAACCCGCCGCGGCGGCGGTCGTTGGCCCGGGAGAAGTAGCGGTCGCTGATGCCCTTGGCGCTCATGGCCGCCGAATCCGCGGTCGCGGACATATCGCCGAAGCCGACGATGCCCTCGATCCCCAGATCGTCGAAACCACCGGCCACGACCACCTCGGCCTTACCGAGCTTGATCTTGTCGACGCCCTCCTCGACCGATACCGCGGCCGTGGCGCAGGCGGCCACCGGATGCACCATGGCGCCGTAGCTGCCCACATAGGACTGCACCACATGCGCCAGGGCCACGTTCGGCAGCGCTTCCTGCAGGATGTCGTTGGGCCGCGGTTCGCCGAGCAGGTTGTCGACGTAGAGCGACCGCATCGAGGACATCCCGCCCATACCGGTGCCCTGGGTGTTGGCCACCAGGCTGGGATGCACCCAGGCCATCAGCTCGGACGGGCTGAACCCGGATCCGACGAACGCGTCGACGGTGCAGGCGATATTCCACAGCGCGACCCGGTCGATCGAGGACGCCATATCGGCGGAGACACCCCAGACGGTGGGATCCCAGCCGGTCGGGATCTGGCCGCCCACGGTGCGCGAGAGCTTCGCGCGCCGCGGCACCCGGATCTCGGTGCCCGCCTTACGGGTCACCGTCCAGTCGCCGGACTCGGCGACCGGGGTGATCACCGTGTGCTCCGGAGCGGCCGCGTGGAAAGCCCGCGCCTCCGCTTCGCTGCCGACGGTGAAGGACAGATCCTGATCGAGGAACACCGAGGTCATCAGCGGGCTGCTGTTGTCGACCATGGCGGCGTCGTCCTCGTAGCGCCGGATACCGCAGCGCTCGACCACGGCGTCGTGATACCGCTCGGCCAGTTCGGCCTCGGGCACGTAGTCCCCGGATTCGGTGTCGTACCAGCCCGGTTTCGGATCGTTCTCCCAGGTCACCATGCCGGTGGTCCAGGCCAGTTCCAGGACGCCGGCCGCCGACAGTTCGTCGGAAACCTCCATCTCGAAGCGGGTACGCGCCGAACCGTAGGGTCCGAGCTCACCGGCGCCGACGATCACGACCATATCGCTGAGGTCGGCGGTCACCGGACCCCATTCGGGGACCGGCAGCGCCGAGGTCAGGGTCGGCGGGGCGGGCAGCGCAGCGATCCGCGGGGCGTCCGATTCCTCGGTTGCCTCCGCGGCCTCGGCCTCCGCGGCTTCCTGCGCCTGCCGGGCCAGTTCGGGCAGATCGAGTTTCGCACCGGCCAGCCCGCCGGTGAGGTCCACCTGCTGCGGGGCCGATTCGGTCACCGAACGCGCCTCGGCGGTAGCCCATTTCAGCAGTTCGTCGGCGATCTCACCGGTCGACCAGGTCTGCACGCCGGCCTTCTCCACCGCCTCGACCATGGGATCGTTATGCCCCATCAGCCCGGTCCCGCGGACCCAGCCGATGAGCGCGTGCACCAAGGTGACCCGCGCCGCCCAGGACTTCTCGGCACTCCACTTGGCGACCACGGCGTCCAGTGCGGCCTTGGCCTCACCGTAG
Source organism: Nocardia carnea (assembly GCF_029869215.1). Taxonomy (GTDB): domain Bacteria; phylum Actinomycetota; class Actinomycetes; order Mycobacteriales; family Mycobacteriaceae; genus Nocardia; species Nocardia carnea_B. The sequence continues at coordinate 6,650 of NZ_JARWPM010000170.1, forward strand.
GCACCGTCACCACCGAACAGGCCGCGGTTGGGCGAACCCGGCAGTACCACATGCAGTTTCGCGTCGACATCGTGATCGGCGCCCAGCTTGGACAGCCCACCGATCAACCGCTCGACCGACCACAGCAGGACCCGCATCTCCATTTCGGCGCGGGCACCGGCATCGGCGAGGTCACCGGCGACCCGCGGCGCCGCGAACGGCAGCAGCAGGGTCGGGGTGAACGCGTCCTTGGTCTTGATCTTCGCGCCACCGGCATTGTCGACCTGTTCGGTACCGATCCACTCGATCAGCGCGTCGATATCGGTGTAGGAAGCCATATTCGCCGGGACCACCCACAGCGCGGCGCCCTGGCGGGCGTTGGCGCGGTAGAGGTCGCGGTAGAACCCGAGCCGGTTGTCGTCGAGGCGGGAGGTCGTGACGATCACGGTCGCGCCACCGCCGAGCAGGCGCCCGGCCACCGCGGCCGCGATGGAGCCCTTGCTGGCACCGGTGACCACGGCGATCTCGTCGGTCCACGCGCCGGCCGCGGCGTCGTCGCGGGCGGCCGCGGCGATCCGCTCGTAGTGCCCGGCCAGCACCGAACGGGCCTCGTGCACGGCCCGCTGCCGCCACCAATCTGCTTGCGCGGCAACGGCTTCACCGGCGCCCAGGAATCCGTCCACCGGCTGCTGCGCGGCCTGGGCGTCCTCGCCCAGCCACAAACGGGCCAGGTCTTCGCGGGCGGTGGCCCACCGGTCGTCGATGAGTACTGCCTTGCGGGCGTCGAACGCCGGCGCGACCAGCCGCGGCCAATCCGAACCCAGCTCCGCCGACACCAGATCGACAAGGCCGTCGTCGGTCGACTCCACCGCGGAGACCTGCTCGTTCAGTCCGAGCTGCTCCAGGACCAGGCGGGCGGCCGAGGCCAGCACACCGTCCTTACCGGTGATCTGCTCGGTGAACTCGCCGAGCGCGGCGGCGTCCACGGTGCCGCCACCGGACCCACCGGCCGCGGGCAGCGAGACCGAGATCCCGCGCCGGGCGGCCACCGACTGCACGGCGGCGTCGATGGCGGCGTCCACGGACGCCCCGTCGGTGAGCGCCCCGGAAACCAGTCCGCCCAGATCCCCGCCGCGCACGCTGGCGCCCTCGCGGGTGCCCAGCGACACTTCGGCGGTGATGTGGCTGGCCCAGCCGTCACCGAGTTCCCAGACCTTCTTCACCCGTTCGGCGATCGCAGCCGGGCGTTTACCGGACGGCCCGAACACCTTGCGGAGATGATCGTTGATGGCATCGCTGAGCACCGAGCCGAACGGCTTGTAGGTGCGGGCGAGCCGTTCCACGGTGGCCGACAGCGCACCCATATCGGCGTCGGCGGCACCGTCGATCGCGCCGAGCGACAGCTCGGAGCCCAGGTCGACGAGCAGCTGGTTCCGCCGCGAGGACACACCGTCGCACAGGCCCTCGATGGTGTCGACCGGGCCGATCTGGTCGATGCGGAGTTTGGTCCACAGCGCGATCAGCACCCTGGTGGCGTCCGCGGCGGTGAAGGCGATATCGTCCGGCCGCGGTCCGCCGGTGGCCGCCGGGGCGGCGGGTGCGGCAGGTGCGGCGGCCGGGGCAGCCGCGGTGGCGGGGGCCTCGGTGGCCTCGTCGACCGGTTCGTCGACGGGCGCCGGATCGGTATCGGTCGAGTACACGACCGCCGCCTCACGCTCGATATTGAGCACTTCCACGGTGGCGGTGGCGAAATCGGGCAGTTTCAGGGTCTGGCTCGCCAGGTTGGCGACGGTCGGCGTGGCCCCGAGACCGACCTCGACGAACCGCTCCACACCCAGTTCACCGAACAGCAGATCCTGGGTTTCGATCCAGCGCACCGGGCTGGCGAACTGCCAGGCCAGCAGTTCGATCAACACCACCCGGCACAGTTCGCTCGGCCGCTGCGACCAGGAGTCGAAATCGGCGAGTACGGCGGCCAGCGGCTCCGAGGGCACCAGATCGGCGATTTCGGCGATGAACTCGCGCTCCAGCGAGAACAACCGCGGCACCAGGTTCGGGATATACCGCCCGACCAGGACCTCCGGGCGCAGTTCGGCCGGCAGCAGTTGTTCGAGTTTGCCGCGGAATTCCGGCACACCCTTGCGCAGCACGGTCGAATGGAACGGCACGTCGATACCGGGCACCAGGATGAAGGCGCGTTTTCCGCCGAATTCCTCGCGGCGCCGCTCGATTTCGGCCTCCAGGGCCTCGAGACCGGCGACGGTACCCGCGATCGCGTACTGCGCACCGCGCAGGTTCAGGTTCACCACCTCGAGGAATTCCCCGACCGCCGCACCGACACCGGCGACGAAATCGACCACCTCGTCGTCGGGCAGCCCGATCTGCGAGGGCCGGATGGCGGCCATCCGATAGTCGCTACGCCCCTGGGCATCGCGCGGCACCAGCTCGTGCATGGCCGAACCGCGCTGGAACACGACCTCGAGCACGGCCTCCAGCGGCAGCACCCCGGCCACGGCCGCGAGCGCGTTGTACTCACCGACCGAATGCCCGGCCAGCAGCGAACCCTCCACGAACGCTCCGGCTTCGCGCAGCTCCGCGACCTGCGCGACACCGAGGGTCGCCATGGCGACCTGGGTGAACTGGGTCAGGTGCAGGACGCCGTCCGGGTGCCGGTGCTCGACACCGCGCGCCTTCAGATAGGTCGGGTTGTCGCGGACCACGGCCAGGATGGAGAAGCCCAGCGCTTCCCGGGTGTGTTTGTCCGCGCGATCCCAGATGGCCTTGGCGGCCTTGGACCGGGTCCGGGCGTCGAGGCCCATACCCTTGCGCTGGATGCCCTGGCCCGGGAAGGCATAGACGGTCTTGGGGGCGGCGGTACGACCGGTCGCGGTCATCACCAGGTCACCGGCGGCCCGGCAGGACACCTCGAGGATTTCCTCGCCGGCGTCCACCGCGACCCGCTCGACCCGCACATCGATCTCCGCACCCGGGCGCACCATCCCGAGGAACCGGGTGGTCCACGCGGTCAGCGTGCGGGCCGGGACCGAAGCCTGCGGATCCACCGCCGAGACGGCGTGCTGCGCGGCGGCCGACAGCCACATCCCGTGCACGATCGGGCTGCCCAGACCGGCCAGCTTCGCGGCGGCGTCACTGGTGTGGATCGGGTTGTGATCGCCGGAGACCGCGGCGAACGCGGCCATACTGCGCGGCGCGACCATGGTGACGTCGCGGCGCCGGCGGCGCGGGGTCTCGGTGGCCTCGGCACTCACGGTGCCCGCGGCCCGCGGCGGATCGGTCAGCTCGCCCGCGCCGGAGCGGCCGCGGATCGCGAACCGTTCGACCAGCCGGGCCAGCGGCACCACATCCAGGCCCTGATCGCGCATCTCACCGACGGTGACGTTCACCTCGACGACGCGGCCGAGGTCGGTATCGACCACCGTGCCGGATTCGGCGCGCACCACGAGAATGCTGGTGACATCGGGCAGTTCGCGCAGCAGTTCGATCTGGTGATCGAGATGCACCAGGTCCAGCATGCCTTCGATCACGCTGGCGGCGGAATCGGTGCGCGCGGAGCCCAGCACCGCGAACACCGCCGGCCAGCACGCGCCCACCAGCACGTCCGGCACGGTGCGGCCCAGCGTGCTCAGGTTCGCCGGCAGCCCGGCCCCGGTGACCCCGGCGTGGTCGGCGACCAGATCCGGCGTCCAGGCCAGATTGACGTGCGCGACATTACCTTTCACCTCGGGCAGCGCCTGCCCCGCCGCGACGGCCAGCAGCGCCGACATGGCGGCATCGGCATCGGCTTCGGTCACCACCGGCGCGCCGCCGTTGTACACCGACACCGGCACGGTGATCCGGATCCGCACACTGTGCCCGGCGGTCAGCGGAACGGCGAGTTCCACATACGAATGCTCGGCCTCCGGGCCTTCGGTCTCCACGAGGGTGGCGCCGGTCGGCGGGTGCACCGCACCCTTCTCGTCCACGGTCCATTCGTGCAGGTCGCCCAGCCGGTGCACCGGGTTGACCGTCGCGCGGCCCGACCAGTTCACATCGGGAGCGGCCAGCACCACGTCGATCGGGCCGCTGGTCACCGCGGCGACCCGGCGGGCATCGACGGCAGCCGGGACGACCCCGTCGCGCACCAGCGCGTAGGCGGTGTCCTGCTCGAATCGGTCCAGCAGTTCACCGACGGGCTCGTCGACCCGGGTGATACCGGCCACCGACACCGTGCCCGGAATCACGCACACCTGATCGGCCGAGTACCGCGGATCGTGTGCCTGCCACAGCGAATCCGACCGCCACCAGCGCCGCACATCCTGGTCGACCACCGGGACGAAGTTCACCGGTTTGCCCGGCGTCTTGCACAGGCTGATGAAGAACGGCACGTCCGCCGGATGCAGCAGCGTCTGCCCGGCCGCCGGGTATTGCTCCGCCAGCCGCGCGATCGCCGCGGCCGGATCCTCCAGGTCCGCGTCGCGGAACAGGGATTCGATCTCGCCGCGATCGGCCGGTGCGAGGCGCGCCTCGGCCCGGCGCAGCATTTCCGCGAACCGGTCGCGCCAGCTGATATCCAGCCAGACCGAGCGGGTCGAGGCGGCGATCACGTCACCGAGGTCGGTGCCGCAATCGAAATCCGCCCGGCATTCCTGGCCCACCGCCAATTCCACATACCGCCGCAGCCAGACCTCATAGGTCATGGCCGGCACATCACCGAAATACGGTTTGGCGGTCGCGTTCAGGGCCGCGATGATCTCGTCGCGCCGCTGGGCGACCGCGTCCGCGTCCCCGGCGACCTCGTCGAGCAGCCGCCCGGTCCGCGAGGCGGCGTTGTCGATCTCGTGGATATCGGCGCCGAGCTGGCTGCGGCCCGAAGCCATTCCGCCGCTGGCGGTTCCGGCACCCACCCAGTCGGGCGTTCCGGGGGTGTCGACCAGCAGCTGCTTCACCTCGGGCGCGGTGGTCGCCTCGAGGGTCGCCATCGCCGCGGTACCCACCAGCACGCCGTCCAGCGGCATCGCCGGGTAGCCGTGCGCGGCCGACCAGGCGCCGGTCAGATATTCGGTGGCCCGCTCCGGGGTCCCGATCCCACCGCCGACGCAGACCACGACGTTTCCGTGGGTGCGCAGTTCGGCGTAGGTCGCGAGCAGGAGATCGTCCAGGTCCTCCCAGGAGTGGTGCCCACCGGCCTTACCACCCTCGATATGCATGATCACCGGGTAGTCGGGCACCTCGCCGGCGATCCGCAGCACCGCGCGGATCTGCGCGACGGTACCCGGTTTGAACGCGACGTGGCTGATCCCCACCTCGGTCAGTTCTTCGATCAGCGCGACGGCTTCCTCGAGCTCCGGAATACCGGCGGTGACGATCACACCGTCGAACGGAGCGCCCGCCGCGCGTGCCTTCTGAACCAGCCGCTTCCCCCCCAGCTGCAGTTTCCACAGGTACGGGTCCAGGAACAGCGAATTGAACTGCACCTGCCGCCCCGGGTGCAGCAGTTCTTTGAGCTCTTCGACCCGATCGGCGAAGATCTGCTCGGTCACCTGGCCGCCACCGGCCAGTTCCGCCCAGTGCCCGGCGTTGGCCGCGGCGGCGACGATCTTGGCGTCCACCGTGGTCGGTGTCATACCGGCCAGCAGGATGGGCGAGCGTCCGGTGAGGCGGGTGAACGAGGTCTCGACCACGATCCGCCCGTTCGGCAGCCGCACCGGCTTCGGCGCGAACGCCGACCAGGGCTGCGCCACCTCCGGCGCCGCGCCCGGGGTGAGCAGGCTGCGCTGCCCGGCGCGGGTCGCCACCGCGACGATGCCGACGCCACTGCCCTTCAGGGAGCTACCGCTCACCCGCGACAGCAGATCGCCGGGTCCGAGGTCCAGGATCCATTCCGCACCCGCGCCCACCATCTCGTCCACGGTCGCCACCCAGTCGACCGGTTCGACCAGGATGTCGCGCGCCAGCTGCCCGGCCAGTTCGGTATCGAGCCCGCACTGCGCCGCCCAGCCGGAGACCAGCTCGACGGTGTCGCCCAGCGCCGGGTGATGGAACGCCACATCGACGTCCAGATCCTCGAACACCGGCGCGAACACCGCGCCACCACGCTGCTTGGCGGCCCGCTCGCGGTCCTGTTCGGCATGCAGCTGCTCGCAGCGCTGCCGCACCCGCAACAGCGCGTCCGGGGTTCCGGAGAGCACGACGCGACGGCGCCCGTTGCGGATGGAGAGCACGGCCGCGGCCATCGGGTCGGCACCCGCGAAAACGTCGTCGAGCACGGCGCGCAGCTCATCGGGGTCGATATTCGATACCGCGACCATCGAGGAGCGCTCACCCACGGGCATCAGCCCGCGCCGCCGCGCGACCAGTCCCGCCGCCGCACCGACGAGCTGGCCGATCGCCAGCATCTCCGCGTCGCGCTGCCCGCAGGTCTTCACCGCGGTCGCGGCCAGCAGGCCCTGGGAATGCCCGACCACCGCGACCGGCGCGAACTCCGCCGGATCCAGCCCCTGCAGCCGCAGCGCGCGCAGCGCGGCGAGCTGGGTCAGCAGCACACCCGGCATCGATACCGCGGCCGAGCGCAGCACCCGCTCCGACGGGGCGTCGGAAACCGCGGCCTCGTCCTCGTCGTCGGCGAGGTCGTCCTCCAGCATCCACGCCACCGGGTCGAAACCCACCGGCCGGACCGTGAGCAGCTGGTCGGCGACAGGCTCCAGCAGCCCCGCCGCCTCGTTGACCAGCGCGGTCAGTTCGGGCTCCAGCGCGGCGTCGCGGGCGATCTCGGACAGTTCCCCCAGCCAGCTCGCGCCCTGCCCGCCGAAGGCCAGAGCATAGGGAGCGCCGGCCCGCAGCCGGTCCAGCAGCGGCGTGCGATTCGTCTCGGAGACAGTCCGGCTCCCCCGGAATCCGGGACCGGACGCAGTGCTCTCGTTAATCGTCAAGACGCTTCGACTTTCTCTCGTGGCAACAGGTCTGCGGAGACTTCCCCGGCTCCCGGCCCGCGCGCGGGTATTCCCCGCTCGACGGCCTGATATCAGCGAGGATCGCACAAAATCATGAGGGAACCCTCACGTTTCTACTCGGGCGCGCCCCTTACCCGCCGGTATTCATGCACTGTCGTACCAGAATGGCGAGAAACATGACCCTCCCTCATGTTTGAACCTGCAGGTGAGGCCGCCTCCTTACCGTGGCGAAACATGAGCACCCCTCATATTGGCGGTTACCTAATCGTTATAATCGCAGGTGGGGTTACCGGTCAGTACAAAACCCCGGCCCACGTCTTCGCGATCTCGCCCCGGCCCGGTAGAGTTTGGACGGTCGTACCATCACGCGCGAGTGGCGAAATTGGCAGACGCGCCAGATTTAGGTTCTGGTGTCCACGGACGTGGGGGGTAAAGTCCCCCCACGCCCACAGAATAACCTCAGATTTTTAGCATTTGCGTGCCCTTTTTTTTGTACTTTTTGGGCTGGCGGTTCTCCCCCCCCCCCCACCCCCACGGAGGTGACCTGGGAAATGCGCACCCACCTGCAAGAACTCTTGGCAGATCTGCCAGGATCGACCGTCCCCCACCCTGCCGGGCCGTGCACGGGGCACGATCGGGGGCGACGGTGATCCCCCCGCTGATTCCCCCGCAGGCGCCACTGGAACAGCTGATTCGCGGCCCACTGCCGAAGGCGCCGGGACCAGCCCCGATCCCCCACGACGACGTCCTGTACGGCATATCAACGGTCGGCGAGGCCGGCAGAGTCTTGGACCGATACGTGATAACCGCACTCGACTGGCTGCCGGGAACCCGCCTGGAGATACAGCCAGTGGATGACCTCCTGGTCGTCGACAAGGCGACCGACGGTCCGGTCCAAGTCACCGCTGACCGCTACTTCCGCATCCCGTTCCGGCAACGACGCAGAGTCGGCCTCCTCATCGGCCAGCGTGTCCTGCTGGCCGGACGCCGCAGTCGCGATCAACTCCTGATCCATCCCCCATCCACGACCGCCAGGGTCCTGGCCGCCCAACTTGCCCTGCTGGACCGGTGACCCATGGTTGTTCCGAATAGAGCTGCCGCAACGAGCGACACGATTGCCGCCGCGCGCCTGCTGCTTACTCAGATGGGCCTGTCGCCTGCAGACCTAGTGACTCCCGCGGCAGCTGTGCCGACGTTCGCTGAGATTGTCCCGGCCGTTCGCGCGACCCTCGAAGCTGGCACGCGACGTACCTATGGCACCCACTTGAACCGACTCGAACAGGAGTGGGGCCACCTCAGATTGGACGGGGTCACCAAACCCGATCTGGAGGCGATGGCACACACGATCCGCACCACCGCCCGCACTAATCGGGCATCTCGCGGAGGCACCAGCGCCGTCGAACACTTCATCTCCACCGTCCGCTGTGTATACCGGTACGCCGAAGACAGAGGATGGATCCGTCGCAGCGACAATCCCGCCCGGCAACTCGCATTTCCCGCACGCCGGAAATCCCACCGCTATGCGATCCCGGCCGACCAGCTCACCGAGATCTGCCAAGTCACGGCCACCACCGGTAACGATCCCGACCTGGACTCTCTGATTCTGCGTCTTCACCTCGAAACGGCGTGTCGTCGAAGCGGAGCCCTCTCGCTACGCCCCCACGACCTCGACACCTCACAGTGTCTGGTCTACCTCCGCGAGAAGGAAGGAACCGATCGCTGGCAGCCGGTCTCTCCGACTTTGATGAGCCATCTGGTCGCCCATGGCAGCGAACGCCGCAGTCCTCAATCCGGGCAACTTCTGCGGTACCGCAGCGGCAAGCCCATCACCCATCGACGCTACGACCATCTCTGGCACCGAATCGGTCTCGAGATCCCTTGGGTTGCAACCCAAGGCGTCACAACACACTGGCTGCGGCATACCACTCTCACTTGGGTCGAGCGTACATTCAGCTACGCCGTCGCCCGGGAATACGCCGGGCACTCGAGCAAAATCGGTGGTACCACCGCCACCTACGTCAAGGCCGATCTCCATGAGGTAGCAGCAGCGCTGTCTGTCCTGACTGCCGAGCCACACCCCCTGGCAACTGACATCGCCAGCCAACCGGCGGGAACGGTCATGCTCTGACACTCCAGCAACAACCCTGAGGTGCCTAGTACGCGTACGCAGATATGCAGGGAGTTCCAGCTACCTCCGATCCGCACCGTCAGGCGGACCGCCAGCCCCGGAACTTCCTGCATCATTCGCACACTCGCGCCCATTGTCGGATCAGTCGCATGCCGCGGGAGTTGATAACGGCCCAGGCCACGGCGCAGCCGCACCAGCCGATTACATCCTCCAGTCCCTGGTGCCGACGTCGCAGGGGTGACAGCACGTTGCGGTCCCGAGCTCGGCTCAGCCCCCGCTACTCACGCAGCCAGAGGGCGACCCGTTCCCGAATCACTTTCGTTTACCAGCGGGTGCGGTTCACCGGTCATTGCGGTGAGCGCCTCAGCTACCTCGTATAGCGATGCACGGACATAGGTCAGTGTCACGCCAGCGTTGCCTGCACCACCGTCGTTATGACCGGCGAAAGCTCGTGCGACCGCGTATCCGCGATGGCGTTCGACCCAGGTGAGAGTGGTGTGACGAAGCCAATGAGCGGTGATTTGCTGGGTTGCTGCCGAAGGTAAGTGCTTTGCGACTCTCGTCCAGATGTAGTCGTAGCGGCGCCCTGTAATGGGCTTTCGATTTCGGTACCGCAGAAGTTGCTCGTCAGACGCGAACCCGCGCTCACAATGGCGAATCAGCGCTTGCATCAATGATGGAGTGACGGGTTGCCAGCGAACCGTGTCTCCTTTTTCTCGGAGCCTGATGAGGCATTGCGTAGTGTCGAGGTCGCACGGCCGCAGCGCAAGCGCACCGCCTCGACGGCATGCGGTTTCGATGTGCAATCGAAGAATCAGGGTGTCAAGGTCGGGATCGTTACCCGTGGTAGTGATGACTCGGGTGATGTCGGCCAGAAGACTATCGGAAAGCGCATGGCGACTACTCGGCAGTCGGCGGGGCTTGGCGATCCGGTTGGCAGGGTTATCAGTTGCGGTGAAGTAGCCATCGGCCTCCGCTTGCCGGAAGAGCGCACGGAGCGCGCCGACCATATGCTCTGCGGCCGAGCGACCTCCTCGGGAGTTCCGCCGGACGATTGCATCACGTTTGCAATGTTCGATCATTTCTCTGATCTCGAGAGGCGAAGGCTCAGTAATCGGCCGATCTCCCCAAGCTTTTGCGATGCGACGCCAATAGGGCGCATAGGTGCGTAATGTCCCCGGAGGACAGGCCGATTGAAGACGTTGGATGTAGTCCGCGAATGTTGAAGTAGGACGATCCCGAGCTCCGGTGTCGCCGAGGAGGTCTTCTGCGCGAAGCCCGAGTCTATCGAGCAGTAGCCGTGCCGCTTCGATCTCGCCAGCCGTCATCGCTGCTGCCAGACAGATGGAGTGAAAGACCTTAAGGCTGCAGCCGCCTGCAATGGCGGGTAGATCAGAAGGGCTCGGGACTCGCGGATCGCGATCAGGAGGATGCGGTCGTGGCGGTTGATCCGCGCACAGGTTCGGATTTCCGCAGGAAGCCGTAGGTAGCCGTGCGCTGTAATAGTATGCCCACCGCCCCTTTTTTCGGTTATTCTGACGACCCCCTCGGCAATGACCAGAGCGATGTCTTGCCCGCAACACCAGCCGAGATGTCGGAGCGCTGACCGATCTGCGACCTTGCCAGAATAGTCAAGTGTCGATACTGCAACGTGAGGGGCGTCAGCACCCGGATCGCGCTCATCGTTGAATTGAGGCAGAGGAAGCGCGGCGGCCGTCTCTCGCGACGCATACGTCATGATTCACCTCCAATGCGTGGGCGTGAAGGCAGCGCACTGGAATCGAGAGCGATGTCACCGTCGTTTTCGATGGTTGCGAGTTCGCTGGGATCTGTGGTGATCAGGGCATTTTCGGTGGGTGAGGCCAGTGATGCGAACACCGCGCGGTCGGTGCCGCCGACGGCGAGCAGTCCGCTGCCGCGTGCGGCGGAGAGCAGGAATTGTTGTTCGCCGTCGGAGAGCCGGAACGCTGCGGCGACTTCGTCGATTGCTTGGGGGGCTTGGCGGAGCAGGATTTGGGTGGCGGCGTTGGAGACGATCGCGCGGCCGAGTTCGGTGGACAGGACATCGGCGCTGTCCTGGGTGGCTACCGTCAATCCCGCCCAGTGTTTGCGGAAGCTCTTCGCCGCCTTGAACAGGAACTGGGCTCCGGCGGGCTGGCGCATGAGCAGCCATGCTTCGTCTACGGTGATCATGCGGGGTCGCCGGTCGGCCGGGTTGGAGACTTGTCGCCAGGTCGCGTCCAGGACCAGCAGGGTGCCTATGGTTTTGAGTTCTTCGGGTAGCTCCCGCAGTGAGAACACCACCAGCCCGCCTTCGGGGTCGGTGGTGGTGGGCCCGTCGAGCAGCCCGGCATAGGCGCCGGTGCCGACGTAGGGCGCGAGTCCGTCGGCGATCTCGCCGGCCGCGGGTGTCGCAAGCTGAGCCAGGTGCTTGCGAAGGTCGCTCAGGGTCGGGGCGGGGTGGGTCCAGGTGGTGGGGTCGTCGGTGATTCCGGCGTCGGTGTAGGTGGCGGTTAGGGCATTGTCGAGGGCGGCTCGCTGGGCGGGGTTCTGGTTGCCGAGCAGGACCGTGATGAGGGTGTGCAGGAACAGTTTGCGGCGGGTGAGAGCGTCGGCGGGGGCGGTGTGGCTGCCGTCGGGGCGGGTGTGGATTTCCAGGTCGAAGGGGTTGAGTCGCTGCCCTTCGGCGCCGAGTGGCAGGTGGGTGCCGCCGACTGCGTGGGCGAGGCGGCGGTATTCGTCTTCGGGGTCGATGACGATTTGTTCGATTCCCCGGTAGAGCGAGCGCAGGATCTCGGTCTTGACGAGGTAGGACTTGCCTGCGCCGCTGTGGCCGAGGACGACTAGGTTGTGGTTGTGGGCCTCGGGGGCGAAGCGGTCCACGAACAGCAACCCTGCGGCGGCGTCGCGGCCGTAGAACACGCCCTGGGGGCGTTCGGCTTGTGCTGGGTCGGTGGCGGGGAGTTGCGGGGAGTCGAAGGGGAACGCTGCGGCGAGGGCGGTGGTGTCGAAGGTGCGCAGCACTCCGATCAGGTCCAGGCCCAGGGGCAAGGTGGTGGCCCAGGCTTGGGCGGCGCGGTAGGCGAGGGTGCAGGTGTCCACGAGAAGGCTGGCGGCCAGCGCGCGGACCGCGGCGAGTTCGTCGGCGAGCTCGGCTTCGGTGTCGGCGTGGACGGTGAGGTAGATCCCTACCCGGAACAACCGTGCTTCGGCGCGTGCCACGCGTGCCGACAGCTCGGTGGCGTCTTCGACCGCGACGTCGACCTGCGGATCCGACAGGCGGCCCCGGCCCGCGTCATGCATGCGGGAGGACTCCAGGCGCGCGAGCTGGCGACGCAACCGGCCGGCGGCGGTGACCGGGTCGACGGGGTCGATGTGCACGGCGACCTCGACGCGCCCGGGATGGGTCAGCAGCGGCGCGAGCCAGCCGGCCGCGACTTCCCTGGGATATCCGTTGACCGCGACGGTGGCGGCCCAGTCACCGCCGATCTCCAGGTGCCGGGTGCCGATCGTCAACGACTCGGGCGCGAACTCGGCGCCGACCGGCCGTGCGGACGGGTCCGCCGCCCCGGCCTCGGCCGCATGCGATCCGGCGGCGGTGACGAGGGCGGTCGCGGGCGAGACGTCGGCGGCGGCGGAGACGAGGCCCTCGGGATTGCAGCAGCTGCTCAGGACCGCGCTGGCCTGGAGGTCATCGAGGGCGGTGACGGTCACGCCCAGCGGGGACAGGACATCGGCGGCCTCGTTGAGCCGACGCAATAGCCGCGACTCCGCGCCACGACGCGCGGCGGCCGACACAATGCGGCGGGCGCGGCCTCGCCCGAGCAGCCTCGGGGCAGGCGCAGTGGCGGGGTGGTCGAGGGGTTCGCGCCAGACGAGCAGTACTTGGCGGCGGGCCAGGTACTCCCCTGCGGCGAGGTCGTTCAGGTGCGCGGCGTGGTCGGCTGCGGCGGCGGCCAGCTCCGGCGACATGTCGTGGGTGGCGGCGTGCAGGTTCGTGAGGTGGGCGGTGAGGTCCAGGCGGGCCGAGCGGATGAGTATCTGGACGGGTTGGCGCAGGGTGTGCAGCCAGCCCGCGAGCTGCCCGACGAGGCTGTCCTGCTCGGCCGGGGTCCGCAACGACAGGTTCAAGGTGCCAGCGACCGCAATGACCGCGAGCCCGTCGGTCCCGAGATCGATCACCCCGACACCGCTACTGCTGGGGGTGACCGACTCCGGCAGCCGCTGCTCCTGGACCGACAGCGCTACCGGGCGCGGCGGCCGGGGCCGGGTTCGCGTGGCACGGTCGGTGATCCATCCAGGTGCCGGCAGCGCGGCGTCCTCGCTGCCGGTCACGAGATGGCGGGATCGGAGGCGGTGCCGGATCGCGGCGACCATCAACAGGTCGGCCGACAGCCCATCGCGGCGGGTCGAGATGACGACGGTGACCACGACCGCGATCGGAGTAGCGGCGACCAGGAACACCGCTGGTGCGAGGACGGCTCGCGTGGCGATCCACGCCATATACAGAAACAGCGCAGTGGTGGCGAGAACAGCGATCTGGCGGATCGTGAACGGGCCGAGTATCCGGTCACCGCGTTCCACGTCAGCGGGTATGCGAACGATCGTGCTCATCGTTGTCCTCCTCGGGGAGCGCGCGGGGCGCGCCGGCGCACGGGCAGGTCGGGCATCGGCAAATGCAACTGGCGCCCGGCCGGACGCGCTGGTACAGGTGGTTGCGGCGGGTTCTGTGGTGGCGGTGCAGGTTTGACGCGAGTCACCGGGAACGGCAGTGGATACTGGCCGCTGCGGGTGGGCCGGATGCGGGCGTAGGGGTCGGCTGGTGGCGGTTCGGCGAAATCGAAGGCGAGCTGTTCGGGTCGACGCCGAGGAGCCGCGCGCGCCGCTGGAGGCTGCGGCGGTGCTGGTGGTGAGGACCGTACTCGGCGTACCGGGATCGGCAGCGGGTACTGGCCGCCACGCCCGGGACGGATTCCCCGATACGGGTCGGGCTCGGTGAAGTCGAACGCGAGTTGCCGCCCACGCGGCGAGCGTGCCGTGCGGGGCGGGGCTGTCGTGGTGGAGGCGGCGGGGGCCGGGCTCGGTTGCCGTCGAACTCGACGCACGCCTTCGAGGGGAAGCATCAGTTGGCCGTCGCGGGTGGCGCGCACCCGCGCATTCGGGTCCGGTGGCGCCGACGGAGCAGCGGGCCGCCCCTGCTGGGACAACCGGGGCTGGGACAACCGGGCTGGAGTGGCCGCGGCGGCGCGTGCGCCGCCGGACGAGCCGCCTTTGAGCAGCCCGTAGGTTTTGTAGGCGATGAAGCCGCGGGCGAGCGAGCCGATCATGCTGCGTCCGCCGCTGGGGCCGATGCGCATGCTCGACAGGAGCCAGAACGGGACCTTGATCAGCACGGCGATCAAAGCGAGTCCGATGATCAAGCTGACCAGCCCGTCGGCGTTGGGGCCGAAGAACTCCCAGCCACCGGGGGTGAGGAATACCCGCAGCGAGGTGATCAGTACCAGGGACTGCACCACCTGGATGGCCAGGCACGCGGCGAACGAGCGCCACCACCACCGCGCTACCGCATCCAATCCGGGTAGGACGTGGCACATCAATGCCAGCGGGGCGGCGACGACGAGGATGATGGTGATCGCCACGCGCACCACGTAGGTGATGAGCAGGAGCACCAGCAGGACCACGAGCGCGAGTTCGAGGAGCAGCATGAAGATCCCGGGCCCCGCGGCCGGGCTCACGATTCCCCGGGCTGCGGTTATGGTGGCGAGTTCGCGCAGGGCGGCGCCGGCGGAATCGGGGTCGAGGCCGTCGCCGGCGAGGCTGGTGGCCAGCGCGTTGGCGAATCTGATCGCCTGCGAGGCGATGAGCAGACTCGTTGCCCCGGCGAGGAACCCGACCACGATCCGCGGAGCGAGATCCTGTATCGAGTACCGGGTTTGCAGGGTTTCGCGGACCATCAGCAAGATCCCGGCCGCCATCACCAGCGGCCCGTAGATCGCGAGCATCGCCTGCCACGACGAGTCCCATAATTCACCGGCCCGCGGCAGATCCCCCGGTTCCGGAGTTGTCAGCAAGGTGTGGGAGAGCAGATCCAGCAGCGGGTTGAGCGCCGATTCGACCAGCCGCTGGAAGAACCCGTCGATCGCTTCCGCGACACACGCGGAGATGTTGGTGACCCCGCACTCGGCAGCATCCGACTCAGAGGGCGGCGACCCGGTCTCGCCGGGGAGGGGTGAGGCCGGGCTTGTCGGGACGGTGGTCGTGGAGGGGGGTGGCTCCACCCACCTCGTCCGCGGTGGGGTGGTGGTCGGTGCGGGCGTGCTGGGCGTGGGAGTCACGGGGACGGTCGGGGTCGCGGGCTGCGCGGCGGCACCGACTGTGCCGGTGAGAGTGATCAGTACCGCCAGGAACGCTGCGGCGGCGGTAGCCGCCACGGTGCGCAGGGTTCGTGACGGCCTCGGCGCTTGGCGTTTCTGGGGTGGGGCGTTCATCGTCAGGCCCCGACAATGGATTTGAGGACCGTGACGATCACCGGTGCCAGCATCGCTAGCGCGTAGCCCAGGCAGGCGGCGCGGAAGGCGGTCTTGGCTTTCTCTGTCTCGGCGGGATCGCCCCCGCCGATCAGGTAGCGGGCGCCGGCCACGGTCAGGCACACGGTCGCCAGTGCGGCGAGGATGCCGATCAGCCAGGTGCGGATGTTGTCGAGTACCTGATCCAGCGAGGATGCGATCGCCAGCACCGACGGCTCTGGTGGTGTAGCGGAGGCGGATCCGGCTGCCAGCACCGGCAGCACCGCCGCCGTGCACAGCGCCGCAAGGATCGTCAGCCACTGCCGCGCGAGTGCGGGTCGCGCGGGGCGAGCCGGTGATGGCTTGATGGCGGGGAGTCGATTCACGCGCATGCCGTCACCTCCCCGTGCCCGGTGGTCGAGCGCACGGGTGCCGACGACTCCGATCCCGGCCGACGACCTCGCCGCAGAGGGGACCCGGCGCGCCGCCGCGGCGCGAGTGTGCTCACCGCACGGGTTTCCACGATGCTGGTGGCGCCCGGGTCGTCGTTGGCGTGTTCGGTGAGCCAGGCCAGCAGGGCGTGTTCGGCGCGGCGGCGTCGTTTGCGCAGCGCCCACACCGACTGTCCGCGTTCGGTGGCCAGCGATGTCAGTGAGCGGCGTTCCCACCGCGAGACTGCGATCAATTCCGCCGCGGCCTCGCTGATCACCCCAGCTGCGACGGCCTGGGCGAGGACGGTTTCGGGGTGGCCGGGCTGTGAGACCATCACCCGCGCTTGCTCACCGACCGGGCCGAGATCGGCGGTGGGCAGCACGACCGACTCCTGCTGGTCTGCTGCTGCGGCGGCGCGGTAGGCCGCCCACCGCAACCGAAGAAGCACCCATGGCCGCGTCAACTCGACCCGGCTCAGGTAGGCGAAGAACCCGGCCAGGATCTCGGACTCGATGTCATGGCGACGGGAGCTGTGCGGCGCAGCGAACACGCTCGCTGTCTTGGCCAGCATCGGCTCGGCCAGGCACGCGCACACCAGCATCGCGTCGCCTCCGTGTGTGCGGGAGCGCTCGATCAGCCACACCCAGATCGCGTCGACCTCGGCGATCGGCACCGCCGGATCACGCAACCGCTCCCGCAACCCAGCCCACGACTCGACCGGGCTTCCGGTGGCTCCTACTGCCGGCACGGGGCGCGGATCGGCAGGCAGCACCTGCGCGGCAATCCGGTCGAAACTCGACCGCACCACCCCCAGCGGCGACGGTCCCGGCCCGCTCGATCCCGGGTATTCGACCAATTCTGATTTCGTCACGATCAGCTCCTGTTCGGTGGAAAGCAATTCCGACCTCACAAGGACACAGAAGACCCACATCCAAACCGCACCGAAAACACATCCAAACCACCCCCAAACAACACCCGGACTCTATCCAAACCACATCCGGCGCCGATCAGCAAACTTGAGGCATCCACCGAGACGCCCACCGGAGAACACCTACATCCACCGCTATTACCAGCACATGTGTATGCGCTGATGTGGTTTGGGGGTGGTTTGGATGCCGTCAGGATGCCGTACTCAATCTTTCTGGCGAACCGCAGAAAATTCGTTGAAAAAAGTTTTTCCTCAGCCTCTTTGAATGTTTGCAGTAGCAGACAATCCGACGCGCAGAGAATCCTCTTAATTGGTTTGGTCGGTGTCCCGAAAAGGGCTTTTTGATGGCAGTAGATAAGTACACAGTTCTCTCTCACCGTCAGGAGCCGCGATGACCGCCAATGCCTCCCAGCCCCGCAGCCGCCGGCCGGCCGCCTCGCCTGCGACCGGCACGGTCCGGGTTCCCTCGACCTTGTGGGCGCTCGGTGCGAAGCCCCTCGATCCGGACGACCGCTGGCCCGACCCGGTCCTGGCCCATGTGGTCGGTGAGTTCTCCGATCCCGGTTCGCGGGTGCTGTTGATCGGCTGGCCCGCCCCCACCACCCGAGGCACCCTCCGGATACTCGAGCCGGATACGGCGGTGGCCCTCGCAGCGGTCCGAGAGTTGGACCGTCACGGCATCGATGCCCCCTACTCCGGTGCACCGGTGGATCTCGTCATCGCCAGCCTGCTGGCCGACCACCCCGATCCGATGGTGGCCGCCGAGTATGTCACTGCGGTCGCGACCGAGGTGATGGCGATGGGTGCGCTGCTGGTCGTGCTCAGCCGCTGCCGCCACAGTCAACGCGGGGTTCTGCTCGATTCGGCCGGTTCGGTGGTGGCCGCCGCCCAGACCGCCGATCTGCTCTACCTCCAGCACATCATCGCCGCCCCGGTAAGCGGCCACACCATCACCACCGCGCCCGCTGAGCCTGCCGCGCCCGGTGTTCCGCGCCACACCGTCGCCCATACAGATGTGTTCGTTTTCCTCCAGCCCGAGCACGGCTGACCCCTCCGCCTCGACCTCTCACCGTTCACCCGATTCAGCGAAGGACAACTCGATGGCTCCGGACCCCGCCACCGCCGCCAACACCGACTCCGCTCCCACCGGCCCCGCCGCACGACCGGTATCGGTGTGGGCCACCGCCCAGAACGCGCCCGCCGCGCAGCGGCGAGGCCGCTATCACCCCGACAGCACCGCGCACCCGGCGAAGATGTTTCCCGCGATCGTGCAACACGCCGTCGAGACCTACACCCGGCCCGGAGATCTCGTCCTGGATCCCATGTGCGGGATCGGCACCACCCTCGTCGAAGCCCTGCACCTCGGCCGCCGCGCGGTGGGTGTGGAGTACGAGACCCGGTGGGCCGAGCTGGCACGCACCAATATCGGGCTGGCGCACGAGGCGGGGATCGATCTCGATGCCGCCGTCTACACCGGCGACGCCCGCAAACTCACCTCACTGGTGCCGCAAGAGTTACGCGGGCGGGTGAATCTGGTGATCACCTCCCCGCCCTACGGCGACTCCCTGCACGGCCACGTCCGCGCCAACGGCAAAGCCCCGGTAGTCAAGTCGAATCACCGCTACGGGGCAGTCCTCGACCGGGGCAACCTCGCCAACGTCGGAATCGGCCGGCTGCTGTCCGGATTCACGAAAATCCTCGCCGGTGCCGCCGAGTACCTCGCCCCGGGTGGGCATGTCGTGGTTACTGCGCGGCCGTGGCGTCAGCACGCGGAGTTGGTGAACCTTCCTACCCATTTGTTCACCTGCGGCGAGCTGGCGGGGCTGGTCCCGGTTGAACGGTGCGTCGCACTGCTGGGCCGTCTGTCCGAGGGGGAACTCGTCGCGCGTAGCAGTTTCTTCCAGCGCGACTTCGTCGTCAAACAGCGCGCCGCCGGGCTGCCGATGCACTTGATCGCGCACGAGGATGTCGTGGTTCTGCGTAAGCCGGACGCCGCTACCTCCTCGGCCGAAACCCGCAGGGCACGTACACGATTCCCATACGTTACCACTCCGGTCCTGGGCACGAGCGGTAACGCCGGACCAGGGTCGGTGGCAGCGTGAGCGCATCTGTCGCGACCCCGGAGCAGGGGTGGCTGGGCCGGGCGCTGCTCGCGCCCGGCGCGGCAGCACATGATCTGGCCGAGGTGGTCGAACAAGCGCTCGGAACGGTGATCGGGACCGTCGCAGTACTGAGCGTGCTGGGTGCGCTCGCCGCGGTGGGAGTGCTGGGTCGGTGGCGCCGGCGCCGGCTGACCGCGGGTGCTCGCCAGATCACCGTGCTCACTCCCCCCAAGGTCGATACCAAAGGCGCGCTCACCTTCTGGGCCCATTTGATCGGACAGTTGCGCCCTGCCTGGGCGCGGCTGCTTTTAGGGCAACCGCATCTCGGATTCGAATACAGCATTACCCCGGAAGAGGGGGCCGCGATCCGGCTCTGGGTGCCCGGCGCGATCCCACCAGGGCTCATCGAGCGGGCCGTCGCCTCGGCCTGGCCCGGCGCGCACACCGACACCGGAGAACCCGCCCGGCCCCCGCTACCGGCCCCGGCGACAGGCGTGGAGCGGATCGTGGCCGGAGGCGAGCTTCGGCTGGGACGGCGGGAGGGACTGCCGTTGAGCACCGACCACGCTGGTGATCTCGTGCGTAACCTGATCACCGCCGCCGACGACCTCGCACCCGGTCAAGCCGCCTGCGTGCAGATCCTGGCCCGCCCGGTCACCGGCCGCCGCGTCGCCCGCGCCCTGCGCACCGCGGCGAACACCAATGCCTCAACAGGAGTCGTGGCCGGGCTGCTGCGCGAGGCATTGGATCTGCTCACGCCCGGCACGAGCAGCGCGCGCCCGACCCGGACCGGGGGTCTCGGTGAGCGGCGGGGCAGCGACCGGCAGGCGGTGATGGAGTACAGCGCCGCCGCACGCGCAGCGGCAGCCAAGGCCCGTGGCGCGCACTGGGAAACCGTGGTCCGTTACGCCGCCTCGATCCCGGTCTCCGACGACGTCAACCCGAGAGCGCAGGCGCGCGCGGTCGCGCGGGGCCGGGCCGATGCCCTGGCCACGGTGTTCGGGGCGTGCACCGATCACAACTACTACCGGCGGCGTCGCCGTATCCGGCTGGCGACGTTGATCCGGCAGCGGCGGCTGGGGCGCGGCGACGTGTTGTCGGTACCCGAGCTGGCGACGATCGCGCATCTGCCCACCGAGACCGGGCTACCCGGCCTACAGCGTGCCGGAGCCCGAGCCCTGTCCCCCGCCCACGAAATCCCCGTCAGCGGGGAGCACACGAAACCACTGGGCCTCGCCGACACCGGCACGCGCCGCCCAGTCGCAGTCAAGATCTCCGACGCCCGCCACCACCTCCACATCCTCGGCCCCACCGGCGTCGGCAAATCCACGCTGCTCGCACGCACCATCCTCGATGACGCCGACGCCGGGCGCGGGGTGATCGTCGTCGACCCCAAGGGCGACCTCGTCACCGACGTGCTGTCGCGACTGCCTTCGCGCATGGGTGAGCGGGTGGTGCTCTTCGACGCCGACTCCGCCGCCCCACCACCGTGCGTGAACCCCCTCGATATCGGGCGGATCGGGCGGGCGGGAATGGATCTGGCGGTCGACAACCTCGTCACTGTGTTCCACCGGATCTTCCACCAATGGTGGGGGCCACGCACCGACGACATCATGCGCGCGAGCCTGCTCACCCTGTGCGCCCAACCAGGCACCCCCACCCTCGCCGACCTGCCCCGCCTGCTCACCGAACCCGCCTTCCGAGCCCGCGTCACCCGCACCACCAAAGACCCCGTCCTCCGCGGATTCTGGGACAGCTACGAGACGCTCTCCGACACCGGCCGCGCCCAGCTCACCGGCCCCTTGCTGAACAAGCTGCGTGCCTTCCTGTTGCGGCCGTTCGTGCGCGCGGCCATCGCGGGTGGGCCCTCGACGGTCGAGTTCGGCGACATTCTCGACCAGGGCGGGATCTGCCTGGCGAGACTGCCGAAAGGTTCGCTCGGGGAGGAGACCAGCCGCTTGGTCGGGTCCCTGCTCGTGGCCCGCACCTGGCAGGCCGTCACCGCCCGCGCCCGTATCCCCTCCGCCGACCGGCCCGACGCCGCACTCGTCCTCGACGAGGCACAGAACTTCCTCAACCTGTCGACCCCGATCGAGGACATGCTCGCCGAAGCCCGCGGGCTACGCCTGTCGCTGCTGCTGGCGCACCAGAACCTGAGCCAGTTGTCGCGGGAGCTGCGCGACGGGATCTCGGCCAATGCCCGCAACAAGATCGTGTTCGCCGTCAGCCCCGACGACGCCCGGGACCTGGCCCGCCACACCGAGCCCTGGTTATCCGAACACGACCTATCCCACCTCGACGCCTTCCACGCCGCCGCACGGCTGCTGGTCGACGGCCGCAACGCCCGACCATTCACCCTCACCACCCGCCCACTGGACCCACCGACCCCGGGGCGCGCCCGCGAGATCGCCGCCGCAGCCCGCGCCCACCTCACCACACCGGCACCTGTACCCAGCCCCGCGTCGGGTCTCGACCGTGACCAGCAGCCGAACCCCGCACGGCACGACCCGCGCCGGCGCTAGCCGCCCGCCCCGGCCTCTCCGAGAAAGGTTGCCGTACTGATGATCTCTCGACCCGATCGGCAAGAAGATCGACGCAAGCCCCGACCCGAGCCCCGCGCCGCGCAGACCGGGCCGGTCGACACGACCGTGCTCGTGGCGCGGCTGACCGAACGTGACCGCTGGATCCTGCGGATGCTGCACGAGCACCGCGTCCTGACCACCAACCAGCTCGCCGCACTCGCCTTTACCAACCCCGTCATGGCGTTGCGGCGCCTGAACCGCCTGCACCGCTACGGCGTCCTGGAACGATTCCGGCCCTTACGCACCCGCGGCAGCGCACCGATGCACTGGGTACTGGCCCCGGCCGGCGCCAACGTGCTCGCCGCCGAAGCCGGCATCAGCCTGCGCGAACTCGGCTACAACCACCAGCGCACCCTCGCCATCGCCCACAGCCTGCAACTGACCCACACCCTCGGCGTCAACACCTGGTTCACCACCCTCACCGCACACGCACCCCGCGACGAACGCGGCCAGCAAGCCCGCCTGCAGGCGTGGTGGTCACAGACCCGCTGCCAACGCTTGTGGGGCGACCTCGCACGACCCGACGCCTTCGGCCGCTACACCCACCCCGAGGCAACGCTCGACTTCTTCCTCGAATACGACCTCGCCTCCACAACCTTGACCCGGGTCGCGGCCAAGCTGCACGGCTACAGCGAACTGGCCCGCACCACCGGAGTCACCACCCCGATCCTGCTGTGGGTACCGACCACATTGCGAGAAGCGAACGCTCGTGAGGCCCTGCGCCGGACCTGGCAACGGCTCCCCAATCCCGAGGCCGTGCCCGTCGCCACTGCCGCCGCCGAACTCCTCTCCCCGAGCCCCGAGGCCAGCCCCGCCGACCAGGTCTGGCTACCGCTGAACCACGACACCGACCGTCTGCGCCTGCACGGACTCACCACCGTGTGGCCTGCACGCACCCCACCCGTCGTCGATGCCCACAGCGGACAGACCTGGGCACCGGTGGGCGGACTGGTCGTCCTCGACCCACCGCCACCGACACCCCCGTACTCCGAGCTCTGGTGAGGCACCGATGCTGGTCAAGACACTCGGCGCGGGCTGCGCGACGGTGGTGTTCCTCGTGGTCGTGATCGCGGCCGTGGTCACCACGGTCGTCGTGTTCGACCAGTCACTGTCCACCCCTGCCCCACCAGCCTCGACCGGCACCGGCTCGACCCCAAGCCCAGAAGCCGAGCAGGACATCCCGGCGCAGATACTGGTGCTGTATCAGGCTGCGGCCCAGGACTGTCCCGGGCTGGACTGGTCGGTGCTCGCCGCGATCGGCAAGATCGAAACCGACCACGGCCGCTCCCCCCTTCCCGGCGTGTCCTCGGGCGAGAACGCCTCCGGCGCCGGCGGGCCGATGCAGTTCCTGGCCGCCACCTTCGAGTCGGTCACCGCCCGGCACCCTCTTCCCGCCGGCGGCGCGAACCCGCCCTCGCGCTACAACCCCTCCGACGCCATCCACGCCGCCGCGTTCTACCTATGCGACTCCGGCGCACCCGCCGACCTGCACGCGGCGATCTTCGCCTACAACCACGCCGACTGGTACGTCAACCAGGTCCTCGACCAGGCCGCCCGCTACCGCGCCACCGACCCCTCCGGCGGCGACTGCCACACCGCCCCACCACCGAACCCGACCGCTGCGCAGGTGATCTCCTTCGCCTGCGCCCAACTCGGCCAGCCGTACGTGTGGGGCGGCAACGGCCCCGAGGTCAACGGAGGTTGGGACTGTTCCGGGCTCACTCAGGCTGCCTACCGGTCCGCTGGAATCTCGATCCCCCGCACCACCTACGACCAAGTCCACACCGGCACACCCATCTCCGAAGACCAACTCGCCCCCGGCCACCTGGTCTTCTACGGCACCGCCGCCGACGTCCACCACGTCGGTATCTACCTCGGCGGCGGACACATGGTCCACGCACCCACCTTCGATGAGCCCGTACAAATCTCGCCCTACCGATGGGCCGAGGACGACTTCTACACGGCCACTTCACCAATTACTGGCTCACCCAGCCATGCCGACTCCCGCGCCACCCCCTGACCCGGCGCGAGAAATGCGCTACCCGGTGCCACTCGCCTCGAACTCGCTGCGGCCGACGACAAGCCGGCCATCACCGACCCACGACACGGCCCATCCACCCGACAAGGAGATCCTTCATGCGCACCCGGCGAACCCACCACCGGCCCGTCCGCACTCACCGCCGCCTCAGCCACGCCGCACTGTGTGCCGCCATCGCCACCACCACGGTCTGCGGGTCCGGTGTCGCCACCGCAGACCCGGCACCCGGTCCCACCTCCGCAGGCTGCCCGCGGTGGACCGCGCTGCTGGTACCGGGCACGTTCGAGACAAACCCGGCGACCCAACCAGCATCGCCGGTGGGGGCGCTCTCCCCGGTCGCCGATGGGTTGACGACCCGCTACGGCAGCGATATCGACGTCCAAACCCTCCCTCGCACCGCCGACGCCACCGGGGAACAAGCTCTCGCCGCGGCGCTGTCGGCGTTGTGCTCGGGGACGCGAGTAGTCCTGGCCGGCTATGCCGAAGGAGCCGCGACCGTCGGGGACCTCGCCACAGCGGTCGGCAACAACCGCGGCCCGATCCCCGCCTCACAGGTTGTGGCGGTCGGACTCGTCTCCGACCCGCACCGCGACCCGAGCACGCCCCAGCTGGGCACCCCCGTCGCCGGCCCCGGCGCCGCGGGTCCCCGCCCGCAGGACTTCGCCGACCTCACCGACCGTGTCCGCACCATCTGCCCCGCCCGAGACCCTTACTGCTCGACCACTTCTCAAGAATCACCCGCCCTCGATGCAGTTGTACGCGCCCTCACCTCCACCCCGACCCCGCGCACGAGCCGGGGACAGGCCCCCACCACGACAGCTCCTGTCCCGGCTTGGCCCTCGACGGGAGAGCTGACTATCTCTCGTGTTCTCGCGCAGGTGGTCACCGTAGTGAACGGGCTGTCCACCTTCGCTGCGAACGTGCCGGCTATCGTCGCCGACCTCGCCGAACTACCCGCTCTCCTGGGCCGCGGCGATGTTCCTGGGCTACACCGGGTCGCCGGGGACCTGAACAACCAGTTCGCACCCTTGGTTGCGATGGCCGACGGTATCGACCTGCGGCTGGTGTCTCAGGCTCTGGCACTGGCCGCACCGCTGGACACCACCGGCATAGCCGCCATCGCCTCCGAAGTCGTCGGAATCCTCGCTGGTCTCGACATCACCCGTATCGCCACCACTATCGGCCGTGCCCAGGAGATCGCCTGGACCGCGGCCGAGATACTGATCGCGGGTGACCCTGTCGGCGCCGTGCTGGCGCTGTCGGGATTGGCCCCGATCGCCGCCGACCTGCTCGCCGCGACCGCCTCAGCGTTCACCGGCACACAGTTCCCCTCGCTCGCCCAGACCTACACCACCAGCACGGGCACGGGCACGGGCACGGGCACGGGCGATCCTGCCCATCAGGACGGCGACGCGACCGGATCCACCGGCCACGACACCGCCGCTGCACTGCTGGCGAACTGGCTCACGCAGACGATCGACGCCACAACCTAGACCCGCGCACCGCCGTCTAGACGACGAAAGCGGCCCCGGGTTGGCGGCCGAGGTGGACGCCCCCCCCCCCGCGCTGGGGGTGTTAGGGCTGGGGTTAAGAGAGGAGGAAAGCGCCCTGGGGGGGGCCACCAACCCGCGGGGC
>NZ_JARWPM010000171.1 GCF_029869215.1 Nocardia carnea
CCCTCGCGCCTCCCCCGGGGGGGCCCCCGCCCGGGCCCGCCCCCCCCGCCGCCCCCCCCCCGGCGCCCCCCCCCCCCCCCCCCCCCCGGCGGGCGGGCGGCGGGGGGCCCCCCGCCCCCCCCCCCCCCCCGAGCCCGCAGCGCAGGCCGGCCCCACCGAACGGCTCGCCGCCTTCCTCGGACGTTCCCGGCCGCCCGGCCGCTGACCGCCGGACGGATCGGCACGGGATACAACCGAGCGTTGTGGGCGACCGAAAGCCGGTTGTTTGCACTGTGTTACCCGGCCCGGTGTGATGCGGGGACACAAGTAGCGGTTGCCTCGGAGGAGTCGGGTGCGCGGTCGGTTCGGGTCCGGTTTCGACCGGCTGTGGTGGGCTTATGCCGTCAGTACCTACGGCACCTGGGTCGCGTTCGGCACGTTCCCGCTCCTCGCCGTCCAAGTGCTGGACTCGTCGCCGTTGGCGGTATCGCTGCTGGGAGCGGCGAGTCTCGCGGTGGCGGCGGTCGTCGCCTTCCCGCTGGGTCCGTGGGTCGAGCATCGGGCCAAACGTCCGGTCATGATCGCCATGGACCTGGTCCGGTTCCTCGCGATGGCGAGTATCCCGGTCGCGTATTTCCTCGGCGCACTCACCTACGGCCAACTGCTGGTGGTCTCGGTGGTCTCCGGAACCGCGACCATCGCCTTCACCGCCGCGTCCGGCGCGTACCTGAAATACCTCGTCCGCGGTGATCGGCTCGTTGCTGCGAACGGGCGGTTCGAGGCGACGAACTGGGTCGCGACCGCGGTCGGCCCACCCCTCGGCGGGGTGCTCATCGGGCTGCTCGGCCCGGTCGTCACCGTACTCGCCGACGCGCTGAGCTACCTCCTCTCCGCTGCCGCGGTCCGGCGGATCCGCGGCGGAGATATCGCGGCGGTCCGCGCCCCGGCCACCGGAGTACGCGGCACCGATCTACTCGCCGGCTGGCAGTTCATCCGCCGCGATCGTGTCCTCCAACGTCTATTCCTCAATTCGGTCCTCGTCGGCGGTTTGATCATGGCCACGGTCGCACCCCTGTCCGTCCTGCTGCTCGGCGAACACCATTTCGCGGCCTGGCAATACGGCCTCGCCTTCGGCGTGCCTGCGCTCGGCGGTTCCTGGGCGCCCGCCTCAGCGCTCCCCTGGCCGACCGTTACGGCAGGTACCGGGTCATGACCGTCTCCGGCTGGTTGCGTTCGCTCTTCCCGCTGGGCCTCGCCTTCGTCCAGCCCGGACTACCCGGACTCCTCACCGTCATCGTCGTCGAAGCGCTGCTGATCACCTGTATGGGCGTTTTCACCCCGATCTATGCCGCCGAACGCCTGCAACGCACCCCCGCGGACCACGCCGCCCGAGTCCTCGGCACCTGGAACGCCTGCGGCAAACTCGTACACGCGGGCCTGGCAGCGGTCTGGGGCGTACTCGCCACACTCCTGGGCCCGCTCGCCGCGATCACCGCCGCCGGAATTCTGTTACTGGCCACACCTCTTCTGCTGCCGCGGCGGATAGATTTCCCGGACCCGCAACCCCAAGTTCGACGGTGAGCCGAGTTCGTCGTGCCGGACGCGACCGACGGAAGCGGATTTCGAGGCGACGTCGTCGCGCGCGACGATTCGGAAAACCGGTGGCACGGCGGCGGCGCGGGCGGTTGACTGCGCAACCATGATTACGCTCGATACCCGCCCTCTGTTCCGGCGTGAAAGGCAGGCCCTGCTCGAGCTGCTCCGGTCGCTGGAACCGGCCGACTGGCCGAAGCCGACGGTATGTCCCGGCTGGACCGTCGCCGATGTCACCGCACATATCCTCAACGACTACCTGCGGCGGATCTCCGGTAGCCGGGACCGGCACGACGGCGCTGTGTTCGGTGACGACGAAAACCTCCCGGTCTATCTCGCCCGCACCAACGGCGAATTCGTTCAGGCGATGCGCCAGTGCAGTCCGCGGCTGCTCACCGAGCTGATCGCTCACCTGGGACCTGAATTGGACCGTGTCTGGGCGGCAACGGATCCCGCCGGTCCCGCCCACCTGCCCGTCTCCTGGGCGGGCCTCCGCGACACTCCCGCGTGGCTCGATATCGCCCGTGACTACACCGAATTCTGGGTCCATCAACAGCAGATCCGCGATGCGGTATCGCACCCCGGCGCCGACGAGGTCGCGCTACTGCGCCCGGTACTCGTCACATTCCTGCACGCCCTGCCCGTGGCATTACACGACCGGGTGCGCCCGCGCGGAACAGCTGTCCGGTTCGAGATCACCGGCCCGGCCGGTGGCCACTGGTGGGCGGTATCCGACGGTGCCGCCTGGGAGCTCACCGCGGCGCACACCGGGGAGCCTGCCACGATCGTCCGGATGGACCAGGACACGGTCTGGCGGCTGGCCAGTCGCGGAATCACCGTCGAGGATGCCCGGCGGCGTTCGGAACTGCTGGGTGATCCGGAATTGACCCGGTCGGCAACCACATTGCTCGCAGTGGTGGCCTGAACCGCGGACGGTCCTTTTCCGCTGGATCGGGCGTTTCGCGGCCCGGTCCGTGCGCGCGGCATTACCCTGAGGCGATGCGTACACGGTTCCGTCGGTACTGCGTCGCCTCGCTTACCGTCCTCGTCTCGGCCGTCCTGTTCTGTTCGCACTCCGCCGCCACACCCCGGGCCACCGCTGCTCCCCCACGGCTGGACGCCGGGTTCCTGTGGGGCGTATCGACCTCGGGCTTCCAGTCCGAAGGCCATGCGCCCGACAGCAACTGGACGCGGTATATCGCGGCGAACCCAGGCTACGACCGCCTGGGCAACTCGGTGGATTTCTACAGCCGCTACGAATCCGATATCCGCCTCGCCGCGGATATGGGTGTGCGCGTGTTCCGGATCGGAATCGAATGGGCCCGCCTGCAACCGGCACCGGGACAGTGGGACGAGCAGGCCTTCCGCTTCTACGACGCGGTGCTCGCGAGCATCGTCCGGGCCGGTATGCGACCCATGATCACCCTGGACCACTGGGTGTACCCGGGCTGGGTCGCCGACCGCGGCGGCTGGCGCAGCCCAACCGTCGTAGCGGACTGGCTGGCGAATATGCGTGCCGTCGCCGACCGCTACGCCGACCTCGACCCGCTGTGGGTCACCGTGAACGAACCCGTCACCTACATCTCGCACGAAGCCGGGCGCGGCAACGCCGACGCACCCCAGATGCTGGACCGGCTCGCCCAGGCACACAACAGTATCTACGACCACATCCACCACATCCGGCCGAACGCGCAGGTGACCGCCAATGTCGGCTATGTCGCCGGCGCGGAGGCACAGATCAACGGCGCCCTGATCGACCGTATCGGCGCCCGCCTCGACTACGTGGGTATCGACTATTACTGGGGCTACGACCCGGCCCGGACGATCATGGAATCGCTCGGCCGCGCCGTCGGGTCCGCCGTACCGCCCGGTCCGCCGATCTGGGACCTGCCGATCCGCGCCGAAGGGATCTACTTCGCCCTGCGCCACTACGCCGACCGGTTCCCGGGCAAACCGCTCTACATTGTGGAAAACGGTATGGCCACCGACAACGGTCATCCCCGTGCCGACGGGTACACCCGCAGCGCCCACCTCCAGGACACGGTCTACTGGATCCAGCGCGCCCGGGCCGACGGGATGAACGTGATCGGCTACAACTACTGGAGTCTCACCGACAACTACGAATGGGGCAGCTTCCGTCCCCGGTTCGGCCTCTACACCGTCGATGTCGCCACCGACCCCGGGCTCACCCGCCGGCCCACCGATGCGGTCGGCACCTACACCCGCACCATCGCCGAAGGCGGTGTCCCCGGCGACTACCGGCCCACCCGCGCCCCGGCCCCGTGCTTTCTCGTCGATCCCCCGGCCAGCTGCCTGCGACCCGTCGCCGCCACCCGCTGAATCGGGCCACCGAGCCCGCGGCCGGTGTTGCTACCGTGGATCCGGCAAGATCGACGCCGAGAAGGGTGCGCACAGTGACACTGGTCGATCCGGATGCCCGGGGTCTCGAGAATGTGCTGGCGGATCTGCGCTGGCGATTCGTCCACCGGCAGGTGTTCACGCCGGCGGCGGGTGGCTGGGCATTCCTGGCCGGCGGGCCGAGTGCGCTGCTCGTCGCCGACGGTCTGGTCAGGGTCGACGGCCTGGGTGAGCGGGAAGATCTGGCACACGGTGATTTCCTGTTCGTCCCGCACGACGAGCGGTTCGCGCTCAATGCGCTCTCCGATGCCCGGCTGCTCGCCATCCGGCTCGCACCGGTCGGTCCGAACAGCGCCATGGCCGCGCTTCCACCGCGGGTGCTGCTGACCGATTTCGCCCGGCATTCGCCGCTGGCGGCGACGATGGTGAGTCATCTGGTCGAGCACTGCCCGGATCCGCTCGGTGTGCAGGGCGACCGGGTGGCGACCTTGATCGCGTCGATGGCGATCGAATCCTGGCACCACCGCGGCTGCGCTCCGAAACGGTGGCTGCTGCGGGTGAACGAGCCGGATATCGCACGGGCGGTGGCCGCCATGCACGCCGACCCCGGGCGGGAGTGGACCGTCGAAGCGCTCGCACGGGTCGCGCTGGCGTCGCGGTCGGGTTTCGCGGCCCGGTTCCAGGCGGCGACGGGGCAGACACCCGGCCGCTATCTGACGACACTGCGGGTCGAGCGGGCGCAACGTTTCCTGGCGGAGCAGAACACCTCGGTCTCGGCGGTGGCCCGGCAACTGGGTTACCGGTCGGAGACGGCGTTCGGCCGGGCGTTCCGCCGGCATACGGGCCGCACGCCGTCGGAGTGGCGGCGTGCGGCCCGGATGTCCTCGGCGTCATCACCTACCGCGACGCCCGGCTGAGCGAAACCCGCAGCGCGATTCCCCCCAGAACCGCCGCGGCGGCCGCCGTCACGTAGGTCGCCAACGGCCCGATACTGTCCACGCCCCGGCCACCGACCGCGGACCCCAGGATGATCGCGAGCTGGAAAGCGGCCACGACCAGCCCGCTTCCCGCTTCCACCCGATCGGGAAGCAGCCGTGATACCCAGACCTGCACCACATTGAGGATGCCGCCGAACGCGGCGCCCCACAGCACCACGGCCACATAGCCCAGGGGCGTGACGGCTGCGGAGGCGATGATCGCCAGCAGCGACAGCCCGATCACCGCGGGAACCGCCGGCAGCAGCACACCGAGGCGCCGGTCGGCGAGCGCCCCGAGGACGAAATTACCCACCAGGCCGCCGATTCCGAACAGCGCCAGCAGCACCGGAATCACCGCCGTTCCGGCGCCCATCAGTTCGGCCAGCGCCGGCCGCACATAGGTGTAACCCGCGAAATGCCCGCCGATCACGGCGACCACGCTCACCAGCCCGAGCGCCACGCCCGGAGCCCGCAACGCCCCGGCCATCGCCGCCACACCGACCCCCGGAGCCGGTGCGATCGGCGGCAGCACCAGCCGCACCGCCACCGCCGCCGCCACGGTGAGCCCTGCCGCCACCACGAACACGACCCGCCACCCCGCGAAAGTGCTCAGCAGCACCCCGAGCGGAACACCGGCCACCGTCGCCACCGTGGTCCCGGCATTCACGATCATCATCGCGCGTCCCAGCCGCGCCGCGGGCACCAGCTGGGAAGCGATCACCAACGCCATCGACCAATAGCCGCCCACGGCCACCCCGAGGAGCAGCCGCGCGATCAGCAGCAGACCGATATTCGGTGCCACCGCCACCGCGATATTGGACACCGCCGCTCCGGCGGTGAGGATCACCAGTAACATGCGGCGATCGGTCCGGGGGAACAGGGCACCGAGCCCGAGTGCGGCCGGCAATGCGGTGAGCGCGGTGACACTCACCGCCAGCCCGACCACCCCTTCGGGAACGCGCAGATCGGCCGCGACCGTGGTCAGTACCCCCGGCGGCAGGAACTCCGCGGTCACCAGCGAAAAACTTCCCAGGAACATGGCGACCAGCGCGGGCCACGCCCGCCGGGCCGATACCGGCGCCGCGGCGCCCGTTGTCATAGTGCTCGTTGTCATACCCGCTGCAACAACCGCCCGGCGCCACCCACGCGACCGAAACGCCACAGCACTCGACCGCAACGCCAACACCGCGATCCCCGGATCGGAGCCGCCGTTGCCCACAGTTCTCCAGATCCGCCGCCACCCCACCGAGTTGCGAGTCCGCACCCCGACGCGGTTTCGTTCCGAGCGGGCGGGGGGGCGGACGCCGGTGCTGCGGGGCCGGCCGCGGAGGTCGGCGCTGCTCGATTCCGGCTCGCCCGGGCGCCGGCTCGCCGCGGGCCGAAAGAATCAGGACGGCGGCCCGGCGGGCACCGCACTCCCACCGCGGCGGGGGCTGTTGCGGCTGCATGTGAATCAGGCGAATACCGAACCCTGATGGGCGGCAGCATCTTCCGGCACCAACCGCCAGAGTGAGGTGACTTCGCGGCGGCGGGCTTCGTGGAGTGGGTCGGCGGTATCGGTGGCCCGGGGATGCCGCGGTGCGGTGTCGTAGCGGGCGGCGACACGCAGGCCGGCGCTCGCTATCCGGGTGAGGAGTTCCTCGCGGGTGCGCAACCCGAGATGTTCGGCGAGATCGGACAGCACGAGCCAGCCCTCGCCGCCGGGAGTGAGGTGGGCGGGTAGACCGTCCAGAAAACGGTGCAGCATCACCGAATCCGCATCGTAGACACCCAGTTCGAGGGCCGAGGTCGGCCGGGCGGGCAGCCAGGGTGGGTTGCAGACGACCACATCGGCGCGGCCGTCCGGCCACAGATCGGCCTCGACGACCCGCGCCCGGTCGGCCAGACCGAGACGGCCTAGGTTGGCGCGGGCGCAGTGCACCGCGCGCCGATTGATATCGGTGGCCACCACCCGGGCGCCCCGGCGCGCGAGCACCGCGGCGAGCACTCCGGTGCCGGTACCGAGATCGAACACGCGCGGTTGCCCGGAGCCCGCCGGAAATGCCGCTCCGGCAACGAGATCGACGTATTCGCCGCGCACCGGCGAGAAGACGCCGTAGTCCGGATGGATCCGTGCGCCCAGCGCGGGTATATCGACGCCGTTGAGATGCCACTGATAGGCGCTGAGCACTCCGAACAGTTCCGGTAGCGAAACACAGATCCGCTCGTTCGCGCCACCGGCGTCCGCACCGTACGCGTGCCCGCAGGCCTGCCGCACATCCGGCGCCCGGCGCAGCCGGAGGGTGTAGCCGGGTTCGAGTACCACCAGCACCCGCCCGAGCAGTTCCGCGCGCGCCGCCCGCACGGTTCGATGACTCTCGAAGCGAGCCGCCACATCGTTCCCGCCCGCGGCCCGCGGCTTCCGTTGCCGGCGTTCCAGCGCCCGGAGGAGCTGCCGCGCATTGTGGAAATCGCCCCGCCACAGCAGGCCCTTACCGGCCCTGGCGAGCCGGTGCGCGGTGTTCGCGGTGATGCGGTCGTCGACGACGACGATTTCGGCGGGCGCTGCGGACCCGTTCTCCGAATGCCAGCGCGCGGTATGTGCCGATTCGTTCTCGGTCCACGTGATCGTGGTCATGTCGTACTCCTGTGGGGAAGAAGGTGCCTGGGGGTCGGCATCGCTTCGATGCAGGAGTACGGCCGGGATCACCCGCCGATCGGAACGAGGACAGGGGGCAACACTCCCGCGTCGAAGCGCGGGCGGTCGTCACCCAGCACCATGCCCATGACCACGATCTGTTCCCTCCGGTCGTCCACTGCCATCCTCGCACAGGCACCGCGCGGTGATCAGCGGTGGCTCCCCGGATTCCCGAGCGGATGAGCGGGCGTGACCTCGTGGTTGTGGACGATGACGTCGAACCATTCCGCCGGCGACCCGCCGGACAGGTGATGGGCAGCATCGTCGGCGGGGTCGTAGACGGGCCCGCACCGCATCGTCGGCGGCTCGGTCGACGCCGGGAATCGGACGGCCGGCCGGAACGTTCCAAACCCTCGCGGAGGCGGCACGGCGCCACGGAAACGGCGACGCCGGGCCCGGGTGCTCCGGCCGCTCGACAGAGGAAGAGGATGCGGTGCGTCATAGCAGGGAAGGAGAGCGGCACTGATGCGTATCTCGCTGCTCGACCGCGCCCGGACCCGTAGCGGGGAAACCGATGCCGACGCCGTGGCGACGACGGTCGACCGTGCCGTGCGCGCGGAGGAGCTGGGTTTTCACCGGTTCTGGACCGCCGAGCATCACGCCGTCCCCGGTATTGCCGGCGCGGCCCCCACCGTGCTGCTCGCGGCGATCGGAGCCCGCACCCGGACCATCCGCCTCGGTACCGGGGGAATCATGGTCCCCAACCACAGCCCACTGGTGATCGCCGAACAGGCACTGCTACTCGAAGCGCTGTACCCCGGCCGAGTCGATATCGGCCTCGGCGGCTCACTCGGCTTCACCGCTCCGGTCCGGCGGGCATTGGGACGAACGGTTCTGCGCGACGGCGAGTACGCGGCCGCGGTCGAGCAGATCCGGTCGTATCTGGACGGGCGCGCCGATATCACGGTCCGGCCCCGCGTCGAACCGCCGCCGCTGCTGCTGCTCGCCAGCGGAGCGGGGCTGTCCCTCGCCGCCGAACTGGGGCTGCCCGCGGTGATCGGCGGCCCACTGCTCCAGGACAGGGCGAAGATCGACACCTACTTCCGGGATTTCCGTCCCGGCCCGCGCACGCCGGAGCCGTATCTGATGGTGAGTGTCGACATCGTCGTCGCGGAGACCGCCGAGCGCGCCCGCGACCTCCTTCTACCGGAAGCTTGGGCGTTTGCCGATTCCAAGGACGTCGGCGAGTTCCGCGCGCTGCGGCCGGTCGGGGAAGTACGCCGGCTGCTCGCACGCACCGACAGCGCGAAGAAGATCGAAACCGTCCGTTCCTGGATGTCCGCGGCCGTCGCCGGCACCCCGGACCTGGTGGCGAACTCCCTCGGTGAACTACTCGAACGAACCGGAGCCGCCGAGATCCTCGCGAGTGTCAGTACCTACGATCGCGCGGACGTCAGGAACACCGACGAGTTTCTCGCCACCCTCCGGAATCGATAGCGCACCGCGCCGGAAGGATCCGCCGGACGCACGCGGCGCCCGGTGATCCTCGGGACCCGAATCCGCCGGTGCAGGCGCGGGTGTGCGGGTCCGCCGAACGCGTTACGAGTCCACGCGGCGAGCAGCTCCGGCGGTGAACCGCCGGCGGTAGGCGGTGGGGGCGGTACCGAACGCGGCGGTGAAGTTCTGCCGGAAGGTCACCGCGCTACCGAAACCGCACGCCGCGGCTACGTTTTCGATACCCCAGTCGGTGGTTTCCAGGAGTGCCCGCGCCTGGTCGAGGCGGCGTTCGAGGACCCAGCGGGCCGGTGTCGTACCGGTGGTCTGCTGGAAGTGCCGGACGAAGCTGCGCCGGCTCATCCGCGCCTGTCCGGCCAGCATATCGACGGTGAGCGGCTGGTCCAGCCTGGCCAGGGCCCAGTCGAGCACCTCTCCCAACGCGCCCCCGGTGGCGGGCCGGGCCAGCGGGCGTTCGATGTACTGCGCCTGCCCGCCTTCCCGGTGTGGCGCCACGACCAGCGACCGGGCCACCCGGGTCGCGGCGGCGGCGCCGAGATAGGTGCGAACCAGGTGCAGGCAGGCGTCGAGCGCGGCCGCGGTACCCGCCGAAGTGAGCACATCGCCGTGGTCGATGTAGAGCACCGAGGTATCCACCTGGACTCCGGGGCATCGCTCGGCCAGCAGCGGCATCGCCGACCAGTGGGTCACGGCCGCGCGCCCATCGAGCAGGCCCGCGTCCGCGAGGGGGAACGCGCCCAGGCACAGACCGGCGATCATCGCCCCCCGCCCGTGCGCCGCGACGAGCTGCTCGCACAGTTCGGGTTCGGTCTGCGCGGGCGGTAGTGACCACGACGGAATGATCACGATATCGGCGTCGTCGACAATTTCCGGACCGGCGATATCACCGATCGGATACCCCTCGGCCGTCCGAATCGAACCACCCTCCGCCGACCACAACCGGGTCTCCCAGTCGGGGGCGAGCCCGAGCCGGGCGACCTCGCCGAACACCATGAGCGGTACGGCCAGGTGGAACATGGTGATCTTGTCGAAGGTGTGGACAGCGATGCGCATACCGGCTCCCATTATGGCCTGATCTCATCGAAAGTATGCATTCGTGCCACTCGCGGTGGTCACGCGGGGGTTGAACAATCGAATCCGACGCCCCAACCCCGATCTTCCGAGGAGCAGAATCCCCATGCCGACCCCCCGCCGCGCCCTCATCGTCGTCGACGTCCAGCAGGAATACTTCGCGGGACCGCTCGAGATCCAATTCCCGCCGCGCGCCGAATCACTCGCCAATATCGTCGGCGCGATGGACGCCGCCCACAGCCACGGCATTCCGGTGGTCATCGTCCAGCACGAAAGCCGGCCAGGCGCACCGGCTTTCGTCAAAGACACACCGGGCTGGGCACTGCACCCCGCCGTCGCCGAACGGGCCGGCACGGCGAGCAAACATCTGCACAAGCAGTTCAGCAGCGCCTTCGCCCGCACCGATCTCGTGGAGTGGCTCCGCGCCCGCGAGATCGATACCGTCACGATCGTCGGCTATATGACCAACAACTGCGATCTCGGCACCGCGGTGGAAGCGGAGGGGCACGGTTTCACCGCGGAGATTCTGTCGGACGCCACCGGCACCGTTCACCTCGCCAACGAGGCCGGGCGGGTGTCGGCAGCGGATCTGCATGCGACGCTGATGGTGTTGTTGCACTCGAACTACGCGGCGGTCGGCACAACGGCCGAATGGATCGAAAGCTTGCGCTCCGGCACGTCATTGACCAAGAACAACCTGATCGCTTCGGCGATCGCCGGACGCACGGCCTCCACACCTGTGCCCAGCGCCTGAGGGTGGAAACTGCGACGTCCGCCGGAGCATGAAGGTCGCGGCCGCTACCGAGCCCCCGGCACCGTCATTTCGATGGACGCCGCGCGGCCGTGCTCGTCGAATCCGATCGTGCCGGAAAGGACCGGCGAATCGACCACCAGGCTGCTGCCGTCCGGTGCGAAGACCGGATTCAGGCCGCGCAGTGACAGGTAGCTGTTCAGCGCGCGGCGGTGGTCGTACAGCGCCAGCCCGGACAACCCCTCGCTCAGCGTCCGCATGATCCGCGGCCCCTCGGCGGGTGGGAGCACGAAATCGGGATGCTCGACGAGGAACGCCGCGCGGGTCCCGTCCTCGCCGGCCGGACCCTGGTAGCTGGTCCAGTGGCCGGTGACGGCCTTGGCCGCCTCGGTCTGCACCGCGGCGACCTGATACGGCTCCGGCTGATCGAAGGGCAGGCTGTCGAAGGGTAGTTCCGGCGCGGAGAGTTCGCCGATCCCGTGCTCGATCCCGAAATCACGCACTGTCGCGGCGAGCGCGGCCACCGATTCCGGGAAGCCGGAGCGGTTCGCCCACGACCACAGCCACGATCCCGGGACGGGTGCCGCGGTCCCGAGAAAGTGGAAATCTGTGCATTCGACGCTGCCGTGCTCGGTGTCGAAGGTGAAGACCCGGGTTTGCAGGTTCACCTGCCACGAATGCTCACCCAGCACGTCGGCCAGATGCAGCTGGTGTTCGAGGGAGAGGAACGCGGCGTCGTCCAGCAGGTTCACGAAGGCAGGCGTAGGGCGCACCTGGGCAGCCTAGTTGTCCGCCGGCGAACCGGCATGTCCGCCGCACTCCGGCGGACGTGCCGGTCGGTTCGCCGAGAGCCGCCTGAAACCGGTGTCCGGGCCACCAGCCGGTGATTCCGTCAGACCTGCGACAGCGCGTAGAGGAGGCGACGAAGCGAATCGGTGGCCCCACGATCCTCGAGCCAGATGAGCCGGAGCTGCAGCGGCGGCGTCTGCGCGTCGATCGGCACGAGGCGGCCCGCTGCCAGGTCGGTCCGGACCGCGAATTCCGGCAGGACGGCGATCCCGCGGCCCGTCGCGACCCAGTCCCGCACCTGCGCGAGTCCGCCGACGGCTGTCAGATCGGTATCGGGTCCGAGCCAGCGCTGGGTCGCCATCCAGAAGGAGCAGCGTGATTCCTGCCCGATCAGGCTGCCGGTGCGCCGGATCTCCGCGCGGGTCACCGGACGCCCGAGGAGTGGATGCCCGGGTGCGGCCACCGTGGTCATGGGGACCGCACGAACGTCGAGGTGGTTCATCGCGGTGCCGGGTTTCGCGAAACCGAGGTCCCCGATCCGGGAGCCGGTATCGAGCAGCAGTACCGCGTCGAGTTCGGCGCGGTCGAGGGCCGCGAGCAGCCGCGCGCGGTCGGGATCCGGGCGTATCTGCACGTCGATCGCGGGATGCCGGGTGCGCAGGTCGTCGAGGACCGCGGGCAGCAACTCATCCGCGAGGGCGGCCTGCGCACCGACGAGGAGAGCGCGGGAGTCGGCCAACCGCCCGGCGGCTTCGTCGAGTGCGCCGAGGGCCGAGGCGGCCGCGGTGAGGTAGACCCGGCCCGCGGCCGTGGGGTGCATACCGGCCCGGTCCCGGGTGAACAGGGCCGCGCCCAGTTCTGCTTCGAGCCGGCGGATCCGGTCGGAGACCGATGAGGGGGCCAGGCCCAGGGCGGCGGCTGTCCGGTTGACCGTCCGGTGGTCCAGCAGCGCCAAGGCGGTGCGGAGTTGATCGAGATCCACCTACCCACCGTAGACAGGTATTCGGAGATCCCGAATACCTGTTCGGCGGCGCCGGTCGAGCGCGCGGTCCCGGCGGCGGATCGTGGTGCACCGTCCCATCGTCAACGGTTCGAGGAGAATCGTGTCCGTCTCGTCTGCGCTGTCGCGACGCCGCCCCGCACCCCAGCTCATCGGTATCGCGCTCGCCTATTTCATGGTGCTGCTCGACACCACCGTGCTCGCGGTGGCCGAACCCGACCTGATCGCCTCGCTGCACACCGACGTCCTCGGTGTGGGCTGGGCGACCACGCTCTACACCATGGTCCTCGCCGCGGCGCTCGTCCTCGGCGGCAGCCTCGCCGATCGGCTCGGCGCGTACCGGGTGTTCCTGACCGGTGTCATCGGATTCGGTGCCGCCTCGTTGGCGTGTGCCTGCGCGCCGAATCTCACCGTCCTGCTGGTGTGCCGCGGACTTCTCGGGGTGTTCGCCGCCGCGATCATCCCCAGCTCCCTCGGGCTGATCGCGAGCCTGTACCCCGGCCCGGGTCCCCGCGGCCGCGCGATCAGCGCGTGGGCGGCGATCAGCGGAGCGGCCATGGCGGCCGGTCCGGTCCTCGGCGGTTGGCTCATCGAATTGGACGGCTGGCGGCTGGTATTCGTGGTCAACGCCCCGATGACGGCCGTCGTTCTCCTGCTGTGCCGCACCCGGATTCCCGCCCCGCGCCACGACCGCGCCCTCTCCTGGCTTCCGCACCTCGGGCTGGCGACCGGCCTGGCGGCGCTGACCCTCGCCATCGCCGAAGCGGGGCAACGCCATTGGGCCCTCGCCGTGCTGTCCGGGTTCGTCACACTGGCCCTCGCCGGCGGCACCGCGGCGATCGACCGGCGGTCGGCCGCGCCGCTGATCCCACCCGCACTGCGCCACAACCTCTCGGTATGGACCGCGTTCGGCTGGGGCGCGGTCGTGAACTACGCGCTCACCACCGTCCTCTTCGCCCTCCCGCTCCTGCTCCACACCACCGCGGTACAAGCCGGCGCGACACTCCTGCCGATGACCCTCCTCGTCGCCCTCAACCCACTGCTCACCGGCCGCCTCGCCGCTGCATTCGGCCCCCTGCTGCCCATCCGGATGGGCTTCGCGGCCTTTCCGGCGGGGCTGTGCGTCACCGCGTTCGCGTCGGTCGGCGGCCACCGGCCCGTCATCCTGGGCCTCGGACTCCTCCTGTGCGGTCTCGGGATCTCGTGGACCCTGCCCGCGCTGGTCGGGTTCGCCGTCGACCACGCCCCACCGGCAGCGACCGGCGCCGTCGGCGGCATCCTCAACGCCACCCGCCAGGTCGGCGCCACCGTGGCGGCCGCGGTCGCCGGCGCAACCCTCACCCAGCATTCCACCGGCGGCTGGGCAGCCATCCCCTTCGCTATTGCCTTGATTCTGTGCCTGCTCGGTCTCTGCAGCGCCGCCCTCGCCGAACCCGGCCGCTCCGGCACCCCGGGCGATCCACCTGGACACGACGCACTGTCACGGAGAGATCCAGCAGCACGAACCTGATCGCTCCGGAACGAGTCCAGGATCACTTTCGCCATTTCTGGTCACCCCGGCGTCGTTCACTTATCGTTTTCGTCGAACGAAATCACCGGAATCACCGCGCTATTCGGCAAATCGGACGGCATGCGTATTCCGGTGAGTTCGGCAGCCCGGCGATCCGGCCCGGCGAGAATCCGCACCGAGCGTTACCGGATCACCCTCACGGCTGCCCCGCACAAGGAGGCACCGGTGCCAGAAACCGACTCGTCCACACATCCCGTCCTCACCCGCCGCCGCGCTCTCGCCGCCGTGGCCGCGCTGGCCGCCGGCGGGGCAGCGGTCACCTTCGCCGCCACGCGCGATGGCGCCGAAACCCCCGCACACTGGGATTACGAAGCCGAAGGACCCGGCCACTGGGCGGATTTGGACCGCACCTACCGAACGTGCGGAAGCGGACACGCACAGTCGCCGATCGACCTCCCGTCGCATACCCGATCACATCCGGACGAGCACATCGCCATCGAATACAACGTGCTGCCGACAGCCGACTCCGTCAACAACGGACATACCGTACAAACCAATCTTTCCGCCGGAAAGGGAAATCGCATCCTGATCGCCGGGCGTCCCTACGAATTGACCCAATTCCACTTCCACGCCCCCAGCGAACACACCGTCGACGGACACGGCGCCGAAATGGAATTCCACCTCGTCCACAAAGACGC
The DNA here is from genome assembly GCF_029869215.1 of Nocardia carnea. Lineage (GTDB taxonomy): Bacteria > Actinomycetota > Actinomycetes > Mycobacteriales > Mycobacteriaceae > Nocardia > Nocardia carnea_B. The sequence goes on from NZ_JARWPM010000171.1 coordinate 14,859, forward strand.
CACAGGCGCCCTCGCCGTACTCGCGATACTCCTGCAACCCGGTAACGGCTCCCCGTTCGCGCCCCTACTCACCGCCCTGCCCGCGACCTCCGGTTCCACCGCCCGAATCGGCCCGGTCGACCTGCGCACGCTCCTCCCCGCCAACCACACTCAGTTCCGCTACACGGGCTCACTCACCACCCCGCCGTGCACCGAAGGGGTGTCGTGGACCGTTCTACGCACCCCGCTCCCCGTCGCCCGCCCGGACCTCGACCGCTACCGCTCCCTCTTCCACCACACCAACCGCCCGGTCCAGCCGCTGAACGGCAGGCAGGTAACCCTCGCGGACAACTGAAGCCCCAGCGACCCCGAACGCCGAGGTACTGCCGACACGCAGCCGGCGCCACCGACCGCCCGGACCCTTCAGCGCCGAACCGAACCTATCGCCGCGAACAGTGGTTTCAGCGGCATCCATTCCCCGAAGCGATACTCCGCACCGCGGACCAGCCGCAAGGCGAGATCCGGACGCTGCTGCGCGAGATACCGACGCGCCTTCGCCGCGTGCAGTGGATTCGACACGATTTTGATCCGATCGGCCTCCTCGATCAACGGAATGGCGTTCTCGACATTCTCCCAGGTCGATCGAGACTCCGTCTCCACGTCCAGCGGACCGCTGTAGCCCACCGACCGGGCATATGAGGCCATCAGCTCGGCCTCGGCCACCGAGCCGCCCACGGCCCCGCCGGAGAACGCGATCCGGCTGCCGGCCGCACCGGAATCCAGCGAGCGCAGGCCCGCCCGCACCCGCCACCTGTTCAACGCATTCGCCGACGCCGCCCTGTTACGGAACCCCAGCACAACAACCACCTCGCTCGGCCCCTCAGCCCCTCCGACCAACTCGTGCGAGGCACGCCAATTCTCGTACTCACCCCACAGCACGATCACCGCCCCGATCGCAACCGTTACCGCCGACGCCTTCATGACCGCAAACCATAGGGCCTGGGGCATCCATCGGGTGGGCTTACCGACACGCGCCACCGAGCCGAGAGCAGAAAACAATTCCCTCTGCGGAACGTGCTCCTGATCGATGCACGCGAACGGATGTCCGCCGTCGTAGCCGGGGTAGTGGCGCGACACTGGGCGATCGAGCCCCGGTGAGCTAATGCGTGCGTGCGCCGGGGGCGCTGAAACGACCGGTTCGCAGGTCGGCAGTGAAGGCCGACCATTCCGTCGAGTCGAAGATGAGTGCGGGCCCATCGGGGGACTTGGAATCACGGACGCCGACATGGTCCCGTAGCAGCCAAGCAACTTCGACGCAGTCGCCACCGGCACCGCTATGTGAGGACTTGAACCACTGCGCGTTCGATAGCTCGTTCATCATTGGCTGTATCTCCTTGCCATCTTCCTGGTTCGATCTCGAGAGACCACTTGGTCGAGAGAGGCAGCCCGTAGCGTCTCCGCGGGAACAGGACATCCGAAAGCCACCGACTGACCTGCGACACTCAGGTCCGAAACGACCGTTCGGGGTGTTGATACCGGCTCCATCGACAGCGCTCGGGTGGTGCGGTGATTCCGCCCGCTATTCACCGCAGATTTTGCGGTGAATAGCGGACAGCCACGAGCCGCTCAGAGTTCAGAAGTCGAAGCCGCCGCCGTCGAACCCGCCCCAGTCGCCTCCCGAATCGCCACCCCAGTCGCCGCCGGCATCGCCGCCCTGATCACCCGCGTTCAGGCCGTCCTGGAACCCTTGGCCGTACCCGCTCTCGAAGCCACCGGCGCCGTAGCCGACACCGGCCATACCGGAGAACAGCGAGGTGAACAGCAGGGCCGAGCCCACACCCCAGACGCCGGCCATCATGGCCGGCCGCCACCAGGGTTCGGAGTACCAGCCCGCCGGAACGGGCCGGCCGGCGACGCGGCCGCCCGGATAGTAGTTCGGCGTCTCGGACGAGGGCTGGGGTGAAGCGGCGATCCGGCGGTCCTCGAAGTCGATCACCCGGTCTTCGGTAACCTTGCCGGCGGCGGTTTGCCCCTCGAGTTCCGGCACCGGCGGGCCGGGATCCATATCCATGGCGGTGCGGGCGGCGCGGATGTAATACAAACCCTCGACCGCGGTCTGTTTCGCCAGTCGCGCCTGCGCCGGGCTGCGGGCCTGGTCGAGTTGGGAGCCGGCCGCGGTATGGCGTTCGGCGGCGTCGGCGAGCGCCTGCTGGGCGGCGGTGTTGCTGCCGGTCAGGCTGTAGACCTGGCCGCCGAGGCGTTCGTTGACCTGGCGGGCGTCGGCGAGTGCGTCGGCCAGTTCGGTCGCGGCGCGTTCCTTGCTCTGCCCGGATCGCCACGCCAGGAAGAACGCCACCAGGACGACCACCGCGGCAATGAGAAGCCACTCCATCGTTCGCACTCCTTCGGTCGACGGAGCACAGTGCTGACCAGCCTACTCGCCGTCCGATACGGCGCCGAGCGCCCTGAAACCCGGAACCGGGGGGGGGGGGGGGGGGGGGCAGCAACCCCCCCCCCGCGGCG
>NZ_JARWPM010000172.1 GCF_029869215.1 Nocardia carnea
CGGGGGGCCCCCCCCCCCCCCAAAACCGGCCCCACCAGGGGGCCCCCGCCCCCCGGGGGGGGGGCCCCTACCAATACCCCCCCCCCGCTCGGGCGTATGGTGACCTGGTGAGCGCAGTACAACCGACGGTCGCGGAGGTGATCCGCGACCGTTTCGCATCCGGTAGCCGATCCGACAGCCATCGGCTGGTTCTCGTTGTCGAGGGCGGCGGCAGCCGCGGGGTGTACTCCAGCGGGATGGTGCACGCCCTGGAAGAACTCGGGCTGGCGAAGATCTTCGACGCCGTCTACGGCACCTCGGCGGGCGCCATCAACGCGGCCTGGTTGCTGTGCGGGCGGGCGGGCCGCGGAATGAAGGCCTGGACCGATGCCGCCATCATGCGCCGGGCGATCGACCCGATGCGGATGCTGCGGGGCCGACCGGCCTTCGACCTGAACTTCCTCGTGCACAAGGTGTACGACGGCCTGCATCCGATGGATTTTCCGGCCATCCTGGCGAACGAAACCACCTTCCACCCCATCGCCACCGATATCGGTACCGGCCTGCCGGTGGACCTGCACCCCTACATCATGGACAAGGACACGTTGAAAACGGCGCTCCGCGCGTCTTCGGGGCTGCCGCTGCTGGCCGGGCCACCGGTCGCGCTGGGCGGCCGCCGGTACTTCGACGGCGGGCTCTCCGAAACGGTCCCGGTCCGCAGCGCGCTGAAGGGCGGGGCGACGCACGCGCTGATCCTGCGCACCCGGCGCGCCGACGAACGCCGCCCACCCGCACCGCGGCTGCACCACCTCGTCGGCGGTACCTATATGCGGCTCACCGCACCCGGCGCCTACCAGGCCTGGAAGTTACGCCCCGGACAGCAGGTACTCGAAGACGGCGTGATCGCCGGGATGGGCGCCGCGGCGCATCAGATCCACCCGCCTGCCGGGTCGCCGGATATCAGCAGCGTCGAAACGGACCCGGGAATCCTCACCCGCGGGATGGATATCGGTCGTAGCGCCGTCGCCGAATTCTTCGCCCAGCTCAGCCCCATCGCCGCCGAATCCTGCTGAGTGGCCCGGCCCCCGGCGCGGCAGCTCGAACCCGCGAACGCCGGAACCTGCGCGGGCAGCCCACACCGACCGCTGCTGGTTGTTCGCCCGTAGGTGTCCGGCGCCGGCGTTCTCCGGTCCTGCTGTGCAGGCATCAGCCGCGCCTGGTGTGCCCGTTGCCCACCGTGCCGCCCGGTGATTGCCGTCGCCGACCCACGCAGTCGGTGCGGCGGTCGCGCCGCCCCGGCCACCCGCGGAGAGCGGCCTCTCAGCGGCTGACCGGCTGATGGTGGCCGCGTTTTCGACGCGGCCGACCGGAGTGGGTCCGCCCCACCTGCGTGGGCGACCCGTTGCGGACCGGTCGTTCCCGGCGCCGTCCAGATCGCCTCCATTCCGGATATGGCCGGGCGATGCGGCGGGTCGCGGCCGGTGCGAAACCGCCGCAGCCGCCGGCGCGCTGTCCTTCTGCTCCTGCCGGGAGGTCAGTCGAAGCGGATGCCCTGCGCCAGCGGGAGTTCGCTGGAGTAGTTGATCGTGTTGGTCGCCCGGCGCATATACGCCTTCCACGCGTCGGAACCCGACTCGCGGCCGCCGCCGGTGTGTTTCTCGCCGCCGAAGGCACCACCGATCTCCGCGCCCGAGGTGCCGATATTGACATTGGCGATACCGCAGTCCGACCCGTCGGCGGCGAGGAACCGCTCGGCCTCGCGCTGATCGGTGGTGAAGATCGCCGAGGAAAGTCCTTGCGGCACACCGTTGTGCAGCGCCAGGGCGGTATCGAATTCGTCGTAGGTGAGGACGTACAGGATCGGGGCGAAGGTTTCCTCGCGCACGATCTCGGTCTGGCCCGGCATCCGGACGATCGCCGGGTGGGCGTAGCGCGCCTCCGGCCCCATTCCGCCCACCGCGACCTCGTGCCCGCCGCACAACAGTTCGCCGCCGTCGCGCTGAGCCCGGACGAGCGCGTCGCGCATCCGTTCCCACGCTTCGGGACCGCTCAACGGGCCCACCTGCACCCCGGCGTCGAGCGGGTTGCCGACCCGCAACTGCCGGTAGGCGCGGACCAGCCGGTCCAGCAGTTCGTCCGCGATCCGGCTGTGCACGATCAGCCGGCGCAGTGTCGTACAGCGCTGGCCCGCGGTACCGGCCGCGGCGAAGACGATGGCGCGGACGGCCAGGTCCAGATCGGCCGAGGGGGCGACCACGGCGGCGTTGTTACCGCCGAGCTCCAGCAGGCAGCGGCCGAACCTGGCCGCGACCCGCGGACCCACCTGCCGGCCCATCGCGACCGAACCCGTGGCACTCACCAGCGCCACCCGCTCGTCGTCGACCAGTTGCGCCCCGGCCGCACCGGTTCCCAGGACGAGCTGATGGATGCGCTGATCGGCGTCCACGGTGCGCGCCGCCCGCCGTAACAGGGCATGACAGGCCAGGGCTGTCAACGGGGTGCGGTCCGACGGTTTCCACACCACCGTGTCACCGCAGACGAGCGCGAGCGCGGTGTTCCACGCCCACACCGCGACCGGGAAGTTGAACGCCGAGATCACGCCCACCACACCGAGCGGATGCCAGGTTTCCATGAGCCGGTGCCCGGGACGTTCCGAGGCCATCGTGTAGCCGTAGAGCTGCCGGGACAATCCCACCGCGAAATCGCAGATATCGATCATCTCCTGGACCTCGCCCCGCGCCTCGGCCGGGATCTTGCCCACCTCCAGCGTGACGAGTTCGGCGAGTTCGTCCTGGTGGCGCCGCAGCAGCACGGCCAGTTCCCGGACCACCGCCGCGCGCTGCGGGGCCGGAACGGTCCGCCAGGATCCGAACGCGGCGGCGGCCTCGCCGACCGCGGTGCCGATCTCGGCGGGGGTGTGCGGTCGCAGGCCGATGAGTACCTCACCGGTGATCGGACAGTGCACAGCCATCGCACCGGCCGGCGGGCGGTCGATTTCCAGAGCGCCCAGCAGGGCGTCCACCCGATGCGAAAATCGGACGGTTCGGGTCTCGCTGTCGGTCTCGGTCATCGCGAACTCCTCGGGTTCGGCCGGACGAAATACGCTGTGCGAATGGCACGGCCGGAGAATGAACGTTCACAACAGTGTTCCGGCGGTGTGTCCGCTACGTTAGCCTTCGCTGATGGCGGAAACACCGGCAAAACCGACCCTGGATGAGATCGATCGCCTGCTGATCCGGGAACTGATGGCCGACGGTCGGGCGACATTGTCCAATCTGGCCGAGAAGGCGAGCCTTTCGGTATCCGCCGTGCAATCCCGGGTGCGCCGGCTCGAGGCGCGCGGTGTGATCCGCGGCTATACGGCCGATGTCGACCCCGAGGCGCTGGGGCAGTTGCTGTCGGCATTTGTGGCGATCACTCCTCTCGATCCGTCCCAGCCCGATGACGCGCCCGCGCTGTTGCAGCAGGTGCCGGGTATCGAGGCCTGCCATTCGGTGGCCGGCGACGAGAGCTACATCCTGCTGGTCCGGGTGGCGTCCCCGCGGCATCTCGAGCAGTTACTGCAGCAGATCCGGGCGACCGCCAACGTCCGCACGCGAAGCACCATCATCCTGCAGACATTCTACGAGAAGTAGCTTCTAGCGTAACAATTTCTTCTCGTTATGGTTCCGGCAGTAAAATTTACCGGAAGGGTAGTTCGTGCTCCCGTACCGTCGGGGATGTGACCATCGAACTGGAACGCTCCGGCGCCGGCGGTGACACCGCACGCATCCCCGCAACCCGCGTCCACGAGACACTGTCGGCGCATATGCTCACCGACGGTTTCGATCTGGTGCTGGACCTGCCCGCTTCCTACGGCCGGCACCTGGTGGACGCCCGCGACGGCACCGATTACCTCGATATGTTCGGTTTCTTCGCCTCCAGCGCCCTCGGCATGAACCATCCGGCGCTGGCCGGCGACGCCGCGTTCCGCAACGAATTGACCACGGCGGCGGTGAACAAACCGAGCAATTCCGATATCTACACCGTCGAGATGGCGCGGTTCGTGGACACCTTCGCCCGGGTCCTCGGCGATCCGCGGCTCCCCCATCTGTTCTTCATCGACGGCGGCGCGCTCGCCGTGGAGAACGCGCTCAAGACCGCGTTCGACTGGAAGAGCCGGCACAACGAATTACACGGCCGCACAGCGCTACCCGGCCGCGAGCCGGGAGTGCTGCACCTCACCGGAGCGTTCCACGGCCGCACCGGGTACACGCTGTCGCTCACCAATACCGACCCGGTGAAAACCGAACGCTTCCCGGTGTTCGACTGGCCGCGTATCGAAACCCCGTACCTCGGCGGGCCCGGCGATATCGAACACGCCGAACGGCGCGCGCTGGACCAGGCCGCGCGCGCCTTCGCCGACCGGCCGAACGGTATCGCCTGCTTCATCGCCGAACCCATCCAGGGCGAAGGCGGCGACCGCCATATGCGACCGGAATTCCTGCGGGCGATGCAACGGTTGTGCCACGCCAACGACGCCCTGTTCATCGTCGACGAGGTCCAGACCGGGGTCGGGATGACCGGAAGCCCCTGGGCCTACCGGCAATTCGGCTTACAGCCGGATATCGTGGCATTCGGTAAGAAGACCCAGGTCTGCGGGATCATGGCCGGTGGCCGGGTGGACGAGGTGCACGACAATGTCTTCACGGTGTCGTCGCGGCTCAACTCGACCTGGGGCGGCAACCTCGCCGATATGGTCCGCGCCCGCCGGATCCTCGAGGTCGTCGAACACGACGGGCTGATCGAACGCGCCGCGGTCCTCGGCGAGCATCTCCAGACGCTGCTTCGCGAGCTGGCCCAGCGGCATCCGGCCGTCACCGACCCCCGCGGCCGCGGCCTGATGTGCGCGATTACCTTGCCCGACACCGCTTTCCGGGATGCCGTACTCGCCGCGCTAAGAGGCCGCGAGCACGTCCTGATGATCGGCACCGGATCGCGCGGAATACGCTTCCGGCCGCCGCTGACGGTAGAACGTGAGGAACTGGACGCGGCCGTAGCGGCCCTGGACCGGGTGCTGCGGCACCCTGCCTGAGCCGGTCGCGGCCCATACCGCCGGCCGACTCCTGAAGGCGGAGATCGGCGATCACCGCTCCGGGTCGCCGACCACCTCGGGCCGCAACCCGAACGCACCCTCGACGAAACCGCACACCGCCCGCACACCGGCGTCCAGCGCCGGCTCATGACCCGGCCGTGCCCACCCGGACACCTCGGCGGTACCGTCCGCCCGCGGCTCCGCGACGACCTCCGCTAACAACTCCGCTGTAGTCGGCTCACACACCGCCCACGAGAAGTGCGACTCCGCCACCCACTGCGCGCTCCGCCGCGCCACGTACCCCGGATCCGTAATTCCCCCGGCCACCAGCGCGGGCCGGTCGTCGATCCGCTCATCGGCCCGCAAGGCCCGCAGATACCACTGCCCCGCATTGATCTCGATCGGCTCCACTCCATCACCCTGGCACACCGAAACCCGGTGGCCATCACGACGGGCAGGCCACTCGCCGGGCCGGCCGCAAGACCGGACACAACCGAGTGCAGCGAGGCCGGCGATCATCGTGCTACCGGTCACGCTGTGCCGCGCCGCCGGTCAGGGTTAGGGTCGGAGTACATCCGGGCCCCGAATCCGGTCCCCGGACCACCGCGCCCGCGGATACCCGCGCCGCGACGGTGACAGGAAGGACGGGCATGGCCGAGCAGCGACTGGGCCCCTACCGGCTCGAGCGGCTGCTCGGGCAGGGCGGTATGGGGCAGGTATGGCTGGCGCATGCCGACCCCGCCCGTGGGCGGCCCGGGCGGCGGGTCGCGCTGAAACTGCTGCCCGCCGAACTCGCGGCCGACCCGACCTACCGCAGCCGATTCGAACGAGAGGCCGAACTCGCCGCCCGCCTGCGCGACCGGCATCTCGTGGCGATCCACGCGCACGGTGAGCTGGACGGCCGGTTGTTCATCGAGATGGAGTACGTCGAGGGTGAGGATCTGTCGCGAATCCTGCACCGCGGGCCGCTCCCGCCGGAGCGGGCCGTCGCTATCGTCACCCAGACCGCGGCGGCCCTCGACGCCGCGCATCGGGCCGGTCTGGTGCACCGGGATGTGAAACCGTCCAATATCGTCGTCCGGCGCGATGGGGTGGTGTACCTGATCGATTTCGGTATCGCGCACGGCGCCGGCAGTACCGCGCTGACCGCGTCGGGCCTTGCCGTCGGGACGTGGGCGTATATGGCGCCGGAGCGGTTCACCGGGGAAACCGACTTCCGCGCCGATATCTATTCACTGGGCTGTGTGCTGTTCGAATGCCTGGCCGGAATCCGGCCGTTCGGCGATACCGATCCGGCGCGGCAGATGCACGACCACCTCACGACCACCCCGCCGAGTGTGCGGGCGCTGGTCCCGGGGATCCCGGACCGCCTCGATGCGGCGATCACCCGCGCGCTGGCCAAGGAACCCGGCGACCGCTTCTCCTCTGCCGGCGAGTTCGCCCGGGCCGCCGCGACGGCGCTGGGGGTCGCGAGCCCGCTCCCGGCCGCGTCATCCGGTCACGCCACCGAACACCCCGGCACCCACCATTACGCGGTCGGCCCGAACCCCGCGGACACCCGCCGAGAAGAATCGCCGGATCACCCCGCCACCCGCCGGTACGAGACGCCGGTTTCTGCAGGTGGTCACCACGAAGCCGGTGGCCCGCCCGGCACCCGGAGATTCGAGACGCCCGGCAGCCACCCCGAACCCGCCGCAGGTCCCGCGGGCACCCGCCGATACGAGACGCCCGGCAGCCACCCCGAACCCGCCGCGGGACCCGCGGGCACCCGCCGGTACGAGGCCGCGCACCCCGGCACCCGCCCGTACACAGGATTCGCCGCGGCCGGCGCAGACGGCGCGGCGGGATATCCGCCGACGCGGGCATACACCCGGCTGGAACCGGGTCACGGTGCCGCCGGTTCGGCGGCGGGGCACGGGCCGGCAGGTGCGGTGGCGGGTTACCGGCCGGCAAGCGCCGTAGCCGGTCGCGAAGTGGTGCCCGCGGGCGGCCGGCCGGGTACTGCGGCGCCGCCCGCTCGCCGCTACCCCGCGC
>NZ_JARWPM010000173.1 GCF_029869215.1 Nocardia carnea
ACACGAAGGGGGTCAGCGTCGAGGCGTCGAGCACGACCTCTTTGTCGAATACCGCATCCTCGTCGGTGTAGAAGGTGCGCCAGTGCTCCACCTCCGCATCCCAGGCGGCCCCGGACGGCGCTGCCGGCCGGCCACCCGCCGCGGGCGCGGAAATACCGAATCAGAAGGTCGCCGGCGGAAACCCGGCACGAGGAGGCGATATGGCATCGACGACCGGTGACGATCCGGCACCCCGTTCCGGGCGGCCGCTGCCGCTGCTGTCCCTGGACACCGCATTCTTCTGGACCTCCGGCGCCGACGGGCACTTGCGGATCCAGGAGTGCCGGGCGTGTTCGGCGCTGATCCATCCGCCGCAGCCGATCTGCCGCTACTGCCGGAGTCGTGACCTGGGCCCACGTGTGGTGTCGGGACTGGCGACCCTGGCCGCCTTCACGATCAACCACCGTTTCGCGCTGCCGGGCCTGCCACCGCCGTACGTGGTGGCGACGGTGGCGCTGGAGGACGATCCGCGGGTCCGGCTCACCACCAATATCGTCGACTGCGATCCGGACGACCTCGTGCTCGGAATGCGACTCGAGGTGCTGTTCCAGCAGGACGGCGATGTATGGCTGCCGCTGTTCCGTCCGGTCGCGGAGCAGCCGGAACCGGCGCCGCTACCGGTGGACGAGATCGCACCCGCCGAATTCGGGCAGCGGGTGGCACCGATGCTGCGCCGCACGAAATTCGAGGACAGTGTCGTACTCACCGGTATCGGGATGTCGGATATCGGGCGGCGGCTGATGCGGCCGCCGCTGGAACTCACGGTGGACGCCTGCGAGCGCGCGGTCGCCGATGCCGGGCTCGCGCTCGACGATATCGACGGCCTGTCCTCGTATCCGGGCGGCGGCAACCTCGGCGGTTTCGGCGAAGGCGGCGTGACCGCACTGGAAGCGGCGCTGGGTATCCGGCCCACCTGGCACAACGGCGGTATCGAAACCTTCGGGCCCGGCGGGTCGGTGATCGCGGCCATGCTCGCCGTGCACGCCGGGCTCGCCAGGCATGTGCTGTGCTTCCGGACGGTGTGGGAAGCCACCTTCAACGAGCTGATGAAGCGCGGCACGATCGAGGTGGCCGGGGGTGGCCGCACCGGCAGCTGGCTGCATCCGTTCGGCTCCACCTCGGCCGCGCATACGCTCGCGCAGAAGGCGCAGCGGCATTTCCACGACTACGGCACCACCCGCGAAACGCTGGGCTGGATCGCCCTGAACCAGCGCGCGAACGCGGAGCTGAACCCGAGCGCGGTCTATCGCGACCCGATGACCATGGACGACTACCTGAACGCACGCCCCATCACCACACCGTTCGGTCTCTACGACTGCGACGTGCCGTGCGACGGCGCGATCGCGGTGATCGTTTCGGCTCGCGACGCCGCGGCCGACCTGCCGGTGCCCGGGATCGAGGTGGAAGCCGTGGGCACCCAGATCGTCGAACGCATCGAATGGGATCAGAGCACGCTCACCCACGAACCGCAGGTGCTCGGCCCCGCCGCCCACCTGTGGACCCGCACCGATCTGCGGCCCGACGATGTGGATGTGGCGCAGCTCTACGACGGTTTCACCATCAACTGCCTGTCCTGGATCGAGGCTCTGGGCTTCTGCAAGATCGGTGAGGCCAAGGATTTCCTCGACGGCGGGAAGAACATCGCGCGCGACGGGATCCTGCCGCTGAACACCCACGGCGGACAGCTCTCGCACGGGCGCACCCACGGAATGGGGTTGCTGCACGAGGCGATCGTGCAGTTGCGCGGAGCGGCGGGCGAACGCCAGGTCCGGGACGCGAAGGTCGCGGTGGTCTCCAGCGGCGGGTTGACCCCGGGCGGAGCGATGCTGCTGCGGAGTCCATCCTGATGGGCGAACTATCACCGTACTTTCCGGCACCGGCAGCGTGGAGTGCTTCATGACGGTGATCGATTCCGAGCTGGCCCCCACCGCTTCGACCGGCCCGTTGCCGGTGGTCGCGGAAGTTCCGGAGGTCGAGGGGATCCCGGCCTCCGGGTTGTTGGCCGAGGCGTCCGCACCACGTGCGGTGGTGGTCGCGCTGCACGGGGGTGCGGTCGATTCCCGGTACTTCGACTGCCCGGGCCATCCGGACTTCTCGCTCATGCGCACCGCGCGGCGACTCGGCTACACCGTGCTGGCCCTGGACCGGCCCGGGTTCCGGAGTTCCGGGCCCTACGCCGACGAGCTCGCGGATCCGCAGCGGCGGGTGGATCTGATGTACGGCGCGATCGACGCGCTGCTGGACGGATTGCCGCGCGGCGGCGGCGTTTTCCTGCTCGCGCATTCCGCGGGCTGCGAACTGGCCGTCCGGATGGCGGCCGACGATCGGGGCGCCGACCTGCTCGGGCTGGAACTGGCAGGAACCGGGCGGCAGCATCAGCCGGTGGCGCATGAGCTGCTCTGGGGCGCGAACCGCGACCCGGGGAAGCGACCCGCCGGAGTCGGGAAACTGATCTGGAGTCCGAACAGGCTCTACCCCGAGGATGTCCGCGGCGGCGCCACCGTGGCCGCGCGCGGGTCCGCGATCGAAGCGAAAGCCCTGCACGAGTGGGCCGCACGGGATTTCCTCGGCCTCGCACCGCGGATCCGGATCCCGGTGCGCTACAGCCTCGGCGAGCACGAACGGGTGTGGCGCAACGACCCCGCGGAAATGACCGCGGTGGGTACCCTGTTCACCGCGGCTCCCCGGGTGGTGGTCCACCGGCAGCCCAATACCGGGCACAACATCAGCCTCGGGTATACGGCGCCGGCCTATCACCTGGGCGTGCTGGCCTTCGCCGAGGAATGCCGCCTCGCCCGGCAGGCCGGCGAATTCTCCGGTCCCACCCTGCAATTCGACGGCGGCGCCGCGGCGCCGGAAAGGTAACCCATGGACATCACCGATATCGCACTGTTGCTGCTGCGTCTGGTCGTGGGAGCAACCATGATCGCGCACGGCGTGAACCACTGGATCGGGGGCGGCAAGATCGCCGGCACCGGGCGCTGGTTCAGCAGCCTCGGGCTGCGCAACGGCGTGCTGCAGGCCTGGCTGAGCGTGATCACCGAAATCGGCGCGGGTGTGCTGCTGGTGCTCGGGCTGCTCACCCCGCTGGCCGCCGCGGCGGTGATCTCGGTGATGCTCGTGGCCGCCCTGCTGGCACACCGCAAGAACGGGTTCTTCGTGATGAAGGACGGCTACGAATACGTCCTGGTGCTCGGCGTGGTCTGCGTAGCCATCGGCATCCTCGGACCGGGATGGCTGTCGGTGGATCACGCCGCCGGTATCGAGATCACCGGCTGGGCCGGCGGCCTCATCGCGTTGCTCGCCGGAATCCTCGCGACAGCCGCGCTGCTGGCCGTGTTCTGGCGGCCCGGACAAACGGATTCGGCGAACGCCGGCTCCTGATCTGCTCGAAGGGAAATTCCTATGCGCGTCGGATTCATCGGACTGGGTAGCCAGGGCGGGCCGATGGCCCGCCGGATCGTCGAAGGGGGCTACCCCACCACCCTGTGGGCGCGCCGCACCGCCTCGGTCGAACCGTATGCCGGCACCGCGGCGAAAATCGCCGACAGCCCGGCCGCGCTGGCCGCCGACAGCGACCTGGTGTGCCTGTGCGTCGTCGGTGACGCGGATGTCCGGGAAGTGCTGGAACGCGCGGACGGTATCTTCGCCGGCTTCGCCGCGTCCGCGGCCGGGCGCACCGAGCGGCCCGTGATCGCGATCCACAGCACCGTCCATCCGGACACCTGCCGCGACCTCGCCGGAAAAGCCGCGGAACACGGTGTCGCACTGATCGACGCACCGGTGAGCGGCGGCGCACCGGCTGTCGAGGCAGGCCGGTTGCTGGTGATGGCCGGCGGTGACGCGGACGTCCTCGCCCGCTGCCTGCCGGTGTTCGATACCTACGCGAACCCGGTGGTACACCTCGGTGATGTCGGCGCCGGGCAGACCACCAAACTGCTGAACAATCTGCTCTTCACCGCGCATATGGCCACCGCCGTGAGCACACTGGAACTCGGCGCACAGCTCGGGGTGAGCCCGCAGCGGCTCGGCGAAGTCATCGGCAACGGCAGCGGGAACAGTTTCGCGCTGGGCCGCATCCTGGCCGGCGGCGGATCACTGGATCAGATCGCGAAGCACGCCGGGGATCTGCTGCGCAAGGACGTCCGGCTGATCAGCGAACTGGCCGCGGCCGCCGGTGCCACGCCCGGGGCGGTGCTCGACACTGCCGACGCCACCCTCGCCCTCATGGGCAAACCGCGCTGAGCCGATCGGGTCACCGCCAGGCCACAAGACCCCGTCCACCTCTCCGGCCACTGCCCCGTCCGCGGCCAGGTCACAGGATCCTGACCGCCGCCAGGCCACAGGATCCCGACCGCCGTCCAGCCACACCACCCCATCCGCCGCCAGGCCACAGCACCCCATCCACCGACCGGTGAGCTGGTTTCCGCCGCCGGACCGGTGACAGGGCGCCTCGCCGTCCCGGACCGCGGGCCGCAGAGCCGCAGGGCCGGGGAGTTCCGAGGCCTCTCCGGTGCGCCGGGAAATACCACCGCTCATCATCGAAGGAGAAACAGTGCGTATCGGATTCGTCGGCGCCGGCCGGATGGGTCTCCCCATGATCCGGCGTCTCGTCGCGGCCGGGCACAGTGTGCGGGCGGTCGGGCGTAACCCCGCCGCCCGCGAAGCGATAAGCGGTGCCGGCGCTACCGCCGTGGGGGGGGGGGGGGGGGGGGCGGGGGGCCCCCCCCGCGCGCGGGGGGGGGGGGTGGGGGCCGCCCGCCCCCCCCGGGGGGCCCCCCGCCCCCCCGGCCCGGGGGGGGGCGGCGCCGCGCCCCCCGGGGGGGGGGGGGGGCGCCCCCGCGGGCCACCGACCGGCCGGATT
>NZ_JARWPM010000174.1 GCF_029869215.1 Nocardia carnea
CCCCCCCCCCCCCCCCCCCCCCCCCCCCCCCCCCCCCGCGGCCCCCCCCCCGGCGGGTGTGGGGGGGGGGGGGGGGGGGGGGGGGGCCCCGCGCGCCCCCGCCCCCCCCCCCCCCCCCCGGGGCCGCCGCCGGGACCCAGGTGGTGGCTCGCTCAGGCGACGACGCGGTAACCGGCGGCTTCCACGGCGTGCCGGACGGCGTCGGAATCGACTTCGCCGGCCGATTCCACGGTGACCCGGCCGGTGGCCGGATCGGCGTCGACAGCGGTGACGCCGGCGACCGCACCGACCTCCTTTCGGACCTTGGAAGCGCAACCGCCACAGGTCATTCCGTTGACGGTGATGATCGAGGTACTCATATCGTTTCCTGTCGGTCTGGGTGAATCCGCGGACCATCCGGCATCCGAACGACCGCGAGGAACCTTCCAATGCTTACCATACCCCCGTTGGGTATACAACGGTGTGTCACGGCACCGATCGATACGGTCCCGGACCGCGCCGACCTCGAGGGCGAGCGCGTACGTCGCGATGGGCGCATGTGCACAAGGCGCCGAAACGTAGCCCATTTAGTTGGACGACCTATAATATTTGCCGGATGAGCACCGACCCGCGGCAAAGCACCGTCGACGGAATACTGCGCCGCACCGCGGCGCGCCACCCGGACCGCATCGCGCTCCGATTCGGCGACCGCCGGTTCACCTATCGGGAACTCGACGATTCCGTCACCCGCGCCGCCGCCCACCTGTCGTCGCTCGGGTTGAGCAAAGGCGATCGCATCGCGGCCTACGGCACGAATTCCGACGCCTATGCCATCGGCTATCTCGCGGCCGCACGCGCCGGTTTGGTGCACGTGCCGATCAACTACGCGTTGCGCGGCGAAGAACTGTCCTACCTGCTCGCCCAGTCGGCGGCGAAGGCCGTACTGGTCGACCCGGCCCTGACGGACAACCTGCGGCAGGTTTTCGCCGATGTGCCCGCCGAAACCGTCGTACCCCTTCGGGACGACGACAAATCCCTGTTGTCGGTGGCCCGGTCCGGCGACGTGCCGGCCATCGACATCCCGGTGGCCGACACCGATCTCGTGCAGCTGCTCTACACCTCGGGAACGACCTCGAAACCCAAGGGCGCGATGATGACCCACCGCGCCCTGACCTTCGAGTACATGTCCTCGATCGAGGCGCTCGACCTGTCGGCCGACGACGACCCGCTGGTATGCATGCCGCTCTACCACTCGGCCGCGATGCACGTCTTCCTGATCCCGTACTTCGCGGTCGGCGCGACCGTTCGATTGCTGCCGTCCCCCGATGTCGCCGAGATCCTGCGGCTCGTGGAGGAAGAACGGATCGGATCCCTTTTCCTCGCGCCGACCGTATGGGTGCCGCTCACCAATCACCCGGATCTCGGGACACGCGATCTGTCGTCGCTGCGCAAGGCGCAGTACGGGGCGTCGATCATGCCGGTCACCGTCCTCGAACGACTCCGCGGCCG
The DNA here is from genome assembly GCF_029869215.1 of Nocardia carnea. Lineage (GTDB taxonomy): Bacteria > Actinomycetota > Actinomycetes > Mycobacteriales > Mycobacteriaceae > Nocardia > Nocardia carnea_B. Next base: position 1,489 of record NZ_JARWPM010000174.1, read on the forward strand.
TTACCCCGAGCTCGGCTTCTACAACTGTTTCGGCCAGTCCGAGATCGGCCCGCTCGCCACGGTCCTGCGGCCCGAAGAACACGATGCGCGTCCCGCGTCGTGCGGGCGGCCGGTGCTGTTCGTCGAGACCCGGATCGTCGACACCGAGGGCAACGATGTTCCCGACGGTGAACCCGGCGAGATCCTCTACCGTTCGCCGCAACTGTGCCTCGGCTACTGGGACAATCCGGACGCGACCGCGGAGGCCTTCCGCGACGGATGGTTCCACTCCGGCGATCTCGTCACCCAGGACGCCGAAGGGTTCATCACCGTCGTCGACCGAATCAAGGACGTCATCAACACCGGTGGCATCCTGGTCGCCTCGCGTGAGGTCGAGGACGCGATCTACACGCACCCGGCCGTGGCCGAGGCCGCCGTGATCGGAACCCCCGACGAGAAGTGGATCGAGGCGGTGACGGCGGTCGTCGTGCTCAAGGACGGGCACGAACTCACTCAGAACGAGCTGATCGATCACGTCAAGCAGCACCTGGCTTCGTTCAAAGTACCCAAGGCAGTGCGGTTCGTGGCGGCCTTGCCCCGCAACCAGAGCGGCAAGCTTCTCAAAAGCGAGCTACGCGGCGCCTGAGCACCTCGCCCGGGCGCGACGGTGGTGCGGCCGACCCGGTCGGCTCGGGTGTGTGGCCACCGGCCGGAGCGCCGGCGCGCGTCCGTATCAGGAGGTGGTGTCGCCGGTTTCCTGGATTCCGCCCAGCTTTTCCGGGTTGACCTGGAATCGGATGTTCTCGATGCGGCCTCCGCTAGGCCTTCGCGGCTCGCTCGACGAGCTGAGCGAGTTGCGCCCAGGCCGCTTCCGAGGGGTCGGTCAGGGCGTAGGAGGTCGGCCACAGTCCGCTGTCGTCATCGAGTGATGCGTGCGCGCTGAAGCCGAATGTCGAGTACCGCTCCTTATCCATCTGCCCACTTCGGAAGAAACAGACCACCTTCCCGTCGCGGGCGTAGGCGGGCTGCCCGTAATACAGCTTCGGCGCCAGCTCCGGGGTGACCGCGGACACGATCCGGTGCACTCGTTCGGCCAGCAAGCGATCCGCGTCGGGCATTTCCGCGATCTTCGCCAGTACATCCGCCTCGTCGGCGGCTGCCTTGCCGGCTCCGCGTGCGCGCCGCGCGGCGTTCTTCACCTCGGCGGCGCGCTGCTTCATAGCGGCGCGCTCTTGTGCCGAGAATACCGACTCCGACGAAGCCTGGTTCTCCTTATGCGACTTATCCGTTTGCGCCACTGTTGCTCCTCTGATCAGTGCGGCTGCGTCTGCTACTTCGCCACTCTAGGAAGCCAGGGGTGTTTCCGGCTTCTCTGATCCTGATCGATCGATGTCACCGGGCATCGGAGTTCGGCCCGGCGGGCGTACACCGACCTTCCATGCCGGTGAACAGTGTTCAGCAAATGAACGGTGCGGCCGTAGCAATCGTTGCGCCGTCGCGGTATGGCCGGCGTCGGCAGCCGGTCCACTCGAACCGATGAGCCCCGCCCGCGCGATTGCCGCCGATTTGCCACGAACAAAGACCCAACCTCTCAGCGCCACGGGTCTTCTTCGTGCCGCGTGGCAGTGGCGCTCGTTTCGGCGAACCCCGGATCGACAGTGTGCGCGGCGACCGTTCCAGTAAGCCGGCCAAGCCGTGAAGCGGGCCGCAGGTTCGAAGTCGGCGTACCGAACGACGTGACACTTTCAGGAGCCAGGCCGGTCGACCCTATGTCCTCGGTGCTCATGTACCCGCGCACCCCAACCAGCACGGCCGGTCGAGTCGATCTCCACGCGCAGTGCGCAGACCTCCGCAAACGGAGTGGGTGGACCACTCACGCCGGCGCGGAGGTCTGCGCACACATCACCCGGCCGCGAAATCTCGGGCGACTACCTGGCGCACGCGGCCGAGGTGCGAGATCGGACGCACAGCGATGCGGACAAGCGCGAGCGGGTTGTCGTCGCCTGCCGAGCGATTGGCACCCATCGTGCCGCACGCGGAGCATCGATGGATGATCACCCACTCGCCGGTGCCGCGCACCGAGATCGAGATCGCGTCCATACGTGCTCCGCACGCCGCGGCGCGATCGCCCGGAATCCGGTGGTCGACGTGCCTGCTGCACAGGCACACCGGACAGTGATTCCGGTGCGCCGTTCCCGGTGCTTGCATGGAAACCTCCGCACCGCAGCCGAGACAACGGAACGAGGTTCCGCGTCGCGCCGGCCCGTCGCGGTGGACCGGCTTGACCCGTTGCGGACGCCGACGGACGGCGTTTCTCCGTGCCATCGCCCTCACCTCATCTGGAGTTGTGCGAGATGTTCCAGCGGGAAAGGCGGTTGCGCCAGCGGTTTCACCGCGATGCGGATCAACAGGAGCTGGTTGTCGTCCTCGGCCACCGGGGCTGCTTCGAGATGATTGCAGTCGGTGCAGCGTTGGATCAGCATCCAGTCACCGTCCCGCAGTACCGCCACCGCGATCGGATGGGTACGCGCCCGGCACCGGCCGTGCATGCCGGACAGGCAGTTGGGACAGTGCGTGCGCGGCACGGCACCCGATGCGGTAGCGGACACCACGAGTCCGCAGCGTATGCAGGTGAAGGTGGATAGATGTGAAATCGGCGTGCCACTGTGGGACACGGGAGTTCTCCTCTGTGAGATCAATGGGACGGCCTACTGCCGAGCCCGATCGATCCCGCGGAAGACTCATATCGGACAGGGAATCCGATCTCGGTTACGGATCACCGATCCGAGCGGCTCGCGGGATCACGCGGGAGCTCGGCGGCCGTCCGGGGCGCATTTGACATGGTCCACCACCTTCCAGTTCGACGTTGCCGGCACCGAGCCGGCTCCGGCCACCGTATGCATCGCCCCCGACCCGCCACAATCGAATTTCCACCGCGAAGCGGACGGCCACCATGCACGGCCCTATGGGACTGCGATACGACCGTAGGAAGGCCGCTGCTCACGTCGGCGAATCGAACAACGTCAGCCGCGGGCCATATCGACGAACCGCGAAAGATGCAGCTGATGCGCGACGGTGATCGTCGCGGTCGGCCCGTTGCGGTGTTTGCCGAGAATGAGATCCGCCTCGCCACCGCGCGGGTCGTCACGTTCGAACGCATCCGGCCGGTGCAACAGGATGACCATATCCGCATCCTGTTCCAAAGAGCCCGATTCGCGCAGGTCAGAGACCTGCGGGCGCTTATCCGTCCGCTGTTCGGGACCACGGTTGAGCTGACTGATCGCAACCACCGGAACCTCCAGCTCCTTGGCCAGAAGTTTGAGATGCCGGGAGAATTCGGATACTTCCTGCTGCCGTGATTCGACCTTCTTACCGGAGGTCATCAGCTGGAGGTAGTCCACCACAACAAGTTTCAGATCGTGTCGCTGCTTGAGCCGCCGGGCTTTGGCCCGGATCTCCATCATCGTCAGGTTCGGTGAATCGTCGACGAACAGCGGCGCTTCGCTGATCTCACTCATCCGCCGCGCCAGTTTGGTCCAGTCGTCGTCACTCATCCGCCCGGACCGCATATCCCCGAGCTTGATCTTCGCCTCAGCCGAGAGCAGTCGCATAACGATCTCGGTCCGGCTCATCTCCAGCGAGAAGATCACGCTCGCCAGCCCGTGCCGAATCGAGCAACTACGCATGAAGTCCATACCGAGCGTCGAGTTGTGAGTCGGCACCATCGACCGCCCCGCCAGATAGAGGTGGTCGGCATTCTCCACCTGCACACACCGCACCGGGACCGAGTCCACCTTGCGAACGTCGACGATCACCCGCGCGTGCGATCGGTACGTCGCCGGCACCGTGTGGTTCAACTCGCCTTCAGCGGATTCGAGTGTGTGGGCGAGCATGCCCGTTGTGTGGGTACGCAGTTCCGCTCTCGGGCCGAGCGTGGCCCACTGGTGTTGCTCATCGGCCACGATGACAGCACCGTCGCTGAACTCGACCTCGTAGCAGGGACGCTCCTGCAGGATCTCGGTCGCGGCCACGACCCGGGTCGGGTTCCCGCCGAGATCCAACAGTTCGTCTCCGACGCGGACCTCACCCATAGTGGTCCAGCCCGCCGGGGTGGGCAGGGGCGTGTCCAGCGCCAGCGCCTTGCCCACACCGGGCCGGGCCGCGACGATGATCATCTGACCCGGGTGCAGGCCGTTGGTGATCTCGTCGAGTTCGGAGAAGCCGGTGGGGACGCCGAGGGAGATTCCGCCGCGGGAGGCGATGGAGTCGATTTCGTCCATGGTCGGCTGGAGGAGGTCTTCCAGTGGGAGGAAGTCCTCGGAGGTCCGGCGTTCGGTGACCTCGTAGACCTCGGCCTGGGCCCGGTCGACGACCTCGGCCACGTCCTGGCCGTCGGCGCCGGCGTAGCCGTATTGGACGATGCGGGTACCGGCCTCCACCAGGCGGCGCAGGATGGCCTTCTCGGCGACGATTTCGGCGTAGTAGCCGGCATTGGCGGCCGTGGGGACGGTCTGGGTGAGGGTGACCAGGTAGGGGGCGCCGCCGATACGTTTCAGCTCGCCGCTGCGGTCCAGGCCGGCGGCGACGGTGACCGGGTCGGCCGGTTCGCCACGACCGTAGAGGTCGAGGATGGTGTCGTAGATCGCCTGGTGCGCGGGGCGGTAGAAGTCGCCGGAGCGCAGCACCTCGACCACATCGGCGATGGCATCCTTACTGAGCAGCATGCCACCCAGGACCGACTGTTCCGCGGCCATATCGTGCGGCGGCTGTCGCCCGAAGTCCTCGCCGGGCGGCTCGGGTGGGAAGTCCGTGTGCCCGCGGTCATCGACGACTGCCATCAGACTCGACCGTCCTCTCCTTCAGACCGGACGCACCCTTGTGCCGATTGGTTCTACCGCACGGGTCCGACAGACTCGCCGGTACGGGAAGTGTCTGTGACCAGTGATCAGACATCCCAGCTATCACCCAGATAGATCCGTTCCGCCGGGTTCGGCGGGGCTTTGACGATGGTGCTGCGATGAACCTAGGCGAGGTTCTATCCACATGCCAAACGGCCCTGTGGACAGACCTGTGGATAACCTGGGGATAGTTCACCCCTGGTTGTGCACAACTTGTGGAGAACTTGGGGAAAACGCAGGTCAGCCGCCAAAAATCCCCAGGTAGGCCGGGATATTTCCCGTCAACACAGTGTGGATAAACAAAGTATCGGCGTGTCGGAGCCGATGAACAGCCGGGCGTGTTGAGTTAACAGGCAGGCGAACAGATATGAGCTACGTCACAATACATCCGGTCGGTTTTGTGATTGATCCACAGGCTTCACATCCTGTGGATAACCCGGACACAACAAACCGGACGCTTGCGGTACGACCGCAGGCGCCGATTCGTCGACGAGCAACAGCTATCAGCTGGCTAACATCCCCCGTGGCACAGAGCACAGCAACCGGAGATCACGCTACTGCGTGACCTCCGGTCGGAGCGTGCCGAGACCGCGGTCAGCCCGCGGCCACGACCTCCAGAGCGAATTTCGCGGCGACATCAGGGTGCAGATGCACCGTCACCTGATGCTTACCGGTCGCCTTGATATGCGCCTTCGGCAGTTCGATGCTGCGCTTGTCCAGCACCGGTCCGCCGGCCGATTTGATCGCGGCGGCGACATCGGACTGGGTGACCGAACCGAACAGCTTGCCCGTGCCGGCGGTTTTGACCGAGAGCGAAACCGACTCCAGGTTCTCGATCGCCTGCTTCAGTTCGTTGGCGTGGCCGAGATCGCGCACCCGGCGGGCCTCCTGGGCCCGGCGGATTCCCTCGACCTGCTTCTGCGCACCACGGGTGGCAACGATCGCCAGCCCACGGGGCAGCAGGTAGTTACGGCCGTAACCGTCCTTGACCTCTACGGTGTCGCCGGGAGCGCCGAGATTGTCGACGTCGGCAGTCAGGATGAGCTTCATATGCTTGACCGACCTTTCTCAGCGAGCCGTCGAGACGTAGGGCAGCAGCGCCATCTCACGCGAGTTCTTCACCGCGATGGCGATATCGCGCTGATGCTGCACGCAGTTGCCGGTGACCCGGCGGGCACGGATCTTGCCGCGCTCACTGACGTACTTGCGCAGCAGCGGCGCATCCTTGTAGTCGATATTGACGGGTCCGGACTTGCTCTCTTTGCAGAAAGTGCAAGCCTTCTTCTTGAGCACCTTTTCGCGCGCCGGTGCCTTGGCCATTTTCGTTCACTCCGTATTCTTGGCGACCCGCCGACGCGGGTCTGTGCGGGCCGTCTCAGAACGGCGGTTCATCGTCCATCCGGCCGCCCCCGAAGGAACCGGCCGCGGGCGCGCTACCCCACGGGTCTTCCGCTGCGCCCTGTTCGGAACGTCCACCGCCGCTGTTACCGGCGTTGTAGTTTCCACCACCACCGCTGTTGGAACCGAATCCACCACCGCCACCGCCGCGGCTGGTCTTGTTGACCTTGGCCGTCGCGTATTTCAGCGAAGGACCGACCTCGTCGACCTCGAGCTCGACGACGGTGCGCTTCTCACCCTCGCGGGTTTCGTAGGAGCGCTGTTTGAGCCGGCCGCTGACGATCACCCGGGAGCCCCGGGTGAGGCTTTCGGCGACGTTCTCCGCCGCATCGCGCCAGATATTGCACCGCAGGAACAGTGCCTCGCCGTCTTTCCATTCGTTGGTATTACGGTCGAAGATGCGCGGTGTCGAGGCGACGGTGAAATTCGCTACCGCCGCGCCCGCGGGCGTGAATCGAAGCTCGGGGTCGGCCGTCAGATTTCCGATGACCGTGATGACGGTATCGCCTGCTGCCATGGTGGGTTCCTCCTGCTCGGTGTGCAGTCCGAGTGCACTCGCTGTTGCGCTAGAGCCTAGAGACAGGCTCCGACGAAACGGCGGTACCGCCGGAACTACTTTTCGTTGCGCAGAACCTTGGTGCGCAGCACCTGCTCGTTGAGACCCAGTTGGCGGTCGAGTTCGCTCACCGTGGCGGGCTCGGCGGTCAGATCGATAACCGCGTAGATGCCTTCGGCCTGTTTGCGGATCTCGTAGGCGAGGCGTTTACGGCCCCAGATATCGACCTTGTCGATTTTCCCGCCCTCGGTCTTCACAACGTTGAGCATCGTGTCCAGGGACGGCCCGACGGTGCGCTCGTCCATGCTCGGATCGAGGATGACCATCACTTCGTAATGACGCACGAACCAATCACCTCCTGTGGTCTGTGATCGGCCACGGACGTTCCGTGGCAGGAGGTCGTCGCGTCAGCAACCGGGCAAGAGTACCCGAGGGAGCGGATCACCGCGAAATCGATCCCCGCGGTTGTCCGGGCCCCGGCCACTAAGGTGATCGGTATGTCGATCGGAGCGGCCGCGCGCGCGTTCGCGAGCGGTCGCGTTTCCCGGCAGGCGGCGGTGACCGCGGCGGTTTTGCTGTGCGGAATCACCCTCGCGGTGGCTTTTCTGAACAAGGCCCGTTGTGCGGGTGCGCCGTTTCGCGCCGACGGCCGCAGCGTTGCTTTCGACTACGTGAAGGACGCCCGCGTCTGCTATTCCGATATCCAGTTCCTGTGGCTCGGCCGCGATATCGATCAACATATTTTTCCGTACGTGCACGGCGGGATCACCGCCGACGGCGCATTGACCGGCGGGGCCGTGGAGTATCCGGTGCTCAGCGGCCTGCTGATGTGGCTGGGCGCGCTGGGCGCGAACAACGACGCGATGTTCCTACTGCAATCGGCGCTGCTGCTCGCTCCGTTCGCCCTGCTCACCGCCTGGCTGCTGGCCCGGATGGCGGGCCGGGCCGCCCTGCTGTGGGCGGTGGGGCCGCCGCTTGTGCTCTACGCCTTCCACAACTGGGAACTGCCGGTGGTATTCACCACAGTGGCGGCGATGGCGATGATGACGCTGTCCCGGCGGCCGTTGCGGAGGCGGGCGATATATGCGGCGGTCCTGCTGGGCCTCGGATTCTGTTTCAAGATCTATCCGGCGATTTTCGTGGCACCACTGATGCTGTATGTACTGACCGGCGGCGAACGCGGGCGCGCCGATAGCGACCGGACCCGGCTCGATATCCGGGGTGCGCTGTACACCGGGGCCGCCGCGGCCACGACGGTTCTGGTGGTGAATCTGCCGTTCGCGATCGCCGGCTACGAAGGCTGGCGGGCATCGATCGTATTCCAGCAGCAGCGGCAGGCCGATATCACCACGAATTCGATCTGGTTCTGGGGTTTGCGGCCGCTGTTCGGCACGGACCGGGTGGGCACCACCGCCTTCGCCGATACCGTCGCGATCGCGTCACCGGCGCTGATCGTCGCATCGTTCGTCCTGGCGCTGTGGATAGGCCGGCGGCGTTATCTCGAAACAGGCGTCTACCCGTGGATCGGTGTCAGCGGGGCGATGCTGTGCGGATTCCTGGTTTTCCACAAGGTGCATTCCCCGCAGTACACACTGTGGCTGATTCCGTTCCTGGTGGTGCTGGCCGTGCCGTGGCCGGTGGTGTGGAGTTATCTGCTCGCCGATATCGCGATCGGGGTGGGCGTGTTCCGCTATTTCTATGCGATGGGCACGGGGCATTCGGTCGAGGTGATGGAGGCGGTGGTGCGTTTCGGTGTCTGGGGCCGGGCCACCCTGCTGGTCTTCCTGTTCACCCTCTTCCTGAGGGTTCCGCTGCGAGTCCCTTGGGAACGGGTGGCACGGGCGGATGCGCAGGGTCCGGCGGTGGCGAACCGGTTCCAATAAAACTAGAACGTGTTACATTCAAGGTATGGCACCTGCCGGATCCCTGCGTACGCGCGGCCCGCACCCACGGCACGCGGCGCATTCGGGTCCGCCGGGTGACAGCGGCCGGATCAGCCGCCGCGCGGCAATTATGTAACTTGTTCCAGGCATAGGGAGACCAGCAGCGCCATGCGTACCGATATCTGCGACCGGCTGGGGATCGAGTTCCCCATCTTCGCCTTCACCCACTGCCGCGATGTGGCGGCCGCGGTCAGCAACGCCGGCGGTCTCGGCGTACTCGGCGCGGTCGGCTTCACCGCCGAACAACTCGAGGTCGAGCTGGCCTGGCTCGACGAACACGTCGGCGACAACCCCTACGGCGTCGACCTGGTGATCCCCTCCAAGTACGAGGGCAAGGGCATCGACGGGCTCTCCCCCGAGGAACTCGAGGCCGAGCTCGCCAAGCATGTACCGCAGGGTCACCGCGATTTCGCGGAAAAGATCCTGGCCGACCACGGCGTGCCGAAGCTGCCCGAGGAAGAAGTGCACCCGCAGCTGCTCGGCTGGACCGCGACCACCGCGGCGCCGCAGGTCGAGGTGATCCTGAAGCATCCGAAAGCGAAACTGGTCGCCAACGCCCTGGGCACCCCGCCGCCGGAGTTCGTCTCGCAGATCCAGGAATCCGGGCGGCTGATCGGCGCGCTGTGCGGTTCGGTGAAGCACGCCATGAACCACAAGAACGCCGGCCTGGACTTCGTGGTGTGCCAGGGCACCGAGGGCGGCGGCCACTGCGGTGAGGTGTCCTCGCTGGTGCTGTGGCCGCAGGTCATCGACGCCGTAGGCGATCTGCCGGTGCTCGCGGCGGGCGGTATCGGAGACGGCCGCCAGGTCGCGGCCGCCATGGCGATGGGCGCCGCCGGCGCCTGGACCGGGTCCATCTGGCTCACGGTGGAAGAGGCCAATGTGCCGCCCGCGCAGATGCAGACCTATATCGACGCCACCAGCCACGACACCATCCGCTCCCGCGCCTGGACCGGTAAACCGGCCCGGATGCTGCGCAACGACTGGACCGACGCCTGGGAGTCGGCCGACACCCCGGACCCGCTGCCCATGCCGCTGCAGATGATGGTCGCGCTGGACGGTGTGAAACGCGGGCACCGCTATCCCGAGGCCGCCAAGGACGTGAACTTCAACCCGGTGGGCCAGGTCGTCGGCATGATGAACAAGACGGAGCGCTCCGCCGATGTGATGAACCGCCTCGTCGAGGAATACGTCACCGCCTGCGAGCGCCTGAACAAGCTCAACGACGCAGGATAAGACCGACGTGGGGGGGGGGGGGGGGGAAAAAACCCCCCCCCCCCCCCCGGGGGGGGGGGGGGGGGTTGGGGGAGCGGGGGGGGGGGGGGGCCGCCGGGGGGCGGGGGGGGGGGGCGCCCCCCCCAAAAACCACACCC
>NZ_JARWPM010000175.1 GCF_029869215.1 Nocardia carnea
GAGGGTCTGTAAGTTCTCCGGTGTAAGTCCTGGGAACGATGGATGCTGTTGTGACTGAAGAGAAGTCGGAAGACGATGCAGCCGGGTCGGCTGCCGCGTCGATGGACGAGCAGATCCGGCGGTGGGCAGCCGAAGCCCGCCGTGACGGGCTGCAGCTGGTCGGTGAGGGCGGGCTGCTGGCCCGGATGACGAAGCTGGTGGTGGAATCCGCCCTCGACGGCGAGATGGACGACCACCTCGGCTATAGCAAACACGATCCCGCCGGCCGGGACGGCGGGAACTCGCGCAACGGAAAGCGGACCAAGACCGTCGAAACCGAGGCCGGGCCGGTGGAGATCGCGGTGCCCCGGGACCGCGACGCCAGCTTCGAACCGCAGATGGTGAAGAAGCGTCAGCGCAGGCTCGGCGGTGTGGAGAACATCGTGATCTCGCTGTCGGCCAAGGGACTCACGACCGGGGAGATCTCGGCGCACCTGCGTGAGGTCTACGGCGCCGAGGTATCGAAACAAACCATTTCCACCATCACCGACCGGGTTATGGACGCCATGGCCGACTGGCAGAGCCGGCCCCTGGACCCGGTGTATCCCGTGCTGTTCCTGGACTGCGTGAACGTGAAGATCAGAGACGGCAACGTCGCGAACCGCCCGATCTATGTGGCGATGGGCGTGACCGTGGACGGCACCCGCGACATCCTGGGGTTGTGGGCCGGCGAGCACGGCGACGGTGAAGGAGCCAAATACTGGCTGCGTGTGCTGGCGGAGCTGAAGAACCGTGGCATGGCCGACGTCTGCATCGTCGTCTGCGACGGGCTCAAAGGCCTTCCCGACGCCATCGCCCAGGTATGGCCGCAGGCGCTGGTCCAGGGCTGCGTCGTGCACCTTCTGCGCAATTCGTTCTCCTACGCCAGCCGCAAGGACTGGCCCGAGCTGGCCAAAGACCTCAAACCGGTCTACACCGCGCCGTCGGAGTCCGCGGCGCTGGATCGCTTCGCCGAGTTCAGCGACAAATGGGAGAAACGATATCCCGCGATCGTGCGGTTATGGACCAACGCATGGGCCGAATTCGTGCCGTTCCTGCAGTTCGACCAAGCGATCAGACAGGTCATCTACACCACCAACGCTATCGAGTCGGTCAACGCCCGCATCCGCCGCGCGGTCAAAGCCCGCGGGCACTTCCCGACCGAGGCCGCGGCGCTGAAATGCGTCTACATGGCGATCATGAGCCTGGACCCTACCGGCACCGCCCGGCAACGCTGGTCCAACCGCTGGAAAGCCGCCCTGAACGCGTTCGAGATCACCTTCGACGGACGCCTGTCCGCCGCCCGCACGTAACCGAATCACCCGAGGAAGGAGACGGACTTACACCTGAAACTGGACAGACCCCACTCGTCGAGCAGCCCATCCCGGATCGTGTAGGTCCGCAGTTGTGTCGTACGAGGCATATCCGTTCCTTCGCCACCATGCGGTTCATTGCGACCAGAGTCGTCATTCTCCTTGTGTAAGGCTATATTCAAGGACCAGGCGCGGCGCGACTCGATCAACTGCGGCCCGGCCGAGATGCCGACACCGGTCGCCGCGAGCCGACATTGCGGCCGGCTACGAGCACGCTCGTCGACGCCTGTCCTCGGTCTCAGCCCTTGGTACTGTGCGCGCTGGTCATGAGAGCTGCAAGGTCCTCGGGTTCGAGAAACGACGGGGGCGGAGGCGGGCCCCACGCGTACAGCCCACGGACTCCTTCCAGAACTTCTGGAGTCCAGAGCTCGTCTTCGGGGATGGTGTCCATATCGGAGTAGTACTCGGAGAAGTTTCCTGCCGGATCCTTGAGATACCAGAAGAAGTTCGCTCCCGCATGATGTCTGCCGAGGCCCCAGAATGGCTGGTGTGATTTGCTCACGACCGGGAAATCGACCGTGATCGGGAGGCGTCAGCGGAAACCGACAACCAGCAGCTCGGCATGGACCTCGGAGTGCCCGTGGAGCAGACCGCGTAGGGTAAGTGGGCCGATCCCGACCGCCAGGCCGCACAGGTGCAGAAGTTCCTCGAGCGCGCGGGGCTGAAGCAGCTGTCGGCCGAGCCATGGCCGAAGGATGCTCCGGAGCTGAAGGCAGTGGATGCGGTGGTCGTCGAACTGTTTCCGGACATCGAGACCGCGATGTCACCGGAGAACGCCGACATAACCGATGATTTCATCTGTTTCTCGGCGCTTACGCCATCGAGTCTGCGGGGCACGGCGGTACGACGAGGACTGGTTCGGTCGCGAGTACTCGTTCTACGACGACGTCAATCCGGCTCTGGAGTTCGGTGATCACGACGAGAGTGAGTTCACTGCGTGGGGCCTCATGGGCGTTCATTGCCTGAGGGTGCTGCGGGCGCGGATGTGTGCGCGCTCGCCCTGCCGTCCGATGAGGCAGAGGTACTCCACAGGCTGGCTGGTCGCGGCGCCGAACCAGTGTGGTGTGCGGGTGTCGAACTCGGCCGCTTCACCGGGCGAGAGGACCAGGTCGTGGTCACCGAGCACGAGCCGCAGCTGTCCGTTGAGGACGTAGGCCCATTCGTACCCCTCGTGGGTCTTGGGGGCGGGCTGATCCGTGGAGCGGCCTCCGGGAATGATGAACTTGTAGGCCTGGATGCCGCCGGGGCGCCGGGTCAACGGCAGGACCGTCATGCCCCCTTTGCAGCTGATGGGGCGGAGGTGAATACGCGGATTACCGGTGGCGGGGGCGTCGACCAGCTCGTCCAGCGTGACGCCGTGGGCTCTCGCCAGTGGTAGCAATTGTTCCAGGGTCGGCCGCCGTGAGCCGGTCTCCAGCCGGGACAGCGTGCTGACGGAGATGCCGGTAGCGGCCGACAGCTCGACCAGTGTCGTCCCACGTTCATGGCGGAGGTTGCGCAGCCGGGGCCCAACGGCGTCCAGGACCCCGCCTTTCTCATCGCTCATGGCCGCGAGTTTGCCGGAGTAGCAACACTCTTTGCAAGATCCTGTTGCGCCCTCGCAAGGTGGCACCTGACGGCGCTCGTTCGGGCGTCAACAGGAACAGGAGGATCTATGTCCACTGAGGACTCTGGCCACCCGGGTGTGCCAGTGGGGTACGCAACCTGGCGGAAGAACCGTTGGGAGGAGGTCGCCGGTCCGGGCGGCAAGGCGGGCACTGTCCAGCTCGCCATGGTTTCGCACCCCGAACCGGGGGTGCCGGGTCTGCCGGGTCGCTGGGAAGTGAGTGCATCGGGGGTCTTGTCGCTCACCGTCACCGCCGCGGACGGGGTGTCCATCGGCGGGCGGCCGGTGACCGGTGCAGTGGAAGTGGAGTCCGGCAGCCAGGTGCAGCTTGCTGACGGGCGGATATGTTTCGTCCAGGGACGGGGCGGAACCTACGGCATAGTTGTCTGGGACCCTTCCGCACCGGTCCTCACGAGGCTGCGCGAGATCGCGAGCTATCCCTACGACCCGAGTTGGGTCGTCGACGCCGAGTACCGGGCGGTGCCCGGCCGTACCGTCGAGATAGGGCGACTGACCAGCCCGCAGAGCAAGGAGACCGTCTCCGCCCCGGGCGACCTGGTCGTCGAGATCGGCGGCCAGGAGCACACCCTGTTGGTGCTGGAATCCGTCCCCGGCCTGCGGCTGGCGGTATTCACCGATCCCAGCAGTGGCACCGACACCCCCGAGATCGGTCGGTGGCTGATCCTTCCCCCGGACGAGGCCAGCGCCCTCCGGGTCGACTTCAACCAGGTGATCCTGCCGCACCACGTGTTCTCCACGGCGTTTCCCTGCCCGATCCCGCCTGAAGCGAACCATCTTCCGGTCGTCGTCGACGCCGGAGAACGTGCGCCCGTATTCGACGAGAGGAAAAGGAGCACGGTGACACAGCCCGACAAGAAAGGACAGAACGAAACCATGGAACCCGAGCTGACGGAGAAGGCGGTCCAGTACCTGCGGCATCTGGAGAAGTTCGACTTCGCGAGCATGCGTGCGATGTGCGCGGACACTGCCACCGTCTGGCACAACGACGGCAAGGGCGAACAGACGATCGAGGAGAACCTCGAGCAGCTCGAGCAGATGTCGAGCGGCGGGGGCGTCATTGCGTTGCGGTACGAGATCACCCGTCAGTTCCAGAAGCCCGACGAGGTGCTCCAGCAGCACGTGCTGCACATCAACATGCCCGACGGGTCCGGCACCGAGCTGCCGGTGGCGATGTACTTCGGTTTCAAGGACGGCCTCATCGACCGGATCGAGGAGTACGCGAACATGACGCCACCCAACGAAGGCAGCGCGAGCTGATCCACCGCTGCGGGGTCTTCGGCACCTGGGGGCTGGCACCCAGGTGCCGAATCTCTGCCAGCCCCTGTCCTCGCGGCGGCGGGCGACACGATGCGGTACCCGAAGTCCTCAGCGCAGCTTCATCGACATGCGGCGATCGCTGAGGTTTTTCTCGCCTCGTTCCTCGGCGCGATGATGCATTCTGGAGCGGCTGGCCGGCACTCTGATCCCACTACGAAGATCGACGCCGGTGCCCGTGCCGGAAGGCAGGGTCGAACCGTCGGCCCGCCGCTGTCGAGGTGCGAGCACGACGGTCTTGCCCGACAGTCGCCCGGCGCGCGCGTCCACCTGCCCTGACGGCGGTGCCAGGCCGTTGCCGGTCACCCCACCACAACGACGGGCTGACTCGCCTCTCGGACAACTACCAGCCGCCTGAGCCCGACTGCACCAAGGGTGCGTTGTGGACCACGGCGCCGTCGGCGTACAGCGTGTAATTGTTACTCGGTACCGAGTAGTGATGGCCGTTGGCTCCCTGCCTTTCCGTGTTGCACCACGAGGGGGACGGGCGGCCATTGTTGTGCACTGTGACCATGAACTCGACCGGCCGAGTCGGATCGACTGTGTGGGGTTCGTGGCAGGTCACGGTTCCGCGCACCACATAGTTGTCGTCGGTGTCGTTCCTGCAGTGGGTCTGCACGCACGTGATGCCGGGCGGCAGTTCCGCCGTGGCCACCGGCGCGGAAAGCCCTAGGGCACCGACGAATCCGGAGGCGATGATCCCGAATCCGAACACCGTTCTATATCCCATCCGACATTCACTTCCTCGATAGTCCAGGCCCGAAGTCCGGGTGCGCGGTGACCTTTCCGGGCTCGTGGTTCGGCCATACAAGCACTTTCATCGGAAACTATGCCGCTGCGGCGCAGTCAAGTGCAGGGCACTATTCGGCCCTCAGCAAACCGAATGATTCGAGTTCAGAGCACCCTTCGCTTATTTCCGGCACGAAGCGCCGGAGATGCATGAACGGCCGCGGCCGGTCGGCGGCTCCTACCTCGGCTCACCGAGTCACCAACGCGACGAGCACGGGCACCGAGATGGCGAGCGCCTTGTTTCAACCGGCAGCGGGGTCGAGCACGTCAACCCCGGAAGGCCCGCATCCGGTACTCGTGACAACCCTCGTCGGGCACGGAAACTGGCTCGATGCCCGGCCGAGATGCCGACACCGGTCGCCGCGAGCGGACATTGCGGCCGGCTACGAGCACGCTTGTCGGCGTCTGTCCTCGCTCTCAGCCCTTCGTACTGTGCGAGCCGGTGATGGGAGCTGCAAGGTCCTCGGGTTCGAGAAGCGACGGGGGCGGAGGCGGCCCCACACGTACAGCCCACGGACCCCTTCCAGAGCTTCTGGAGTCCAGAGCTCATCCTCGGGGATGGTGTCCATATCGGAGTAGTACTCGGAGAAGTTTCCTGCCGGATCCTCGAGATACCTCTTTGTCCTTCGGTGAAGAACTTCGTGGCGGTCTCCAAGTCGGTACTGCCGAGCACCGCGTGCCCCACGCAGATCGGTTTCGGTGGCTCGTACTCTCGGGAACCGTTCGTCCGAATCTTCTCTGCTCAGCAGTTCCTCGAAGTCGAGAGCCGGGAGCGGATATAATCACCGCGTAACTGTGCCACGGTGCGCATGGAGGGGGAGTATGACCATCGCGGAGACCCATTGTTCCGGTGTGTCGCACATGATCGGAGACCAGCGACCGAAAGGTCGATCCGCGCGGGCGGCCCTACGTGTCTGAGCTGGCGGTCGATCTGTCCGCCCTCGCGGGTTTCCGTCTCGACATCGGGGATATCGGAACCACGTTCTCGACCAACAGTACTCGCACGCTCGACGGACTCACCCTGCCCGCCGGCAGCTCGGGACTGCTGGCCACCGTGACGCCCGTCCTCACGGACTTCCGGACTGCGTTCGGCGGGCTGTGCGGGCAGGATCGGACCACGCTCGACGCCTACGCCACCGCCTTGGCCGACAACGCCACCCGATACCAGGCCACCGACGGATCCACCGGGCAGACCCTCGCCCGCACCGGTCAGCAACTGGCAGGAAGCACCGGCACCACGGTCGAGGGCTCCGACGGTGGGGTCACCCGATTCACGGGGTTGGCTTTGTCGGTCGCCACCATCGAGAACGAACCCCCCTACGTCATCGCCCGAACCCTCACCAGTGTGGTGGAAACCATCGGCCCATACGACGACGTGCTCGGCAGTGTTATCGGGATGAAGCCGGCGGCGGACTACCTCACGCCCCTGATCGGCGACTGGGAAGCACTGCAGGGCATCGGCATACGCATCCGCTCTCTGGGTATCAACGACTATGTCACTGCACAGAACCTCATCAACGGCACCTCCTGGCTACAGCAGTTCTGGACAGGGGACGCCGCCCGCGCTTTCGCCCACACAACGACCCAGTTCGCACAGGCGGTGGACACTCGCAGTCTCGACCTCGACATCGTCGCGAAGATCGTCGAGAACGCCGGACGCGCTCTCGAACGCCGGGTGTACAACCTGGCTCTCAGCCTGGCAGCCGCGGTCGTCACACCCATGACCTTCCACAACCTGACCCTGCCCTTGGCCTCGTGGGCAGGCCTGGTCGACAAGCCGATCGACGAATCCACACGCTCCGAGGTCATCGCGGCGGTCGACGACCTGAAACGCACAGCAGAATCCGGAAAGAATGCCGTGACCACGCTCATCGACCACATCACCCGGGCTTTGAACTACCGTCCCGGGCAAGCCGCACCCACCTACAATTCCACCGATTTCGACATCCCCGACAAGGTGACCGTCGATCTGGGCACACACCGCTACGGGTTCGGCGGAAACACCTGGTGGGAGGATTCCATTGCATCGGCCGGCTGATCCCGCTCTCCCTGCGGACCGAGCGGTCCACGGTTCGAGGACCGGTGTCATCGACAAGGTGCAGGCCGCCCGGTACAGCAATGACGCCGCTCTGGCCATGGGCTTTTTCAAGGCCAAAGGATTCGACTTCGCGGCGGATATCTTCTCCGCCTACCTCGACAACAACGGGCCGGACTTCGTCTACGAGATCAGTACGTCCAACGTCGAACGGGTCATCGCAACGAGCGGCGCGAGAGAACAGGTCGCCAAGTGCCTGGAAACAGTCAAGGACCAGGCGCGGCGCGACCCCCAGACCGGCGTCACACGAGAGCTGACCTCGCCATGGCTGGGGGCAGAGCCCGAAGAGGGCGATATCGGCTACGCGTTGGGACATTACGATGTTGCTGTCGGTAGCGACACCACAGTGTATTCAGAAGGCGACGGGCTTCGCGCAGAGATCATCTACCGTATCTACATCTATGAGTTCTACAACTTCGACCACAAGAAGCAGGACACGTTCAGATTGAATATCGGAACGAATATCAACAACGAGATGCGGGAACTCGAAGAATTCGGATGGGCCCGAAGTTTCCGCGTCCACGGCGAGGCCCCGCGACTCGAGCGATGGATCGGAAAGCTTTGAGGCACCGGGACCTTCGCCGATCAACCGTTCTTGTGGCGGCATGCATCGTTGTATCGACCGTCGCAGGGTGCTCGACCGATGAGAAAGAGGCTCGCGACCTGGTTGAATGCGCCGGCATCGTCTTCCCTGAGGAGATGGATGCCCTGTGGTCGTGGACCGACAGTGCCTTTCGCGAAGCAACCTCGGCAGCCGTCGTCGATATTCCCGCCGACGCGGTCGGTGAATTCACGCGGCTGTCCGGGTTCGGCCGGTTCGAACCCGGAGTTCCTCCGTCGTGGCAGTCCTACTGGCACGACAGCGGAATGGCCGACGTCCTGTCGGTCGATACAGGAAACGAACACTCGGTCGACGAATACCGCGATCCACGCCGATACGTCGTCATCCACAACGGCGGTGGTGAAACGCGCCGGATCTTCGTGCGCACCGACTGCTGAACCTGGACCTACCGATCCGGCGACGGGAACTGTCCCGGTTCGCGAAACGAAGGAAAGCGTCGGCGGCGGTATCGGCGATCGATGACCTCGTCGAAGACATCGCCCGGCCCCGATCATGACCGGCCCTAATGAGACGGACCGGCTCGCTGACACTGCACACCTCAGGATGGCACCGATGAGTTTCGATAGGGCCTCCCTGGCCCCGAGGGAACGCGAATTCCTGGACTCGGCGGTGGGCGCTCGGGTGATGAAAGTGCGGTTCCCGTTACCAGAGCTGCGCTGGAACCAGGACAGTCCAGACCTGCCCCGGCGCGAAGGGGATGGCTGCTCCGGTGGGGGTCGTATAGGTTGTGCCTGCCTGTTGGGAGGGCCGGGACCACGAGGCCGGGAACGCTTGACCGTCCCGCAGGACGAGCGCCGGACCGCTACCGGTCGTCTGGACCAGCGGTGAGACGCTGCCCGCGACGTCGCTGATAGCCGAGTTGGACACCTGTACGCTCTGCAACACGACCGTACTCGCCATGAGCTGTCCGGTATCGGCAGCGGTGTAGGCGACACCGTCCATGGACACCAGCCACTGGTGCTGGTCGGGTGACCAGTCGAAACCGATCACCGTGGCCGGATACCGCGCTTCCTCATACTGCGTGGGCCGGCCACCGGCAGGCGCAGGACCGAAATGCAGTTGCGAATCCGCCGGCCAGCCGCCGCCCTCGGGCAGCTGATCCGAGTGGACGAACATATTGTGCGGAGCGACGCGACTGTAGTCGCGGAAGTACGCCGCAGGCTGCCGCTCGGCCGAGGCGTTCTGCAGCGAAGAGCGATCGACCGCGGCGACCAGCTCGGGTGCGGCACCAGAAGAGGCCAACGTCGGGTCGCCGAACTGGTCCAACAGCGTCAGATCCGTTTCCCGCGCGCTTCGGACCGGCCCGATCACCGGGGGTTTGTCGGCCGCGAACACGGCGGCCAACCGGCTCAAACCTCCCTCGACCGGCTCGACGTAGACCATATCGGCGGCTCCGAGCCCTACCGGTGGCCGGGCCTGCGGACTGGTGTCTATCTTCGCGACCAGCACGGGCGCCCCTACCTGGGAGGATGTGTCCGAGCCTGGAGGAGCGGTTCCGGGCCGGGTGCCGCTGCTGCACGCGAGTACAGCGCACATCCCCAGAGTCGTCAGGAACGCGGCTATCCACATCCACCATCGCTGTTGCATAGGGCAGCCCTTACGCACCCGAGCCTACGCCGCAATCGACCAGGCAGGAGTGGTCGAGCGGGCCGACGGACGAGGCCGGTGACCCCATTGGGCCGCTCGCGGAAAAGCCCGGCAAGATCGCATCGAACCGAGCCGGTGCGGACAGGTTCGTCGTATCGGAGGTTCATCGTGTCAGGCGACTTATACCCGGGCGACCTGTTGACGGCCTTCCTGCGTTGTCATCCGAGAACGTCCTGCTCCGATGAACTCCTCACTCGCATCGAGACGCTGATCGAACGTGTCGCGGAGAGGGGCGACCTCGACGAGCATGGCGCACCCCATAGCGCGATCTGGTCGTCGATCGACGAGTGGCGCCGGGCATAGTGCCGGAACCCGATTCAGGGGACCGCGCCTCACCAGCCGCGTTACCCTTGTGCTGGAACGGTTTCGGGCGTTCGGTCGGTTCAGTGCCGGCCTGGAGGGGAACGGCGAAATTCGGGGAGGGCAGCGATGTTACCGAAGAACAGGATGGTTGCCGTATTTTTCGGTTACTCCACACTCATAGCCGTTGGGATCGCGTCAGTGGCGAACCTGATCAACGGAACGTGGTCATGGAATTGGTTGGCGGCGGCGGTCGCGTTCAGCAGTTTCCTGACTTTGTCCGTGTATCAACGTGGCCGTCAGCACTTGCATCAAATGAATGCCTGGATCTCGGCTGCCGCCGACCGCCACGCGGAAGGCCGATACCTCGAGGCGAGTGAGCTGTTCAAACGAGCGGCCGCCCGATCGCACGTACTACTCGGCCCGCAGCATCCGTTCACCGAGTCGCTGCTCGATCGGTTCGATGAAACCTACCGAAAGCACCTCGAGGAAGAGAACCGCGAAACGCTGACGGCAATCCTGGACCTGATCAAGGAGAAGCCCGATACAGCCTCCGATCAGCGCACCGACCCACCCGCTGTATGACACCCGACGCCCCCGGGCTGCCGCATACGCGAGCGGCCGGCATGCCGAGATGACGGCGGCGTCGGCGCACTCGTCGTCGTATGGGCACTCGGCGGCGGCACCGTCGAGATCACACGCCTCGAGGTCACCGACCGAATATCGCGTAATCAACACGCCAATTGCGGCACATTACCCAATTGTTGTAATTCCAAACCTATCGGTTTGTAACGTGCGTCACTCTGCCGACTATTACGTCAATGCACAGTACGAATCATGCCGACCGAAACGACCGCAGGACCTCTGCACAACCGAAAGTGCGCAACCATGACCACTCCCCCTTACCCACCTCCAGCGATGCCGCCGACATCGCCTGCCGGCCCCTACCCGGGCCCACCGGCGGAACCGAAAAAGCAGCGGAACACACTGGGGCTCATAGCAGTCATCGTGGCCGTCCTCGGCTTCCTCTTCGCCTGTATCCCCGGCGCCCTGATCGTCGGATGGATCCTCCTGCCGATCGCATTCGTTCTCGGCATCGTGGGCGTGTGCCAGTCCGGCAAAACCAAGGGCACCAGTATCGCGGCCATCATCATCGCAGTCGTCGGGACGGTGGTCGGTTTCGTGGTCTTTCTCACCGTGGTTTCCGACGCGGTCGATGAATCCTTCGGCAGCGGCGACGTTTCCGTTGCCACTCCGGGAGCCCCCGCTCAGGAAGAGGCGGACTCCGACGGAGGCCAGGACACATCAGCGGATCAAGGCACACGCGAAAATCCGTACCCACTGGGGTCCGTGATCACCGACGGTGACTGGCAGGTGACCGTCAACAGCGTCACGCCCGATGCAACCGACGCTGTCGCGGCGGAGAACCCGTACAACGAGGCTCCCCCCGCAGGGTCGCAGTACCTCTTGGCCAATGTCACCGTCACCTACATCGGCACCGACCCGCAGGGGGAGACGCCTTATGCGACGATCAGCTACGTGACTGTGGACGGGAACACCCTGAACTCGTATGACAGCGCCACCGTCGTTCCCGATTCACTCGATACCCTCAGTCCCCTGTTCCAAGGAGCATCGACCACCGGCAACATAGCCTTCACGGTGCCGTCCGCAACGGCGACGCAAGGCACTCTCGCCGTTGAACCGGCAATGTTCTCCGACAAGGTATTCGTCGCAGTGAGCTGATCGGTTCACATGCCCAGTGGCCGAGCAACAGATCCGCGCAGCAACACGACGCGATGCCCTGGTTCGCCGATCATTGTCCGTCCTGTCCGAGACCGCGATCACCCAGGAAGAGCGCAAAGCAGGAAGGCCGTGGCCGGCGTCAGCGCCGCGGTGCCGAGTTCAGTCGGCTCGGTATATGTCGACGTCGGTGGTTTTCACCTTCAGGGCGCCGTCGGGTACGACGAAGTATGTCGGGCCATCGACGATCATATTTTCGATCAATCCGTTCCCGATGTCGCATTCGTGGTCAGAACATATTTCGATGTAGCCAGTGGTCGAATATTGGGCGTCCGGATCCGGTACCGCTTTATAGGTGCCGGGATGGAATTCCGAGGGCACCAGGTGTTCGCCATTGGGGAAGGCCGACGCAATTCCCGCACCGGCGCCGAGCCCTAATGCGGCGATAGTTGACGCGGTGATCGCAACCATTCTCAGCATGAGGTATTCCTTCGGGGATCATTCGAACGGTGGCCGACTGTTCTTCTGAGCGCGCAGCTCGTCGATGAATTATCCGCCGAGACAGTCCGCGGCGATTGCCTGATCACCGATCGGGGCGACGCCTTCCTCACCGGCGCGGCCGACCGAATCGACATCCACACCGTACCGCCATATCGGCATTGGCGTACACCCGATCTGCAAACCGGCCGAAGTGTTAATACATGCGGTTTATGGCAGCAATGCGAATGCTGTTTCACAACGAATTCGTCTACCACCGGGGACAGGGTCTATGGCGCGGGGCGCCAGGTTTCGAGCTGGTGGCGGGTTCGGAGGCCGAGTTTGGTGCAGAGGTTGCGTAGATGCCATTCGACGGTGGGTGGGCTGATGAAGAGGCGGGCCGCGATTTCCGGATCGGTGAGGCCCTCGTGGACCAGTTTGACGACCTGTGTCTCTTCGGTGGTGAGATCGGCGCCGGTTTCGGCGGGCAGCTCACGGATGTTCGCGCCGGTGGTGGCGAGGGCGCGGGCGGAGCGGCCGGCGAAGGCCGCCATGCCCATGGTGGTGAAGAGTTCGTGCGCGGTGTGCAGGTGTTCGCGGGCCTCGGGGCCGCGGTGTTCGTGACTCAGCCATTCGCCGTAGAGGAGGTGGGCGCGGGCCAGCTCGCCGCGCAGGCCGGTACCGCCGAGATGGGAAAGAGCTGCGCGGTAGCGGGTTTCGGCGTCGGGGCCGGTGCTGAGCAGGGCGTGGGAGCGGGCTTCGATTCCCCTGGCCCAGTCGGATCCGCTGGAGCGGGTGATCTCGGCGAGCCGGACGAGGGCGTCGAAGGCCCGGTCGGTGTCGCCGGTTCGGGTGGTGGCCTCGATGTATTCGACCAGCGACCAGACCGGGATGCCCACCTCCAGTTGCACGTACTCCTCGTTCGACACCCGTGCGGCCGCGGCGGCCTCGTCGAACCGGGACAGGCCGTTGTAGAGAACGGCGCGCGCATAGCCGCCGACCACCGGGCCGATACCTTCGCCGCGGTGCTGCTCCCCTTCCTCGGCGCGCCGGTTCAGCTCGAGGCATTCCGTTTCGCGGCCGCGCCAGCCGGCGGCGAGCAGTGCGGGAAAGACAGGGGCCGCCGCGCCGACCGCCTCGGAAACCGTATGGACTTCCGCCGCAAGTGATTCGGCCGCGGTGAGTTCGCCGTCGAGAATATGGACGATGCCGCGCAGGGTCAGGGCGATGGGCAGTGCCGAGGCGCGCCCGGTGGCGCGGACCAGGTCCAGGTTCCGGATGCTCAGCTCGGAGAGGAGCGCATCGTCCCAGAGACCGACGGCCGTCACCGCGGTGAGCCACAGCCAGCGCAGGGCCTCGTTCGGGGCGAGACCCGCCCGGCGGAAGGCGTCCAGTGCGGACCGCAGCGCGGGCACGGCGGCGGTGTGCCCGTCGAGGATCCGGGTGGCCAGTGCGTCGAGCAGGAGATCGGCCGGGCGCGGGTCGGGCGGGGCGGGAGTGGCGCGGGCCGCGAGGGCGGCTTCGTACTGGCCGCGGCGATAGGCCTTGGGGCCGGCGAAGAGCGCGGCGTCGATAACCTCCAGATAGGTTTCGCGGGCGGCTTCCGCATCGTGGCGGGCGAGGCGGCGGGCGGCGTCGAGCAGGAGAGCCGGGGCCGCGATACCGCGGTCGGTGGTGAACGCGATCCGGGCGCGTACGAGTTCGGCTTCGGCGCGTAACCGGTCGTCGCGCAGGCCGGCCTCGGCCAGGGACAGCAACTTCAGGGCGGTATCGGGATTGCCTGCCTCATGATTCGCGCGGGCGGCGACCAGCGCCCGGTCGCGGCGGCATTCGGCGTCGGGGGTCAGGTCCACCGCCCGCGCGGTGAACGCGGCGGCCGCGGCGAGACCGCCGCGCACGCGGGCGCGCAGGGCCGACCGCTCGAGTTCCGCCGCGATGGTTTCGTCGGGACCGGTCGCGCCGTGGGCGGCATGCCAGGCGCGGCGGTCGGGGTCGGTATGCGGATCGGTGGCCGCGGCCAGCGCACGATGGGCGGCACGGCGGGCGTCGGGTCCGGCGGCCCAGTAGACGACGGACCGGACGAGTGGATGGGCGAAGCCGACCCGCTCGCCGATCTCCAGCAGCCCGTCCGCGACCGCCGGTTCGGCCGCACCGAGGTGGATGCCCAGCCGGTCGGCAGCCTGCCAGAGCAGCACGGGTTCGCCGGTCGGGTCCGCGGCCGCGGCCAGCAGGAACTGCTGGGTTTCGATGGGCAGCTCGCCGATCCGGCTCAGATACGCGGCGCGGAGCCGGGCGTCGACCATCCGCGCGGCCGGCAGGCCGAACCCGCCGGCCAGTTCCACCGGACCCGAGGTCTTCGGCAGTTCCAGCAGCGCCAGCGGGTTGCCCCGGGTTTCGGCGACGACCCGGCTGAGCACATTCTCGTCCCATGGGCCGGGCATCGTCGCCCGTAGTAATGCGCGGGCGTCGGCCTCGCGCAAACCCGCCAGCCGCAGTTCGGGTATCCCGACAGGCTCCACCGGCTCCGCGCCGAGGGCGTCGGGCGGCGACCGGACCGCGAAAACCACGGCAACCGATTCGGCCACCAGGCGGCGGGCGGTGAACGCGAGTGCCGGCATCGAGGCCCGGTCGAGCCACTGGGCATCGTCGACAACACACAGCAACGGCTGCTCCCGGGCGACCTCCGACAGCAGGCCGAGCACACCGAGCGCCACCAGGAAACCGTCCGGAGCCGGTTCCCCGCCCTGGCCCAGCGCCGCCGCGACCGCCGCCCGCTGCTGTCCGGGCAGCGCTTCGAGTGCGCCGGCCATCGGTGCGCACAGCTGATGCACGCCCGCGTACACCAGCTCCATCTCCGACTGGATCCCGGTGATGCGGGCGACCCGGAATCCGTGGGCACATTCGACCAGGTAGTCGAGTAGCCGGGTCTTACCTATCCCGGGTTCGCCCCGGATCACCAGGGCGCGGCTGTGCCCGGTACGAACGGCGTCGAGCACATCGTCGAGTTGTTCGCATTCGCGATCCCGACCCGGCACCCTCGATGACATCAGCGCTCCCGTCGATACGTCGGACCGGTTCGGGGGTGCTCCCACGGCAGAAGTTCGGCCCGCACCAGCTCACGGATGGCCCCGAACGGCGCCGTACACGAGCGACCGGCGCTGTCGTCGTCACGGGTTCAGGTACTCAGACCGCCCGGGGAACCGATGACCATGATGCGCGGGCCACTCGCGGCCTGTTCACGAAAAAACCGAAAATCCGTCGTAACATTTCCCACTCTTGTAGACATATGTGGTCGTAACCACAACTGTCCCACTCGGGACATCTCTGAAAGGAAAAGGTGTGAGACATAGTCTTCGCACGTTCGCCGCTGCTGCTTCCATCGCGGCGGCGGGTCTCGGTGCGGCGGGCACGGCAGCTGCAGCACCGGTGCAGCTGACCGAAGCGGCGCCGGTCACCGAAACGGATCCGGGCACAGGCCCGGGCAGCGATCCCGTTACGGGCTCCGCAGCCCTGCTGCCGGTTCTTCTTCCGCTGCTGGCCGGTTCGTCCGAGGCACCCAACGCGAATACGGCCGGAGAGGAGGCGGGCACCGGATCCTCGGAGACGCTGCTGCCGCTGCTGGCCACCCTGTCGGCCGACGCGCCTCAGTAAGTAACACCCCCGTACAACCCTCCATGGACGATTTCGGCCCCGGGTCGCCGGCGCGGCCACTTCAGTGAGGGACGTACACCCCCAAATCTGCGCAGGCTTCGGATAATGTTCCCGAGCCGCTGAACCCCGGAAGGCCGCCCAGCCTCCGGGGTTCGGTCTTTCCGGCCCTCGGCTACTACTTGACCACCGGCGCCGGAGTCGCGGGCATCGTGACTCCGGTACCGCTGCCCGCCTGCCCACCGAGCGCGGCGACCTCGGCGCGTAACGCCCGCACCTCACCGAGCAGCTGGGTGACGTCGGCATCCGTGCGTTCGGCGGTCTCCTCAACCGCTTTCAGCTGATCGATGACCCAGCTCGTGGTGGTGCCGATGGCGAAACTGATCAGGCCGATCCCGAACGTCATCAGCAGCAACGCGACCAGCCGGCCTTCGGCGGTGACGGGATAGTAGTCGCCGTACCCCACGGTGGTCACCGAGACCACCGACCACCACAGCGCGTCGCCGTAGGTCTTGATATTGCTGTCGGTGGCGGTGCGTTCGGCGTCGAACATGGCCAGGCTGCACAGGAAAAGGATCAGCAGCGAACTGACCCCGACGAACACCGACAGCCGTGGCCCGGGGGGGCGGGGACGGGGGAGTGTGGTGGGGACCACGCAACCCGCCCCGCAACAGCCGCAGTGGGCGGACCGGCGGGAGCAGCACGATCAGCAGCTCGGCGAGTTGGGTGCGCAGGAAATGCAGGCGGCGGGTGGCGAGCACGAGGCGCACGAGATAGTCGCCCGCGAAC
>NZ_JARWPM010000176.1 GCF_029869215.1 Nocardia carnea
ATCCTTGACGCTGCGGAATTCGACCATCGACACAATCATGTCTTTGAGCTTTTCGCAGGCCGTCCGGATACATTCGCGGATTCTGTCGGAGATGACATTGAAGAGGTCGCAGATGACCCGGCCCGTCTTTTCCCCCCCCCCGGGGGGGGTGTGGGTTTTTGTGGGGGTGGGCCGCGGCGGGGGGGGGGGGGGGGGGGGCGCCCCCCGCCCCCCCGCGCTCGGGGTGGCGGTGACCTCTGGTGTGTACGCCCCCCGGCCGGACGGGACGTACGCAACAGCTCCCGCGGGCGGCTAACGTATGCGGCAACGTGCATCACCGCATGCGCGAGCCGGGCCGTAGGCGAACGCAGGCCACCGCTCGTATGCGGAACAGCGCACGACCGCCCCGAGAGGAGACGCAGTGCCCCAGCAGGTTCGAGGTGTAATCGCCCGTAGTTCCGGTGCCCCGGTCGAACTCGTCCCGATCGTCATACCCGACCCCGGGCCGCGCGATGTGGTGGTGAAGATCCAGGCCTGCGGGGTGTGCCATACCGACCTCACCTACCGCGAAGGCGGTATCAACGACGAGTTCCCGTTCCTGCTCGGTCACGAGGCCGCCGGTGTGGTGGAAACGGTGGGTTCGGCGGTGACCCACGTCGAGCCGGGCGATTTCGTGGTCCTGAACTGGCGCGCGGTCTGCGGGCAGTGCCGGGCCTGTAAACGTGGCCGGCCCTGGTATTGCTTCGACACCTTCAATGCGAGCGTGCCGATGACGCTGGAGGACGGCACCGAGCTCACCCCCGCGCTCGGCATCGGGGCGTTCGCCGACAAGACGCTGGTGCACGAAGGGCAGTGCACCAAGGTGGATCCGGAAACGGATCCCGCGGTGGCCGGGTTGCTCGGCTGCGGGGTGATGGCCGGGTTGGGGGCCGCGGTGAACACCGGCAATGTCGGCCGGGGCGATTCGGTGGCGGTATTCGGCTGCGGCGGGGTGGGCGATGCCGCCATCGCCGGTGCCCGGCTGGCCGGGGCGGGCACCATCATCGCGGTGGATACCGATGCCCGGAAGTTCGACTGGGCACGCGAACTCGGCGCCACCCATACCGTGGACGCCTCCGCCACGGACGCGGTCGAGGCGATTCAAGAACTCACCGGCGGCTTCGGCGCCGATGTGGTGATCGACGCCGTCGGCCGGCCGGAAACCTGGAAGCAGGCGTTCTACGCCCGCGATCTGGCCGGCACGGTGGTATTGGTCGGGGTTCCGACTCCGGATATGAAACTCGAGATGCCGCTGATCGATTTCTTCAGCCGCGGCGGCGCCCTGAAGTCCTCCTGGTACGGCGACTGCCTGCCGGAGCGCGATTTCCCCATGCTGATCGACCTGTACCGGCAGGGCCGGCTGCCGCTGGACAAGTTCGTCACTGAGCGGATCGGCCTCGACGCGGTGGAACAGGCATTCACCACCATGCACGGCGGCGCCGTCCTGCGCTCGGTGGTGGTCCTGTGACCGCGCGGGTGGAGCGGGTCGTCACCGAGGGACAGTTCTGCCTCGACGGCGGCTGCTGGGATGTGGCGAACAATATCTGGCTGGTCGGTGACGACAGCGAGGTCCTGATCATCGACGCCGCCCACGACGCGCAGCCGATCCTCGAGGCCGTGGCAGGCCGCCGGGTGACCGCGATCATCTGTACCCATGCCCACAACGATCACGTGACGGTCGCCCCGACGCTCTCTGCCGCCACCGGCGCACCGATCCATCTGCATCCCGCCGACGATGTGCTCTGGCAGCAGACCCATCCCGGTGTCGAGTACCAGGCCTTGTCCGACGGCGCGGCCTTCGCGATCGCCGGGGCGGAACTTCGGGTACTGCACACCCCGGGCCACTCCCCGGGGTCCTGCTGTCTGCACCTGCCGGCCAACGGCGCCCTGTTCAGCGGCGACACCTTGTTCGAAGGCGGCCCCGGCGCGACCGGGCGTTCGTACTCCGACTACCCGACCATCCTCTCCTCCATAGGCCGGTTGTTCGAGCTTCCGGATGAGACGGTGGTACACACCGGGCACGGGCCGGATACGACTCTCGGCGCCGAGCACGCCAACGTCCCGGCCGCGCCTTGACGGGAGGGTGCGGCTCACGCGGGCGTACCCGCGCTCGCGGGAATAGGCGGTCGGAACGTCGGCCAGACCTGCCTGTGGAACGCCGGCAGCGCATCCGATAGCCCTCGAGGGCGGCGCGAGGGCCGCCGTCGAGGGCCGCCGATTTCAGCTGCGGGGTTCCAGGATGAAAAGGGGGATCTTGCGTTCGGTCCAGGACTGGTAGTTGCCGAAATCCGGGTACAACTCGAGCAGTTTCGGCCACAGGCGGTCGCGGTCGGCATCGTCGGCGAGGCGGGCCCGGACCGGAAGGCGGTCCTTGCCGATCTGGACCGTGGTGTCCGGTTGTGCCACCAGGTTGTAGTACCACTGCGGGTTCTTGGGTAGCCCGCCCTGCGAGGCGACGATGACGATATCGGCGCCGTCGCGCAGGAAGAGCAGCGGAATGGTGAACCGCTTACCCGATTTACGGCCGGTGTGCTCGAGCAGCAGGGTCGGCACCGGTTTGCGGAAACCCGCGCCGACGCGCCAGTTCCCGCCGATACGGCCGCCGGTGCGTCGGTACGCCCAGGTGTTGACCTTGGACATGTACTTGATGATCGTGGGAACCAGGGGTGAATCGAGCTGTTTGGGGCGATCCATCAGGTGTACTCCAAGGCTTTCTTCGGCTGCTCAGCGCAGGATCAACAGGGCCGATTTCTCGATGAGATCGGCGATATCGGCGTAGGAGGCATACCCCATGCCCGCCCGCACCAGCGCACCCGCGTAGACGAGTTCGAGGGAGACCACAACCTCGGGATCGGGGTCGGGGCCGAGGGCGCGTTCGATCCGGGTGCGGATCTCCAGGCCGATGCGGGCCCGCAGATGGGCCACGTCGGGGTCGCGCCCGAGCAGCGCGCTGGTGACCGCCCCCGCGACCTCCTGATCGTCGGCGACGAGCATGGCGATGGCCCGTAGTTCGGCCACCACCCGCACCGTGGGGTCGGGATCCTCGCTCGCCGGGGACGGCGCCGCCACCAGCCGGCGCCAGAAGATCTCGGCGACCAAATGCTCTTTGGACGAGAAGTAGGTGTACGCGGTGGCGGTACCGACCCCGGCCGCGGCGGCGACCATCCGGATGGTCATCCCCGCGAACCCCTCGCGGGTCAGCACATCCACCGCCGCCTTCGTCAGTTTGTCGACCGTATCGGCCTGTTTCGCAGACAGGCGGCGACGGGTCGCTTCGACGACGAGAGGTTCACCTTCGGACATGTGTCCGACAGTACCGTTTCACGCCTTCGCGGCCGCAATCCCGGCCCGGCGGCCGTAGAAGCTGCCGTCGCCCAGGGAGGTTCCGCTGGCGTACCCGCCCGCGCAGACCCCCGAGGTGCAGCGGCCCGCCGCGAACAGGCCGGCGATCGGGCGGCCGTCGACGTGCAGTACCCGCGAATCCAGGTCGGTGCGCAAACCGCCCAGCGTGAAACCCGCGGTGAATCCGCGCATATCGAAGGCGGCGAAGGGGCCTTCGAGCGGTTTGGTCCATTCGGGTTTCTTGCC
Source organism: Nocardia carnea (assembly GCF_029869215.1). Taxonomy (GTDB): domain Bacteria; phylum Actinomycetota; class Actinomycetes; order Mycobacteriales; family Mycobacteriaceae; genus Nocardia; species Nocardia carnea_B. The sequence continues at coordinate 3,607 of NZ_JARWPM010000176.1, forward strand.
GAGCAGCGGGTCCCGGCCGTTCGCGGCGTGCTTGTTGTACAGCTCGACGGTGGTCTGCAGGGCGAGTTCGGGCAGGCCGATATCGGATTCGAGCTCGGCGATGGTTTCCGCGGCCCACGTGGGTGGCTGCCGGAAGAACGGGGTGGAGGTCTCGGTGGTCAGCGCTTCCTCGTAGGCGGCCTCGCCGATGATCAGATACGCCTGGTTCTCCTGGTGGAACAGCGTCATCTGCCCGATCCGGCCGGGATAGGTGTCCTCGGGGACGTAGCGCTGGCCGCGGCCGTTGACCAGGATGCCGCGCGCCATCATCTGCGGGTCGCCGAAGAACGCGACCTCGGTGGCATCCATATGCGCCAGGTCCGCGCCCAGGGCCTGGGCCACCCGGATGGCGATCCCGTCGTGTTCCTCGATGGCCGCGCCCGGCCGGCCGATGAGCCGCGGCGCGAATCCCTCGATCATCTCGTCGTGATAGGCGAAACTACCGGTGGCCAGCACGACTCCGCGTTCGGCGCGGATGGCCAGTTCCTTGCCGTACTGTTTGGCGATCACGCCGACCACCCGGTCGCCGTCGACGACAAGCCGCTGGATGCGGGTGTCGTATTCGGCTGTCACCCCGAGTTTTTCGGCGGTTTCGGCGAGCGGTTTCATCAGCATGTAGCCGCCGCCCTTGGAACCGGTGCGCTTGTTGCTCATCTGCGGGACGTGGCCGCGCGGCGCCGGATCGGCCACCGTGTTGAACGGTGCCGCGTTCTCGCCGCCCGAATACATGAGGCCCTCGTCGTGCGGGGGTTCCCAGCCCGGTTCGCCCCAGAACTCCTCTTTGAACGGCACCCCGTTGGCGACCAGCCATTCGTAGTGTTCGACGCTGCCGCGGCAGTAGTCGGCGATCTTCGCGCGGTCCACGCCCGGACCCAGTGCGGCGACCATGAATTTCTCCATGTTCTCCGGGCTGTCCTCGAAGCCCAGCGCACGCTGCAACGGTGTTCCGCCGCCGAGATAGATGAATCCGCCGGCCAGCGCCGCCGCCCCGCCCCAGCCGCTGGTGCGTTCCAAGATCAGCACCCGCGCGCCGGCCCGCGCGGCCTCGATGGCGGCGCAGACCCCGGCGATCCCATAGCCCGCGACCAGGACATCGGTGGTGCGGTCCCATTCGGTGACCTCGGCGGCGGCCAGCGGGCGGAGGGTGGTGGCGTCGGCCATTATTCGGAGTCCTTACTGTCGTTCTGTGCCGCAGCGCCCTGCGGTCCGGCTGCGGCCACCTCGTGCTGCTCGGCCGCGGTCGCAGCGTCCGGGCCGGCAGCGGTGGTGCCACCGCGCGCGGCGATGGTGCCACGGCGTCCCTGTCCGGCGGTGCCGTCGTCCCGCTGAGCGGCATCCTGCCCGGCAGCGGTAGCCGTGCCCTGCCGTGCGGCCGAGATCGTGCCCTGCCCGACCCCCAGGCCGTCGCCGAACCGGGCGAGTGCGAGTTCGGCCAGCGGAAGTTCGGTACCGATCCGGTTGCCGAGATCCAGCGCCAGGGACAAGTCCTTCTCGCCGAGTTCGCGGACGTGGGTGAGGATCGGCAGCCAGAAATCCCCCTCCTCGATCGGCGCGGTGGTATCCCGGAGCATGATCGAACCCGCCCCGCCGGTCACCGCGTCGGAGTGGCGGACCACTTTGCCGAGTGCGGTGATATCGAGCCCGGCGGCCTCGGCCAGCCGCTGCGCTTCGGTGGCGGCGGTGAACGAGATGAAATGCAGCAGGTTTCGGGCCAATTTCATGCGGGTCCCGGCCCCGACCTCACCCGCGTGCACGACCAGATCGGCGAAGCAGCCGAACGGTTTCCGCACCGCGGCCACGGCGCGCTCGCTACCGCCGATCATCACCGCCAGCCGTCCACTGTTCGCGCCCGCGGCCCCGCCGCTGATCGGTGCGTCGACCAGTTCCACGCCGCGTTCGGCGCACAGCCCGGCGAATTCGACGGCCGATTCGTCGCCGATGGTGGAATGTACCGCCACTACCGTGCCGGGCTCGGCGGTGCTCAATACGCCGTTCTCGCCGGTGAGTACGGCGCGGACCTGCCGGTCGTTCACCACGGCGATGCAGATGACGCCGCATTTCGCGGCGAGTTCGGCGGCGGACGCCGCGGCCTCGGCGCCCGCGGCCGTGAACGGTTCCACGGCCTCGGCCCGCATATCGCAGACGGTGAGCCCGCCGGGCCAGTCCAGCAGCTGCTTCGCCATCGGCCCGCCCATATCGCCCAGGCCGATGAAACCGACCCGCGTGCTGCCGGCGGAATCCGCGCTCATTACCGGATCACCTGACCGCCGTCGACGCAGAAGATCTGGCCGGTGACCCATTTCGCGTCGTCGGACAGCAGATACAGCAGTGCCCCGGCCATATCCTCCGGGGTCCCCATCCGCTTGAGCGGCAGCCGGTTGACCATATCCTTGACCATGCTCTCCGGCGTGGTGGTCTTGGTGGCCTCGGTATCGGTGGGGCCCGGGGCGATGGCGTTGATCCGGATATTCGAGCCGCCGAGTTCGGTGGCCAGCTGCTGGGTGAGCCCGTTGATCCCGACCTTGGCCAGACCGTAGAAACCGCTGTACACCCAGGCGGCCGTGGACGACTGGTTGACGATCGAGCCGCCACCGTTCGCGGCCATGTTCTCCCAGACGGCGCGGGTCATCACCAGTGCGCCGTCCAGGTTCACCGACATGAATTTCTTGTAGTAGTCCCACGGCACGGTGAGCAGCAGATCGAGTTTCATCCCGCCGTAGATGGCGGCGTTGTTCACCAGGTGGTCGATCTTGCCGTACTTCTCGACGGTGAAATCGGCGAGCGCCTCGGCCGATTCGGGATCGGAGACGTCGACCGGATGGAACGACGCGGTACCGCCGTCGGCGACGATCTTCTCGGCGACGGCATTGCCGCCCTCGGCGTTCAGGTCCGCGACGACGACGGAGGCGCCCTCGGCGGCCAGCGCCTGCGCGTACACCTCGCCGATACCGCGTGCGGCGCCGGTGACGATGGCGGTCCTGCCGGTGAAACGAGCCATGGGATCGAGCTCCTCGCTGCTGTATAAAGCCTGGTGGGAAGGGTTTTCGGGGTGGGTCCGCGCGGCTACAGCGCGGTGGCGACGAGTTTGGTCTCGAGGTACTCCTCGAATCCGGCGACCCCCATCTCGCGGCCGATACCGGACTGTTTGTAGCCGCCGAACGGGGCGTCGGCGCTGTACCACATACCGCCGTTGACGCCGAGCGTTCCGGTGCGCACACCATCGGTGACCCGCCGGATCCGCTCGGGGTCCTTACCCCAGACCGCGCCCGACAGGCCGTACGGCGAATCGTTGGCGATACGGATGGCATCGTCGTCGCCGTCGTAGGGCAGCACCACCAGAACCGGGCCGAAGATCTCCTCTTGCGCGGCTTTGGCGCTGTTGTCGAGATCGGCGATCACGGTGGGTTCGACGAAGAAACCGCGTTCCCGGTCGGCCGGGCGGCCGCCACCGGTCACGATCCGGCCGCCGTCGGCACGGGCACTGTCGATATAGCCGAGGACGCGCGACCGCTGCCGGTCGGAGATCACCGGGCCGCACACCGTGCCCGGGTTCGTGGGATCGCCGGGGCGGATTCCGCCCATGGTCGCCGCCGCGGCCTCGAGCGCTTCGGCGTAGCGGTCGCGCGGTACCAGTAGCCGCGTGGACAGGGCGCAGCCCTGGCCGGCGTGCACGCACAGGGAGAAACCGGCATAGCTCACGGCGGTGCCCAGGTCGGCGTCGTCGAGGACGATGAATGCCGATTTACCGCCCAGCTCGAGGAAGGTTTTCTTGAGGTTCGCCGCGGCCGAGGCCATCACGGCGCGGCCGGTGCCGGTGGAACCGGTGAAACTGATCAGGTCGACGCGCGGGTCACCGGCGAGTTGGGCGCCCAGAGCGTGGTCGGAAGAGGTGACGATATTGACCACCCCGGCCGGGATATCGGTCTCTTCGGTGATGATCGAGCCGAGCGCCGCCGCGCACCAAGGGGTGTCGGGCGCGGGTTTGAGCACGATCGTGTTGCCCGCGGCCAGCGCCGGACCCAGTTTCGCGAAATTGATCTGGTGCGGGAAGTTCCACGGTGTGATCGCCCCGACCACGCCCACGGCTTCCCGCCGGATCACCCGCTGGGTGCGAATCCCCATCGGCGCGGCCTCGCCCAGTTCGGTTTCCCATGCGTAGTCCGCGGCCAGCCGGGTGGCGAAGCTCAGATCCTCGATCGGACCCTCGAGCTGGGGGCCGCTGGTGAACATGATCGGCGCGCCGACCTCGGCGACGGTGATCTCGCGCAGTTCTTCCGCGTGTGCCTTCAGCGCCGTCTGCAACTGTTCCAGGCAGCGCACCCGGAAAGCGTGGTCACGCGACCAATCGGTCTCGTCGAAGGCGGTACGCGCGGCGGCGATGGCGGCGTTCATATCGGCCGCGTCCGCATCGGCCGCAGTGCCGATGACCTCTTCGGTCGCCGGGTTCAGATTGTCGAACACGCCGTTACCGCCGGCGACGAGGCCACCGCCGATCAGCAGTCGGGAGCTGTCGCCGGGCAGAAGACTGTTCATGAAAGACCCCAATACTGTCTGGACAGGTGTATGGAATATAGTCCGGACTCTTCTCGTCGTGCAAGAACTGGTTCTATCCTCGCGCCTCCCCGCTGATCGTGCCCGATCCTCGCGTGCGCCGCGCGCGCCGGGTGGAACAAGGCTCCGACCCTGGCGTATTCGCGCAGATCAACGGTTTGTTCCCGTACGATCATTGTCGCAACGGCCCACCGCTGGTACCGTCCAGACACATGTCCAGCTATGTGTCTCCCCTCGGCGATCGTCCCGTCCCGCCCGGCGAGAACTCGTTATCGAAACAGAGGTGGATCCGATGACGGCAGCATCGTTGGAGCCGGTGACCTTCGACCCGTACGACTACGCCTTTCACGAGGACCCGTACCCGACGTACGCCCGGCTGCGCGCGGAGGCACCGCTCTATCACAACCCCGAGCTCGATTTCTACGCCCTGTCCCGGCACGCCGACGTGACCAACGCGTTCCGCAACGCCACGCAGCTCTCCAATGCCAACGGGGTCTCCCTCGACCCCGCCGCCTGGGGCCCGGACGCCCATCGCACCATGTCGTTCCTGGCCATGGACGATCCGCGGCATATGCGGATGCGTCGCCTGGTGTTCAAGGGTTTCACCCCGAAACGGGTCGCGGATATGGAAGCGCGTATCCACGAGCTGACCCTCGAATATCTGGTACCGGCCCTGGAACGCGGTGAATTCGACTGGATCGAGGAGGTCGCCGGCAAACTGCCGATGGACGTCATCTCCGAGATGATGGGCGTGCCCGCCGCCGACCGCGCCGAGATCCGCCGGATGGCCGATATGGTCATGCACCGCGAGGACGGGGTCACCGATGTGCCGGATTCGGCGATCGAGGCCTCGCTGAACCTGGTCGTCTACTACGCGAACATGGTCGCCGAGCGCCGCGAAAAACCCACCGACGATCTCACCTCCGCGCTGCTGGACGCCGAGATCGACGGCGATTCGCTCACCGACGACGAGATCATCGGCTTCATGTTCCTGATGGTCGTGGCCGGTAACGAGACCACCACCAAACTGCTCGGCAACGCGCTGTACTGGGCCGCCCGCAACCCGGAGCAGTACGCCAAGGTCGCCGCGGACCCGGAACGCGTCTCGGACTGGGTCGAGGAGACCCTGCGCTACGACACCTCGAGCCAGATGGTCGCGCGGACCGCCACCACGGATCTGGAATACCACGGCAAGGTGATCCCGGCCGGGTCGAAGGTGCTGCTGCTGATCGGTTCGGCCAACCGCGACGCCGAGGTGTTCGACGACGGTGACACCTACGACCTGGACCGACCCGAGAAGGGCAATCTGGCCAGCTTCGGCGCCGGGGTGCACTTCTGCCTGGGCGCTCATCTGGCCCGGCTGGAGGCCACGGTCGCCCTGCGCGAATTCGCTTCGCGCGTCGAGTCCTACCGGGTGCGCGAGGACGGTATCGAGCGCGTGCACTCGAGCAATGTGCGGGGCTTCGCCAAGCTCCCGATCTCCGTGGAGGTGCGGTAATGCCCCGGTTCGAACCCCATCCCGAGAAGCGGGCCACCATCGTGGCCGGCGCGTCGTCCGGTATCGGCGCGGCCACCGCGGTGGAACTGGCCGCGCAGGGCCATCCGGTGGCGCTCGGCGCGCGCCGGGTGGAGATTCTCAAGGAACTGGCCGGCAAGATCCGTGCCGACGGCGGGACGGCGTTCGCGCACCGGCTCGATGTCACCGATCAGTCGTCCGTGGACGAATTCGTGGCCGCCGCCGAGGCCGCGATCGGCCCCACCGAGATCCTGGTCTCCGGGGCCGGCGATATCGAGTTCTCGCTCATCCAGGATATGGACCCCGCCGATTTCGCCCATCAGGTGCAGATCCATCTGGTCGGCGCGCACCGGATGGCGCATGCCGTACTGCCCGGAATGCTGGCGCGCCGCCGCGGCGATATCGTGCTGATCAGCTCCGATTGCGCCCCCACTCCGCGACCCTGGCAGGGCGCCTACAGCGCGGCCAAGGCGGGGGTCGAGGCCATGGCGCAACAGTTGCGGATGGAACTCGAGGGCACCGGTATCCGGGCGTCGCTGGTGCGGCCCGGTCAGACGTCCACCGGTATGGGAATGAATGCCACCCCGGAGGTCATCGGCCCGCTGCTGGAGTCCTGGCAGCACTGGGGCCTGGCGCGGCACCCGTACATGCTGCGCGCGAGCGACCTGGCGCGCGCGGTCTCGGCGGTCGTCGGTACGCCGCGCGGAGCTCATCTGGTGCTGGTCGAGGTGCAGCCGGAGGCGCCGCTGCGTCCGCTGCCGGACGAAGGGAAGGAATTCTGATGACAACCGCACTGCCTCCGGGTTTCGATTTCACCGACCCGGGTCTGTGGGAGCAGCGCAGCCCGGTCGAGGAGTTCGCGATGCTGCGCCGGACGGCGCCGGTGTGGTGGAACGCCCAGACCGACGAGGCCTCCGGTGGTTTCAACGACGGCGGGTACTGGGTGGTTAGCACCCTCGAGGACGTCAAGGAACTGTCCCGGAATCCGGAGCTGTACTCGTCGCAGCAGAAGGGCTCCATCGTCCGGTTGCCCGGCGACATCACACCCGACCAGATGGCGCTCACCGGCGCCCTGCTGGTGAACATGGACCCGCCCAAGCATTCGAAGGTGCGCCGGATTGTCGCCAAGGGTTTCACACCCCGCGCGGTGGAGGGGCTGCGCGATGCTCTCACCGAGCGGGCGCACCGGATCGTGCACGAGGCGAAGAAGACCGGCGGCGGCGATTTCGTCACCCAGGTCGCCTGCGAACTGCCCCTGCAGGCGATCGCCGAACTGCTCGGGGTGCCGCAGGAGGACCGGCGCAAGGTCTTCGATTGGTCGAACCAGATGCTCAACTACGACGACCCCGAATACGGCGATCCCACCGTCGCGTCCGCGGAGATCCTCGGCTACGCCTGGAACATGGCCGAGCAGCGTCGCGGTTGCCCGGCCGACGATATCGTCACCCAGCTGGTCAACGCCGATGTCGACGGTGAAGGCCTGGCCTCCGACGAGTTCGGTTTCTTCGTGATCCTGCTCGCGGTCGCCGGGAACGAGACCACCCGCAATGCCATCACGCACGGTATGAAGGCCTTCGTGGACAACCCCGAGCAGTGGCAGCTCTACCGGGAGCAGCGGCCGCGGACCGCGCCCGACGAGATCGTCCGCTGGGCCACCCCGGTCACCGCGTTCCAGCGCACCGCCACCGCCGACCATGTGCTGGGCGGGCAGGAGATCAAGAAGGGCCAGCGCCTCGGCTTGTTCTACAGCTCGGCCAATTTCGACGAGGCAGGCTTCGAGAATCCGTTCACTTTCGACATCCTGCGCGACCCGAATCCGCACGTCGGATTCGGCGGTACCGGCACCCACTACTGCGTGGGTGCCAACCTCGCCCGGCTGGAAATCGACCTGATGTTCAACGCGATCGCCGACGCCATGCCCGACCTGAAATCCGTATCCGATCCGGTACGGTTGCGCTCGGGGTGGATCAACGGAATCAAGAGTTGGCAGGTGCGCTACGAATGAACGTCCGAGATATTCCGGTGAACACGCTGTCGGGTTCGGCCACCACGCTCGGTGAGCTGGTGGGTGACAAGGCGGTGCTGCTGGTCAATGTCGCGTCGAAATGTGGTCTGACACCGCAGTACACCGGTTTGGTGGAACTGCAGAACACCTACGGCGATCGCGGTTTCAGTGTCGTCGGGTTCCCGTGCAACCAGTTCATGGGCCAGGAGCCGGGCACCGCCGAGGAGATCGCGCAGTTCTGCTCGACCACCTACGGGGTTGATTTCCCGTTGCTCGAGAAGGCGGATGTGAACGGCGACGACCGGCATCCGCTGTACCGGGAGATCGTCGAGACCCCTGACGCCGAGGGCACGGCCGGGGATGTGCAGTGGAACTTCGAGAAGTTCCTGATCAACCGGGACGGCACGGTGGCCGGCCGGTTCCGCCCGACCACCGCGCCGGATGCGGACACGCTGGTCGCGGCGATCGAGAAAGCGCTGTAACCGATGCCGTAACGGCTTATGATCGAGGCCCGTTCACCCCTGGTGGTGAGCGGGCCTTTTTCACTTTCTACCTGCGAAGATGCCGTGCCGCGGCGAAATCCGGACGCAATCGGCGAAAACCGTACCGGCCGGGTCGAATCAGCCATAACATGGACAACTGTCTGGACATAAATCCGGTTCAGTTCGGCGCACCGGGGCGCCGGACGTCGCAAGGCAGGTGAGTGGTGGTACCCATACCCGACCGGTCCGGTCGACACACGACACTGCGCAAGATCTGGGCGGCCGTGCAGTACAAGCTCGCGGCGCTGGCCATGGTCGCGGTGCTGGTGCTGGTCGTGGTCGTCGCACTGACCATGTTCCTCGGGGGCTTCACCCCGGAGAAACACGTCGCCGTGGTGGTCCCGCGCAGTGGGCTGGTGATGGACCCCGACGCCAAGGTGAAATTCCGGGGCGCGGAAATCGGCCGCGTGGGATCGGTCGAATCGGAGAACGGGCAGGTCCGGCTCGAACTCGATCTGAACCCCGACCTGATGCCGCTGGTCCCCGGCAACGCGCTCGTGGATATCCGCTCCACCACGGTATTCGGTGCCAAGTACGTGAACTTCGTCGAACCCGCCGATCCGGCGGGCCGATTGCGGCCCGGCCAGGAATTGCGCGGCGAATCGGTGACCGTCGAATTCAATACGCTGTTCGAACGGCTCACCGAGGTGCTCGATATGGTCGAGCCGGCGAAGCTCAACGCCACCCTCACCGCACTCGGCACCGCCCTGCAGGGCCGCGGCGCGCAGCTCGGCGATCTGCTGGTGAATGCCGACACCCTGCTGCGGGAGATCAACCCGAGCATGCCGGCGCTGCGCCACGATTTCCAGGCCACCGCCGCGGTAACCAACCTGTACGCCGATACCGCGCCCGACCTGCTACGCACCGTGGACAACGCCACCGCGCTCAGCCATACCCTCACCGAGAACGAACAGAACTTCGATACGTTGCTGCTGGAGACGATCGGCCTGGCCGACACCACCGGGGCAGTCCTGGCGGAGAACGAACCGAACCTGGTCACCGCCCTCGATCTACTGCGGCCCACCAGCGAACTGCTCAACGAGTACAAACCGGCGCTGAGCTGCGTGATCCGGGGTATCGCCAAGGCGATGCCGCTGGCCGAAGACCTGTTCGGCGGCCGTAACCCGGGCGCCTCGTTCAACGCGAGCTTCATGTACGGCGCGCCGGCCTACGCCTATCCCGAAGACCTGCCCAAGGTCGCCGCGACCGGCGGGCCGCGCTGCGACGGCGTGGTGGAGCGGGTGCCAGGCAGCCACGCGGATTATGTGGTCACCGACACCTCGGAGGTACATCCGTTCATTCCGTCGACCCGGATCTTCCAGAATCACCCGACAGTGTTCGAGGTCCTGTTCGCCGGTATGCCGGGTATGCGCTGAGTGGCCGGACGGGAGACCGGCGACGGCTACCCGGGTTGCGAGCGCTGCCCGGGTCAGGGCGCCCGGAGATCCGGCGCGTTCGTCGGCTGGCCGGGGCCCGGGCGGACGCACATCACACCGCCACACGGCTTATCGGTGAGTGCCGCCGGATTCGGGTGCACGGTGGGGCGGCGGTGTGCCGGGGCACGCAACTCGTCGCGCCGGCGGCTGCGCGGACCCCGAGCGGTACGGTGCCGCCTCAACGGGCCGTCTCCGCCCCACGCGACGACATGCGTGCTCGACCCGGGCGAGCCCGCATTGCCGTCCCGGTACGGGGGCGCGCGGAGGTGGTGACGGAGCCGGAGCCGGCCACCGGATCGAACGGTGTCTCGACGGGCAGATCTGTCGGTGGCCGGTAGTGCATAGGACACAGTGTCGCTCATCGTGGACCGCAGCGATGTCACCGGGCCGGTGGGAATGGTCGCGGATCACTCCGGGGCAGGGCGGGCAGCCGATGCCAAGGGGGCGGGCGGTATACCGAGGAGGGCTCGATATACCGCTCGGCCTCGCGGTGGTCCCGCGCAGTACGCGGTACCGGGAGCCGGCAGATCCCATCCACCCAGCCTCGCCGGTGCTGTCGACGAGATGCTGCGAACCGAACCCGGCGGCGCCGGGCCCGCCGGCGCCCCCAGCCGCGCCGGCGGCCCCCCCGGCCGGGGCCGCCCAGGGCCCCGCGGGCGTTACCCGCCCCGGGGGCGGCCCGCGCGCCACCGCGGACCAGATCGGCACCCAGAGCACCCAGATCGCGGCCATCACCGGCGACCCCGACTGGCAGGGCGGTGACTATCACGGCACCGGCCGCGCGCCGATGGCCGGTATGGGTATCGC
>NZ_JARWPM010000177.1 GCF_029869215.1 Nocardia carnea
CCGGAATATTCGGATTCGGTTTCGTATTCATGGTGTTCGCCGACCAACTCACCGACCAGCCGGAGAACAGGCATATCCCCGACCAGGTCCGGGTGGCCGCCCGGCAACTGCCCGGCGTCGACGATCTGATCGTCGCCGTCGTCATGGACGCCACCGGCCGGCAGTGGTGGGCCGTCGCCGACCGGTACCTCCCCGAACTGGATCCCGTACGCCTTCACGTCCCCGCGGTACCACCGGCCGAATGGCAGATTCCCGGCACATTCGACGCCTCACTGTGGACCGCCGCGCTCGCGCTGGACACAACAAACCACCCCCACCTAATGCGGCTGCGGACAGCACCGCGGCCGAATACGTGACTCCGCTGACTATTGCCGGTACGCACGTCCCGGAACTGGCCACAGATCCGGCAGAGCCGAGACGGGCCTACCGTCGATTCCCGTAGCCGAGTGCCGCTACAGTCGGTGAATTGGCGGCCAGCGTAGTTCGAGGAGTTGGTATGGACGGTGCCAAACGAATGGTCGGCCCGATGTCACTGGTGTGGGCACTCGGCGTCCCGGTGGCTGCCGTAGCCTTCATGACAAGTGCACTGTACCTGGGGGCGGCAATAGCACGGTCTACGGGTTCGGAAGCCGCTTTGGCGCTATTTCTTCCGGTCAGCGCGGTACTCGGCTCAGCGGCGTGGATTGTCGTACTGGCCGCAGCTTGGCGGATACGCCGACAGTATGTACGACGCGCCGGGACCACAGTGTCTGCGACGGTGGTCGAGTCCGATCTAGGGCGAAAACACAGTCACAGTCCGCTCAACTTCGATCTGTGGCGGGTCCGGGTCGAAGTCCGCTTTCCGCACCCGGAAACGGGGAACGATGCCCGTGTCCGTAAACAGTACTCCTACCCTCAATTCTTTGGGGCACGAGCACGCGCACTGGTCGAGCGGCTCGGCACCGGCTCCCCGGTTCCCGTGGTAGTACACAAGAAATCCGTGCTACTCGACATACCCAAACGTCCTATCTGGGCCGACATCTGGTGACTCGGAACCCATGCGGCACAGCGAAGCGCTTCACCCCATGCGTGCGCGAAACCTCGATTCGGCTGGCAGGGAGCCGTGCATTATTCCGGCAGGTATTTGCTCAACTGCTGGGCTACCCGCTGGTTGGCTGCGCAGAGCCCGTCGCCTTTGGCTTCGCCGGGCTCCCGCCGAACCGACAGCGATGACCACAGGAAAGCCATCCCATCTGACAGCTCGATCCCGATGTGGCAGAACCGCTGACGCTCGGGATCCAGGTTTACGGTGAATTCAGTGGCCTTTCGTGAGTCGATGTCGGCGGGCCCGATCGGTCGGTAATGCTGATATCGGGGGTCGGTGCCGAACTCTTCCAGACCGGGAGAGCCGTAGTAGAGCCAGAAGGTGAACCACTCCTCGTCGGTGGCCTTCCATGTGCAGCCGGTCCAGTCTTCGAAATCGACGCCGTCCGTTCCTGGACGGGCAGATTCCGGTTTCAACCCGGCTTCGGTGAGCGCAGTGTCCGGGATGTCGCATGGATCCGCACTGGTATCTTCACCGTTCCCACATCCTGTGCCCAGCAGGACGCCGACGCTGAGCACCAGTGCAGCGAGACGGTCGTTCACACCAACCATGACTTCCCTTCCGGGTATTCGTCCAGGTCATCGGGCCAATCACTGGGACCGACCACCAGTTCCCGGCCTGCCCTGGGGCGCTGCACAGGGGCCGGAGGAGGCATGGGCGGAGGAGGTGGCGCGGGCGGAGCAACACCCCAGTTCCACTCGTATGCCGGAAGCGCCTTCAGCTCCGGAACTTCCGGTGGCAGGGGCATGGCCAGACGCTCGATATCACACCATCGGCATTCACCAGCAGCGACCCTCACCGCATAAGCCTTCAATTCGGGTGAGGATGCCGGACTGTCGGCCATTCGTTGCAACAGGGCCTCGGTGACCGGAATCCGCTCACTCCAGAGCTCGGCGAGTTCGGTGCGCTCGAGGCGCAGACGCGCCGTTTCCAGATCGCCGACGGCGTTCAAGACCCGGCGAGCGACGGCCTCCATCTTGGGGTCGAGATCGGACTCAAACATAAGTACCTCGGCAGGTGACGCTTCCGTGCGGACGGATGAACGTGCGATGGCATCGGGAGTTCATCATGTCGCCGCTTGCCAGGGTTGCTGTCCTGAGCCGATCTCGTAGGAATTCTTCGGCCGGTTGAGCGTATCTTCTGCGTGTGCGATCGAGTTGATATCGTTGACGAGCGCGGCCTTCTTCGCGGCATCCGCCACCGCGCCCGTCACCGGCTCCATCTTCTGCTGGACCCATTCTTTCCCTTTACCAACCGGATCGGTGACGAACTGCAGAAGTTCGGTGATACGGTCGCGCAAGTGCTCGATTTCCCGCTTGATATCGAGCACCATGTCCACAACTTTCCAGATCTTGGTGCTGAGATCGATGGCTTCGGCAATGGTACCGATGACAGGGATCTTCTTTGCCACGAACTTCAAGACATCCTTGACGCTGCGGAATTCGACCATCGACACAATCATGTCTTTGAGCTTTTCGCAGGCCGTCCGGATACATTCGCGGATTCTGTCGGAGATGACATTGAAGAGGTCGCAGATGACCCGGCCCGTCGGGCCCTCCCACTTCATCGCGGCGATCTGCGTACGCGCCCAATTTTCGAATGCTATGGCAGCTTGCCCGTTCCAGTTCGGCCCGACCTTGCTGAGTCCGTCCTCGAGGTTCGCCCCCAAGGCCTCCATGCCGTTTCCGGCTACCTTGTAGGTTTCGCCGATCCGGCGCAGTTCGTTCCAATTCACCGTGATCGGGTTGAGAACCGTCTCGAGTATATTTATCTCTTCGCCCGCCATCCGGGTGACATCCTTGATGGCGTCGTTGACATCTCCGAGCACACCCGTCGTCTCGGAGATCAGGTCCGCGAGCTCCGGGGGTGCCGCCGACGGAGGATCTGTCTTGATGATATTGGGCTTCCCATACCATATCGAAGCGTAGTAATCCTTGACCACGCCCGGGTTTTCGAAGCTCGAGTCAACCGCAACCGGTTGGCCGGTATGCATATCAATGGTTGCCGCATTGAGCGCCTCGTAGGTCTGCTTATCTCGCTCGTGATAGAGCCATGCTGCGTTGTTCAGCTCGGTACTGGTGGATAGGTTCGTGCCCGATATACCAGACAGCCGGTTCGAGGTGGCTTCGGCTGCGAGTGTGAAGGGCTGCAGCAGCGGCTGGAAAACCTCGCCGCCGAATCCGGCAGCGCTGACGAGGCAATGCTCCCGTGTCAGCGCCACGATTCGGTATCCGTCGTTGGCGATCTCTTCCATCGCCTTGCTCAACCCAGCCAGGTGCTGGGGGTCTGCTAGAAGGTCTTCTGGCATGGTGGCTCTTTCGGATGGGCATATTCGCTATTGCGAATGTTCCTGCGAGGCGCTGGCGTTCTATCGTCCCCACGTCGGCCGGCACGGGCGCTACTTGGTGGAAGCGACCGGCTGATCCGCGGGCGAGGGATCCGGCGCGACACCGTCGTGCGCGACCAGCGCTTCTTCACGGCCCAGTGTCGGGCCCGACGCCAGCAGGCCGATGATCGGCCAGGGCGCGGGTTCGGGTTTGTCCGGCATACCGAGTGCCTTCACCGCGTCGGCGTTCTTGATGCCGAAACGTACGCCCGTATCGGCGATGTAGAAGATGCTGTCCTTACGCCGGCTGTCCGGTTCGATACCGGTGGTCTGCACGTAGGCGCCGGTGCCCGGCGGGATATAGGTCGAATCGACGTTCTGGCCCGATCCGTCGGCCTGCGCGAGCGGGACCAGTTTGGCGTTGTCCTTCATCGGCAGGCTCACACCGGTGATCAGCTGCAGTTCGGCACGGGTGCCGGTGTTCTCGCCCGCTTCCGGGATCGGTTTCCACGACAGGCAGCTCACCGGGAGGTCCTTGGCCTCGAGCACGATCGGGGCCGTCGCCGGGTAGGTCTGCACCCGCAGTGCCGCGGAAACCGGCGCGTGGGAACGCTGGGCTTGATCGATGATGAAATCGCTGGACGTCTGCGGGTTCGCGTTGCGAATGATGTCCGCGGTCAGCGGGGAGACCTGCTGCAGACCGTCGGCGAGCACCACATAGAACTCCTGTGTGGTGCCCACCTGCACGACCTCGCCGATACGGTGGTCGTTGATCTCGTAGTCGGGGATGCCGCCGGGGTCGGCGATGGGCGGCGCGATGAGCGGCAGCACCTCGGGAATCGCGTTGATGAGACCTTCGCTCACCGGGCGGGGGGTGGCGCCGGTGATGTTCAGCGCGTCGGTGACCGGCCGGTCGCTCATATCGACCCGGGCGCGTTTGTTGTCGTAGACCAGGTAGGTGTGCTTCTCCCCCTGCACCAGCAGCGCTCTACCGGGTTCCATGGCCGAGGCCTTCGCACCGAGTTCGAGATCGCCCGCGAGCACCGAGGTGGTGCGGTCGGAGCTGCCGTCGTTCTTCATCTCGTCGCAGACGGTCCACTGCCGGCCCTTGCCCTCGGAGTCGTAGTGGATCGCGCTCGGCGCACCCGGGATACCGATCAGCGGGCCGCGTGCCTTCTTCCCGACCTCGGACTCCTTGACAATCGCCGCCTTCGGCGCGTCACCGGCCGCCAGCCGCGCGGAGGCCAGGTTCAACGCCGGATGCACGACATCGTTGAGCACGACATAGACGGCGCCGGATTCCTTACCGATGAGAATCTTGTTGTCGCCCACTTTGTCCTGGGGGCGGAAAATCGCCAGCACACCACAACCCGCCAGCACCACGATCGCCAGCACCAGACCCACCACATACGCACGCACCTGGGAACGCATGGGGTCGTGCAGCATTCGCACGTCACGCCGCACCAGCGCATGCTCCATCCGGCGCACCAGAAAGTTGTAGCCGCTGATCTGCCACCGTGTTGTGGGCTTTGAAGGCATCGTCTTCCCCCGAACTGTGCTCGTGCTCGCCGAACACAGTACAGTTCCCGGGGACGTAGTTCAGCTCGGCCGCCGCGAACAGGCCGACACCGGGTACCTGGGGGACTCTTATGGCCGTGCCAGCCACAGCGGGACGCAGGCGCAACCTGTTGTTCGGGCGTATTTCCATGCCGAACCTGCTCATCGCGCAGGTCCTCGCACTCGGCGCGGCGACGATCGTCCTGTTCCTCGGGCTCGGTCCGTGGATCGCGCTGGGGGTCGCGGTCGTCACCGGGCTGATCCCGCTGATCCCGATCGGCCGGCGGGTACTGCTGGACTGGATCGGCACCTGGTGGAGTTACCGCGCGCGCCGGGAGTACCGGATCGGCGACAGCGACGATTTCCGCGGCCCCGACGACCGCTCGCTCGGCCTGTATTGGGACGAGAGCCGGGTCGTCGCCGTGATCGAGGTACTGCCGCCGCCCGGCGGGCTCACCCGGATCGACCGCACCGCGGTGCACGCCTCGCATCTGCTGCCGATGGCCGAACTCGCGACCTGCCTCGCCCAGCACGACATTCTGCTCAGCGGGATCGACATCATCAGCCACGGGCACCGCAGCCGCTCCGGCACGCCTGCGGGCCCCATCTACGAATCGCTGCTGGGTCCGCTGCCGGCGACCGCGCATCGCACCGTCTGGCTGGCGGTCGGGTTCGATATGGTCGATTGCCCCGGTGCCGCGGCCCGGCGCGGCGGCGGCGACGAGGGCGCCGCGCGTTCGGTGACCATCGCGACCCAGCGCATCGTGCGCACCCTGGAGGACGCGGGCTGTGCATCGCGTGTGCTCACCGCCTCGGAGATCCGCTCGGCCGTGCGGCAGGTCCTCTACGGCGCCGACGCACGGGCCCTCACCCACCGCTGGCGCTACGCCGAACTCGGCAACAGCGTGAACATCGGCGCGGCGATCGACCCGACGCAGCTGGGGTCGGAAATCCTGTCGCAGCTGTGGGTTGCGGAGTCGCGCGGCACCACGGTGGCGGTGCGATTGCGCCCCGGCACCACGGCCGACACGGTGCATATCGGCGCGGCCTGGCGGTCCACGCTGCGGGAACTGCCGGAGAAGACGAAAACGAAGGGCATGGTGTCGGTGCACGGCCGGCACCGCGAAAGCCTGCTCGCCCATCTGCCGATCGGTATCCCGGATCTGGAGGATGTGGTGCCGACCGCCGAGTACCCGATCGAGGTGCTGGACGCGCTCGCGCTGCCGTCGTCGGGCTGCGGCCAGCTGATCGGCTCCGACGACGAGGGCAACGGGGTGGCCTTGCGGATCATCGGCGCCGGTATCTCCGCGGTGTACGTCGCCGGTGAGTTGTATCTGGCGCAGCAGCTGGTGTTCCGGGCACTGGCGGTCGGGGAACGGATCCTGGTGCGTACCGACCGGCCGCAGGCCTGGTACCAGCTGATCGAGACGATCGGTAACCCGGAACGCCTGATGCTGGCGGTGGAAACGCACCAGTCGGACGCCGGGTTCACCGCGACGGTCGTCGACGGTGTGCTCGCGCCCGCCCCGCACGCCGGTATCACCACGATCTACGTCACCGGCGACCCGATGGGCTGGCCGGCCACCAAACCGGACCTCTCGATCCAGCAGCCCGGCGCGATCGGCAACCGGGTGGTGCTGCGCACCGCGACCACCCAGATCCCGCTGAACCTGGTCTCGATCCCGCGCGAACACACCTATATCGGCGAACCCCGCACCCGCCAGCCCGCACCCCAGTCGCGACCGGGCCCCGCCCGTCCCGGCCCGGCCCGGCAACCTCAGCACCGCTGAGGCGCGCGGCGCCACCGAAGCGGCCGGCGCTTCCCCGGGCGCCGGCGGGTCCACAGCCGGTCAACCCGGCCGTAGGCCTGTCGGGCCGGGATTCACCGCCCGAATACGGTGTTCAGCACCTCCGCCAGCGTCCGGTTCATCGGCACCACAACTCGCCGGTGCACCCAGCCGATCGGGCGGACGACCAGCACGCCCCAGACCGCGGCCAGTGCCCGCAGAACCGGCCGGATCGCGTACCGGTAGACGAAAACACACGGTACGACGATCAGCACCCGGACCACCGCGGTCGCGCCGCGCCAGCCGTACGACGCGATGGCGACGATCAGCATCCCGCACGGCCGCAGCACCCAGCGCTCCAGCAGGCGCAGCGGCCATACGACGCACCAGCGCCACAGCAGGACGAACGCGTACAGCACGGGTCGCACTACCCGGCGCCAGAACCATTCGGCGGCCACGACGCACGCGTACAGCACCGGCCGCAGTACATACCGCCACAGCAACACGAGCGCCGGCCGCACGGCCCGCCGCCACAACCACTCCTCGAGAGCGTGCCGCAGCGGACGCAACACCCAATTCAGCAGGAACGCGCCCAGCGGCGTGAGCACCATCCCCCACAGCACCTGCTGTAGAAGCCACTCCCACAGCACATCTTTCAGAACGAACCACAACGGCCGCAGCAACCAGTGCCGGACGAAGCGGCCGGTCGGCGCCAGCACTCTCTCCAGGACGAACACAGCCGTCGCGACGATCGCCCGTCCGCACAGCTTCACTGCTTCCCAGACCAGCCGCACCGGAACGAGCAGCACCACCGCGAACGCGCGGGCCACCCATTCCCCCATCGATACCGGTCGCCGCGGCTCCGGTGGATCTGCCGAATTCATCGAATCCTCCTCCCACCCGGCATCATATGCTGCGGCTCAGCCGGGGTAAGGGTCGTTTCCCCGGGCGGCGGCCAACGCGTTGCCCCACCAGGCGAGCTGGGTGAGCATACGGTCGGCGGCATCGATGGCGGGGCCGTTATCGGTGTTCCCGTCGGCATCGAACTGTTTGCGGGCGCGATGAAAACTCACCGATTCGCGCACCGAGACCATATGCACCTCCGCGACCACCTGGCGCAGCTGTTCCACCGCGCGCAGCCCGCCGGACAGACCGCCGTAGGAGACAAATCCGATCGGTTTGGCGCGCCATTCGTGTTTGGCGCTGTCCAGTGCGGTTTTCAGCGAGGCCGGGTAGCCGTGGTTGTACTCCGAGGTCACCGCGACGAAGGCGTCCGCGGCCGCCAGCCGCTGCCGGAAACGCGCCGTGACCGGAGTTTCGGCCAGGTCCGGCGGGAGCGGGATGTCCAGGAGATCGATCACCCCGGTGTCGAATTCCGGGCGGCTACGGGCCGTGCGGACGAACCAGTCGGCGACCACGGGCGCGAAGCGTTCGGGCCGGATACTGGCGACGATCACCTCTAGTCGCAGCGCGGTGTGCACCGCACGAGCCTAGCCCGCAGCCCTCGGCGTCCGGCGCACCGGAAGATCCGGCCAGGTCCCGCCCGGCGCCACGGACCGGCGGTCAGGGCAGTTCGAACGGTAAGGCGACGCCGGCGTGCACCCGGCAGTGTTCACACGTTTCGGTATCGGACACCGCGGCGACGGCATTGTGGACGAGTTTCTTGAAGGGGCCGATATTGCGTTCGAACTCCGCGAACACATCCGCCGCCCGCACACCGTCACCTTCGCTGACCCCGGCGTCCAGATCGGTGACCAGGGCGATCGCCGCATAACACATTTCCAGTTCGCGGGCGAGAACAGCCTCGGGGTAGCCGGTCATATTCACCAGATCCCAGCCCTGCGCCGCGTACCAGCGGCTCTCGGCGCGGGTGGAGAAACGCGGGCCCTGGATCACGGCCATGGTGCCGTGTGAGTGCACGTGCACGGCGCTGTCCGCGGATTTCACCGCGACCGCGCGTAGATCGGAACAGTACGGATCGGCGAAGGATACGTGGATACCGTTCGAGTCGAAATAGGTCTGCGCGCGGCCGGAGGTGCGGTCGACGAGCTGGTCGGGAATCACCACGGTGCCCGGACCCCAGTCCGGGCGCAGGCTGCCGACCGCGCAAGGCGCGAAGATCCGGCGTACCCCCAGCGAGCGCAGTGCCCACATATTCGCTTGGTAGGGCACCGTATGCGGGGAGTACTCGTGGCGCGTACCGTGGCGCGGCAGGAACGCGACCGGACGTCCCTCGACGGTGCCGACCGCGATCGGGGCGGCCGGGTCGCCGTACGGGGTGCGCACCGCGACCTGGTCCGCGGCATCGTCGAAGAAGTCGTAGAATCCGCTACCGCCGATAACCGCCAAGGCGGGTCGCTCGTGGGAAGACATAGTGTCGATTCTCGCGCGGCCGGGCCGCGGGCGCACGGCCGGCACCTGACAGAAACCCCGGGCGACTGTACCCTGTGGGGGTATATACGGTCTACCGACCGGCACAGAGGAGACACCCCGTGACATCCGATCCCACCCCTGCGGACCCGGCCACCGGCACGGCGGCCCACACCCACCACGGCTACATCACCAGCAAGGACGACTACCTGAAACGGCTACGCCGGATCGAAGGTCAGGCGCGGGGCCTGCAGCGGATGGTCGAGGAGGAGAAGTACTGCATCGATATCCTGACGCAGGTCTCCGCCATGACCAAGGCGCTACAGGCCGTCGCGATGGGGTTGCTCGAGGATCACCTGAGCCACTGCGTGGTCGACGCCGCTGTCGCGGGCGGGCCGGAAGCCGAGGCCAAGATCAAAGAGGCGACCGACGCCATCGCCCGCCTCGTCCGTTCCTGAGCCGCGGCGACCGGACCGTCACGGCAGTACGGCACCGTCCCGGCCGATGGCCGCGCGGCGCCACCGTACGCGGAGAGATACACGGTTGTGCGCTGCCCGACGCGCCCTCGGCCGGACGGGACCAAGGCATCCGGGGTACATCGAGTCCCACGGCCGGGGCTCGGCGGTGCGCCTATCGGCTGTTCTGGGTGAGCAGCGGCGCGAGCGTGCGCAGGGTCGCGAGGTAATCCTCGCCGAGCGCCTGCAGGGCCAGGTGGTCGGCGCCGGCTTCGATATGGGCGCGGACCTGCTCGGCGACCTGCTCGGCCGACCCGTGCACGGCCAGTGCGTCGAGCAGGCGATCGCTGCCCGGTTTGGCGATGTCCTCGTCGGTGTAGCCGAGCCGCTTCAGATTGGTGGTGTAGTTGCGCAGCCCCAGATACATGTCGACCACCGAGCGTCCGGTGGCGCGGGCGCTTTCCGGATCGGTGTCGAGGACGAGTTTCTGTTCGGGAACCAGCAGCGCGTCGCCGACGGTCGTGCGGGCCTGCTCGGTGTGCTTCGGCGTGGTGAGATAGGGCAGCGCACCCGCGGTCCGGTCCGCGGCCAGTTTCAGCACCTTGGGCCCGAGCGCGGCGAGCATCCGGCCCGCGACGGGGACCTTCGCGGCGTCCAGCTCGTCGAGGTATTCGACCAGCGCCTCGTACGGGGAACGGTAGGGTTTGTTCGCTTCGGGATGACCCACGCCGATACCGAGGATGAACCGCCCGGGGAACCGCTGCTCGATCCGGTGGTAGGACTCGGCGGTCTCACCTGCCGGTGCGGTCCAGATATTGACGATGCTGGTGCCCACCTTCAGCGTTTCCGTCGCCGCCAGCAGATCCTCCACCACCGGCAGGTCGGCGGTCGGGGAACCACCCAGCCAGAGCGCCCCGTAGCCGAGGCTCTCCAGTTCGGCCGCCGCTTCGGGAGTGAACAGCTTGAAGTAGCGCCATACACCGTAATGTCCGAGATCGATAGTCATAACAACCGCAACCCTCTCGTCGACCGGGCCATTCCGTCACCGACCCTATCCCCGCACACTCGCCGGCCACCGGCACCGGATCTCGCACGGCACCGAGTTGTGGCTGCTTCTTACCGCCCCCGGGGGTTTATGCGCGGCTCCAGCCAGGACCGATTCCCACGGTCGCCCCGCGTCTGCGACCGGATCGACCTGGCCCGGCCGGTCGGGGATTCGTGTCTGCACGCGGCGGCGATTCGCAGCCACACCGGAACAGACCACCTCGACATCGCGCGGCGGCCGGCCCGAGTGGTCTCCTCAGTTGTTCGCGCGCATCGCTGCGGCGGCAATACCCTCAACCGGCTCCGCAGCAGCCCTCCGGCGACACCGACCGCACCTCCCGGGTCTGCGCATTACGGGCGGCCAGTTCGGACTCGGCCGGATAATCCACTGCCACCAGGCTGAGCCCGTGCGCCGGCGCCACCGTCACCGAACTCGAACGCTGCCGTTCGTCCAGTAACCCTGCGACCCATTCCGGCGTGCGCCGGCCCTCCCCCACCGCGAGGACCGCGCCCACCAGGCTGCGCACCATCGACCAGCAGAACGCGTCCGCGCTCACGTAGGCGTCGAGCCGGTGGCCGTGACGCACCCAGTCGTACCGCTGTAGCTCCCGGATCGTGGTGGCGCCTTCCCGGCGGCGGCAGAAGGCGGCGAAATCGTGCAGGCCGAGCAGGGTGTGGGAGGCAGCCTGCATGGCCTCGAGATCGACCGGCCGGCAGCCCACCACACTGCGCGCGGACAGCGGGTCGGCACCGAAGGGCGCGGTGGTGAGACGGTAGACGTAGTGCCGGCGGATCGCCGAGAAGCGGGCGTCGAATTCGACCGGGACGGAACGGATTCCGGTGATCCGGACGTCCTTGGGCAGGAACTTCGCCATCCGGTGGATCAGTTTGTCCGCGTCGATATCCGCCGCCGTATCGAAATGCGCGACTTGACCTTCCGCGTGCACACCGGCGTCGGTACGCCCCGCCACCGTCAACTGCACCGGCTCCCGCAGTACCTTGCCCAGCGACTCTTCCAGAACCCCTTGCACGGTCCGCAATCCGGGCTGCCGCGCCCAACCGGTGAAATCGGTGCCGTCATAGGAGATATCCAGCCGGAAGCGCGCCGCGGGCGAGGCTGCCGCATTCTCGCCCCCGGGTACCGGCGTTTCCGCCTCACCCGCGGGCCCCGGCGGGATGTCTCCCCGCACGCCCGCCCCGGCCCGCGGTTCGCGCTCGTTTTCGCTCACCAGTTCATCCTCCGGAAACGGGACGAGCCCGCCCCCCCGGTTAGGGGGGGGGGGCTCGTGGACGAAACCCGGGCGCGGGCGGGCACGGGCGGCGAAATTAGCCATGTGGTGGGGCGTGTACACCGCCCCGGGGTAACGCGGCCGGGGCC
>NZ_JARWPM010000178.1 GCF_029869215.1 Nocardia carnea
AGCGGAGGAGCGGAGGAGTGAAGACCAGGGTTAATAGGGCCCCGCCCTCGAGCCGCGGGGCGGCGCCAACATTACAGCCCGCCCCATCCCGGTTGGTCCGCCTCGAAGCCCCCCATCCCCCAATGGCGGTAACCCACCGACCACTTCCCCGAACAGCTCCCGGGCGGGGCCCGCCCGGTTCTGGAGCGACCAGAGGGAGCGCAGCGACCGACCGGCGGGAGTGAAGAACCGGGTTGACAGGGCCCCGCCCTCGAGCCGCGGAGCGGCTCCAAAAATACAGCCCGCCCCTTGACGGACGGTGCACCTGGAGTACACCACTCAACCGAGCTCCTCCCTCGAGGCTCGGAGCGCTCCACAATTACTGCCCCGCCCCCTCAGGGGACGGTTTACCTCGAGTACACCACTTAACCGGGCCCCTCCGAGGCTCGGAGCGCCCCACAATCACAGCCGCGCCCCTCAGGGGACGGTTTACGTCGAGTACACCGATCGCCCAGGCCACTCCCTCGAGGCTCGGAGACCCCCCAAAAAAATCACAGCCCCCGCCCCTCACGGACGGTTTACCTCGAGAGCATGAGCAGCCGTGCCCTACCTCGAGGCGCGGAGCGTTTCCGGAATCACAGCCCCGCGCGATCGGTGAGTTCCGGGCTCAGCGGCTGATCACCGAGGTGCCGGGGCCCTCCTCCGTGAGAATCCCGGCGCCGCGCGGCCCGGAGCCGGCGCCGGATACCGCTCAGCTCAGATGCTCGTCCAGCAGCGCGCACACTGCCTCGGCGAAATCGCCGACCGCATCGTTGCCGAGGCAGCGCGCGTCTTCGGCGAGACCCGCCCAGCGGTTGAGCAGGGCGTCCGAGCGCGGCACCGACAGCCCGTGCTCGCGGGCGGCGGCGATCCGGGTGTGGTCGGCGGGCAGGAACCAGTAGGTGCTCAGCCAGACCCAGATCAGGCGTGCTTCCAGGATTTTCTCGGCGAGCAGGTCGTCGTCGGCGAGGGCCGGCCAGACGCCGACCACCTCGGCCCGCCAGGCCTCCACCATCTGGGTGGCACGCTCCCGGGACAGTTCGATATCGCACAGGCAGCCGGGGAAGGACACCAGCGCATACGCAATATCGAGGGTGGCGTCGCGGAAGCCGCCCCATTCGTAGTCGAGGATGCGGGCGCCCTCGTCGTTGATGATCACATTGTCCGGGCAGAGGTCCGACGGGCTGAACGCCCGGAACCGGCCGCCGCCGAACAGGCGGGCCCCGTGCGCGACCTGTTCGGCCACCTCGTCGGGCACCTCGACACCGAGTTCACGCTGCAACAGCGCGGGTACCTCCGCGAGAGCGGCCGCGGCCTGCTGGGCGATACCGTCCTCGCGGTGCGCGACATCGACCCGGCGCAGCAGGGCCACGAAATCGGGTTCGCGCCCGACCGTCGCCGCATGCATCCGGCCGAGCGCCTGCGCGAACGCCATCATCGCGTTACGAGCGGCCGGCTCGGCGCCCGCGCGCAGGACATCGGTGAGTTTGGTGTTCTCTCCGAGATCGCTGAGGACGAGCAGGCGGTCGGGCAGGCTGTGCGCGATCAGGTACGCACCGGGGCGTTCGCCGCGGCTGAGCGCCGTGGTGAACTGGTAGGACACCGCTTCCCGGAGAAAGGCCGAATCGACGCTGGCCACTCCCGGCATGATCGTCACGTTCTTGGGGTCGGCGACGGCGCCGCGGACCTGCTTGACGATCAGGGTGCGGGGTAGCGAGAAGGCGTTCTCGGCGACCCGGACACGGAGCACGGTGGTCCGTCCGCTGCCGCTGAGTTCGGTGGGATCGCTCAACTTCACCGGAGCACCCATTCGCTTTGTGAGCAACTGTTGCGCTGCGGATACGACTTCGGTGGCTCGTTCGGCCAGTAGTGCAGTCATCGCATCTCAAGTTACTCGCATTCGGTCACTTCTAGCGAGCGGTTACACAACCTTTCCGTGTCGCCCGGCGTGTCAGACGTGTTTTCCGCTGCGCCCGGCGCCTGCTTGACAGCGCTGCGCGGGTCGGGTTTTCTCGATCTGAACTGCTGTGCGCCACACCGGAAACCCGCCCCGCCGAAAGGTATGCCAGCGTGACCGACACACCGAAGTCCGCCCCCGATTCCCCCGGCGCTCCGGACGCGGCAGGTGCACGATCCACCTCCGGCGAAACCCGCCCGCCCGCCGGCGCCGAGGCGGCCGGCGATACCCCGCGGACGGCCGATTTCCCGGGCGGTGTGGTCCACGGATCGGGGT
>NZ_JARWPM010000179.1 GCF_029869215.1 Nocardia carnea
CCCTCGCCCCCCCCATCAAACCCCCCCCCCCCCCCCCCCACCCCCCCCCCCAGGAACCCCCCCCAGACCCCCCCCCCCCAACCCCCCCCCCCCCCCCCCCCCCCCCCCCCCCCCCCCCCCCCCTCACCCCCCCCCCCCCCCCCCCCCCCCCCCCCCCGCGCCGCCCCCCCGCCCGGTTCCTGCCCCGGAACGCGCGGCCGTCCGGACCTCGCCCGCGGCGCCGAATCCCCCGGCCGCGCCGGCCCGGCAAGCGGAACCTACGGATCGCCCCGGTCAGGCTCCTGGGCCCGCGGCCACTCCGCCCCCCACCACCGTCCCGGATACACCGGCGCAGCAGCCGCGGTCCACCACTACGCCCACGGTACGACCGCACCGGGCGCCCGGAGCTGCGACCGAGCCGTCGGCCTCCGGGGCTCCGGCAGGGCCGCCGGAGGCGCCCCGCGCCACCTCGACTGTGCCGTCGGCCCCACGGCCGCAGCCGGCGGAATCCTCCCATCCCACAGACCTTCCGAACCCGGCGGGCGGCCCCGCGCCCATCCCTGAGTACACCTCACCCCGGTCCGCGACACCGACGTCGTAGCACCGGTCCCGCCTCCTGTGGGCTGCCGACCGGTCGCGGCGCCCGCAGGTGCCCGGCCGGGCAGCCGTACTGCAGGCCGGCCATGACGCAGATCACCGTCCGATTTGCCGGGTGCGCCCGCGGCGTCGGCGGTAGGTCGTAAGGTTTCGCTCATGGGGTCGCAGGAGAGGTCCGAACTGGTCCGGTCGGCGGCGGAGGCGAGCCTGCTCGCCGGTGGCCGCCGCTACAACCGCCTGGAGGTGGCCGAAAAGGCCGGGGTGACATCGGAACTCGCACGCCGGCTGTGGGTTTCGCTCGGTTTCCCCGCAAGCGAGGACGATAGCGCCCGCGATTACACCGACGCGGATATCGCCGCGATCCATCGCTTCCTGGAGGTCGGCAGTCTCGCCGCGGCCGATACCCGGCAGCAGGCCGCGACCGCCCGCACCATCGGGCAGACCATGGCCCGGCTGGCGGAATGGCAGGTCGATCTGGTGATCGACGAGATCGACCGGCGGGTCGCCGAGGCGGGACCCGATGCCGACCCCGCCGAGATCACCCGCACGGCCACCGCGGAAACCGCGGAGTTGCTGGAGAGCCTGCTCTCGTATGCCTGGCGGCGCCATCTCGACGCCGCGGGGGGGCGGCGGGTAGAAGGGGGCCGGCAGGGTTATGACGGCGGCCCGGCCAGATATCCGGTGGGGCCGGAGACGAAAACGCCGAACCGCGACGGTGCGGTCCAAGCCTTCGAAGGCGGCCCGTTCTATTTCAGCCCCGCCACCGGAGCACACCGAGTGGA
>NZ_JARWPM010000180.1 GCF_029869215.1 Nocardia carnea
GCGCGGCCCCCCCGGCCGCCTCCATCAACCCCCCCCCCCCCCCCCCCCCCCCCCCCCCGCCCCCCCCCCCCCCCCCCCGCCGGCCCCCCACCCACGGAGGTGGGCCGGTCAGGCTCTGGGCTCGGGCGCAATCCGGCCCCAGAGGTGCACCGCGAAAATTCGGGACGAGGTCGGCGAACCGGGTCCGCAAAGCATGGATTTCTGGGACGGTGGTTCCAGGCGCCGGTTTCCGCCGGTGTGCAGCGAGTACGTGGTGGAGGAGTGTGACGTGCGGGCCGCAGTTTTCAACGGAGGCGAACCCCGGCTGGTCGTCGAGGACATCCCGGTGCCGGTGCCGCAACGGGGTGAGGTGCTGTTGCGGGTGACAGCATGCGGGGTCTGCCATACCGACCTGCACGTGCTCAAATCCGAGGTGAAGTTCCCGGCGCCCGCGGTGCTCGGGCACGAGGTGTCCGGGGTGGTGGAGCAGCTCGGCGCGGGTGTCGGGAATGTGGCGGTGGGCGACAGCGTGGTGTGCAGTTTCATCATGCCGTGCGGGGATTGCCGCCATTGTGTGCGCGGGGCCGAGGATCTGTGCGAGAAATTCTTCGCGCACAACCGCCTCAACGGCACCCTCTACGACGGCACCAGCCGCCTCGCCCGGGCCGACGGCACACCGCTGGCCATGTATTCGATGGGCGGCCTCGCCGAATACTGTGTCGTCCCCGCCTCCGATGTCTTCACCGTCCCCGCCGAGGTCGGCCTCGACGCGGTGTCGATCCTGGGGTGCAGCTCGTTCACCGCACTCGGCGCCATCCACACCGCCGGGCTCGCCCTCGGCGACCGGATCGCGGTGGTCGCGGCGGGTGGTGTCGGCTCCTCGATCGTGCAGTTCGCGGCGGCCGCGGGGGTCGCGCAGATCGTCGCCATCGACATCAGCGACGAGAAGCTTTCCGCGGTGGCGAAACTCGGGGCCACCCATACCGTCAACTCGCGCACCGAGGACGCCGCCGCCCGGGTCCGGGAACTCACCGGCGGGCACGGCGTGGATGTGGCGTTCGAGGCGCTCGGCAGCCCCGCCACCTTCGCGACCGCGCTGGATATCCTCGACGACGGCGGCCGGGCCGTGGTGGTGGGTATCGCGCCCGCGGGTTCGACCGGCAGTATCGACCTGGCCCGGCTGGTCCGGCGCAAACTCCAGGTCCTGGGTTCCTACGGGGCCAAGGCCCGCACCGATATGCCGGCGCTGCTGCGGATGGTGGCCGCGGATACGGTGCGGCCGCAGGAGGTCATCACCCGCCGCTATCCGCTGGATCGCGCCGACGAGGCCTACCGGGCGCTGGCTCGCGGCGAGATCGTCGGGCGCGCGATCATCGAAATGACCTGACCCGCCGGGCACATCGGCACGACGCGCCGCGCCACCTACTCGATCGAGGCGAATTTTCGCGACCGACCGAGTAGCGTCGAGCCATGCCGACGGAGGTCCGCAACAACACCGCACTGGAACGCTTCGAGATCACCATCGACGGCGAGGTCGCGGGCTATATCGAATACCAGGACACCGCCGGTGAACGTGCGTTCGTCCACACCGAGATCGACCCGCGTTTCGACGGGCAGGGTTACGCCCGCGACCTGGTCGAAGCCGCCTTGCACGCCACCGGCGCCGAGGGGCTCGGGGCGCTGCCGATGTGCCCGGTGGTCGGGCGTTTCATCGAGACCCGGCCGCAGTACCTGACGATGGTCCCGCACTGGGCCCGCGACCGGCTCGGCCTGCCCCAATGAGCTCGCCCCGCCCCGGCACGCGGCCGGCAGGGCGAGCCACCGGTCGATCACGACCTCAATAGGCGGCGACCGCACCGTCCAGTGCCCGCTGGAGATCCGCGCGGGCCACCCGGGTGATCTCGGCGGGCCGCTCCGGGAGTTCGGTGCGGGGCAAGCCGAAATGGAAGCTCGCCGATTTCGCCTCCTCCTTGGTCGGCTCGACGGCGGGATCGGCCCGAGGGCCGTAGCTGAGACCCAGGGAAAGCAGCGCGGGCCGGACGCCCAGTTTGGCGGTCCGGAAGGCGATATGCCCGATGCCGGTGCCGATCGGCTGCACCTGCGCCGGATCCACGTCGTTGCAGGTACCTTCCGGAAAGATTGCCAGGCTGTCACCCTCGGCCAGGCGTTCGGCGCAGATATCCATCATCCGCTGCCCGGCCGCGTTCACCGCGCGCAAACCGTGGTCGGTGCCGCGGAAGACCGGGATACCGCCCATCATGTCGATCCGGCGGCGCAGTTTCTCCTCCTCGAACAGTTCGTCCTTGGCCAGCACCCGGGTACGCCCGATGATCGGGCGCAGTTCGCTGCGCCAGGCGGCCGCGGCCAGCGTGTAGGGATCCAGCCGGGAGAGATGGTTGACCGCGATCAGCAGCGGCGTCCGGGTCCGGATCAGCTCCCGGATCGCGGCCCGGGCCCCGTCGGCATAACTCACCCGCGGCCGGTAACGACGCCCGAGCAGGGCATAGGCCCCCATCGCCTGGAGCCGGTTCTGCCGGTGCGCGCGGTAGAAGTCGTACACGTCATCACTGTTGCCGAGAAGCACCTCTGGGGGTCGCATACGGCTGACTCTACGAGCATGAGCGCGTCAGGGCCGGAGGAGGAAGCGGAGCGTAACCACGGAGGCCCCGCGCTCATGCCCCATAGAAACAGCGCTTGAGCGCCCCGAGGCAGGAGGCGAATGCGAAGCGAACGGGGGATCAGAGGGGCGCGATCGGGCAATAACTGCGATGATGGCCTGGTGGCGCAGGCAGATGACCCCGATGATCGCAAGACCCGGGGCGGCCGCGGTGGCGGGCACGAGCCCGACCCTGGTCGTCGCGGTAACCGGCAGGGTGAACAGGTCGTACGGGCCGGTACGCTGCTGGTTTCCTCGACCGACCTGGCCGAGCCCACCTTCCGCCGGACGGTCGTCTACATCATCGAGCACAACGATGCCGGGACGCTGGGGGTGGTGCTGAACCGGCCCAGCGAAACCGCGGTGCACGATGTCCTACCGCAGTGGAACGACGTTTGCGCGCAGCCGCGCACCCTGTTCGTCGGTGGCCCGGTCAAACGGGACGCCGCGCTGTGCCTGGGGACCGTGCGGGTGGGCGCTTCGATCGACGGTGTGCCCGGGGTGCGGCGCGTCGACGGCCGGGTGGTGCTGGTGGATCTGGACGCCGATCCGGAGCGGATCGGCCGGCTGGTCGAGGGCGTCCGGATTTTCGCCGGATACGCGGGCTGGACCTTCGGTCAGCTGGACAGCGAATTGGACAACGACGACTGGATCGTGGTGTCGGCGCTGCCCAGCGACCCGATCACCAGCCGCCGCTCCGATATGTGGGCCGACGTGCTGCGCCGGCAACCACTGCCGCTCTCGCTGCTGGCCACCCACCCGATCGAGGTGGAACGCAACTAGCACCGCCGGGACGGTGGGACTGCGGGCGCTGCCCGGGAATCAGATATCGAGTTCTTCCACCGGGGGGCGGTCGGCGATATCGGCGATTCGCCGGTACAACTCCCCGGGCATTTTGTCCTTCAGTTCCGCCAGCGTGTCGGTGATGGTGAGCTGGTAATCGCCCCAGTCGTGTTCGATTCCGAGCATGCGGCGCCAGTTCTTCAGATCGCGCAGCCAATTCTGCGATTCGGGGTAGTCCGACCAGTTCGAGTACTGCGCGTGCAGCGCGAATTTTCCCTTGCGCCCGCGGTATACGCGCAGATGTTCCATCCGCTCGTCGTTGACATCGCGGTGTTCACCGAGCAGCGATCCCTGGAACCGCACTTGCCGGACCCCGTTGTGCCCGACCCGCAACACCACCTCGTCGAACCCCTCGAGCCTGCCTTCCTCGAGTTCGATGAACCGCCGCAACGCGGTGGCCACCGCGCCGGACAGATTGCCGCCGACGAGTTCCTGCGCGCGCTGGAACAGGGGCAGATCGTCGTCGGCGACGTAGATCGTCTTGTTCGGCATACCACTACTATACGTAGAAGTATACGTATAAACAAGGCCTGCCGGTCAATCCCACCGAAATACGCTCTCACCAGCGGTGACGTCCGCCGGTCGTCGACCGGGCGAGCACCGGATCCGGCGAGCTCTCCGAACCTCACCCTAACCGGGTGATCCCCGACCGGGGCCTCGGCCTGGTTTCCTGGACCCCGCAACACGGTGGCCGGAACGGGCCACCGCGGCACGGCGGCGCCCGCTCCGGCCGCCCGTGCGCAACACCGGAGACCAGAGCATTCGACTTCCGTGAATCCCCGGCGGAGCCGGGGCGGCACGCCGTGAAAGGCGGAACGATGAAACACGTAGTCGTCGGCGGTACCGGACGTATCGGCTCGCAGGTGGTGCGGAAGCTGACCGAGGCCGGCCACGAAGCCGTTCCCGCGGCACCGTCCACCGGTGTCGACCTCGTCACCGGCGAGGGTCTGGACGAAGCGCTCGAGGGCGCCGAGGTGGTGACCAATCTGGCGAACTCCCCGGCCTTCGACGAATCGTCGGCGGATTTCTTCGCCGCCGCCATGGACAACCTGCTGGCGGCGGGTGAGCGCGCCGGAGTGAAACACCAGATCGTCCTTTCCATCGTCGGGGTGGACCAGGTCCCGCAACTGGACTACTACCGGGCCAAAACGCTGCAGGAGCAGTTGCTGCGCCGCGGCCCCACACCGTTCTCCATCGTGCGCGCCACGCAATTCTTCGAATTCATGGAATCGGTCCTGTCGTGGACCGCCGACGGGGACACCGTCCGTCTGCCCAGTACGCCCCTGCAACCCATGGCGGCCGCCGATGTCGCCGACGCGGTGGTGGAGGTCGCCACTCGCACCCCGCTGCAGCGAATCCGCAATATCGCCGGTCCCGAGGTGTTCGGGCTCGACGATCTCGGCCGGATCACCCTGGCGGCGCGGCACGACGACCGGATGGTCGTCACCGACGACACTGCCGGAATGTTCGCGGCGGTGAACGGTGATGTCCTGACCGCGGGACCGGACGCACGCCTGGCCGGAACCCACTACCGGGATTGGCTGCGCGCCCACGCCGGCGCGGAGACGGGTTAGCCTGCGCCACAACCGCTCCCGTCAGGCGGAAGGTTCCGTCCCGCGAGACGGATCGGTGGCTCACCGCGACCGGCGTAACCGCAGCAATCCGGCGAAGCGGTTCGGCGCTGCCGGTGGCCGCGGCGGCCACGGGACATCGTGGTCGCGGGCGAACCCGAGCGCGTCGGCCGCGGTAGTGCCTTTCGGCCGGCCGCGGGCCCAGGCGATATATCGCGCGGTGAATTCGGGGCCGGTGGCGCGCACGAGCGCGGGGTAGTGCGCCGCGATCTCCCGGGCCCGTTTGCGCAGAATCGCGTCGGCGGCGGCGCGTACGGCCGCCGGATCGAAACCGGGCGGGACGGCGTCGTCGGCGACCAGGGCGCGCACCAGGGCGGCCTGCCGCTCGGCCAGGCCGGGCGCGGGATCGGTCATCGCAGGACCGCCCGCGCCGTGGCGGTGATCGGGGCGCGGGCGGCGGCGTTGCTGATCGCGTCGAGTTCGTCGAGCAGTTCGTCGTCCGGCGGATAGTCGCCGTCGCGTTCCAGCATCAGCGGGACGGGATGGTCGCGGACGAATTCGGCGACGAGTTCCAGAACCGGCGCGGGTATCGGATGGCGATGGGTGTCGTGGTATCGCCCGCCGGATTCCATACCACCGGCGATATGGCAGTAGGCGATTCGCTCGGTGGGCAGGCGGCGCAGTTCGGTATGCGGGTCGCGACCCCGATTCCGCGCGTCGGCGTAGACGTTCGCGATATCGAGCAGCAGATACACCCCGGTGCGCTCGACGATCTCGGTGAGGAATTCCGACTGCGTCATCTCGTTGTCGGGCCATTCGAACAACGCGGCGATATTCTCGACCGCCAGCGGAACACCGATTCCGTCCTGGGTCCGGGTGATATTCGCGACGAGTACGGCGAGGGCTTCCGCGGTGCGCGGCACCGGCAGCAGATGCCCGGCCTCCAGCCCGCCGGCCCGGACGAACGCGATATGTTCACTCACCAGCGGCGCCCCCAGCGTTTCGGCGCACCGGGCCAAGCGTTCGACGCGCGCCCGGTTCACCGGTTCGGCGCCGCCGAGCGAGAGCGAGACGCCGTGCGGTACCACCTGGGTGCCGCGGTCGCGCAGCGCGACGAGTTCCCGCGGGACCACGACCTCATACGCTCCGGGCGCACCGGTGACGGGCAGCGATTCCGCGACGACCTCGCAGAAATCGAGGCCGTCGAGCTGCGCGATCAGCCCGCAGATCGGTGGGCGCCAGCCGATGCCGAGGGCGAATTCGGGAAGGGGGCCGCTCACCGGTCAGCCACCGCATCCACCACAGCCGCCGCACCCTCCGCCGCCGCCGCCACCGCCACCGTCTCCGCCACCATCGCCGCCACTGCTGCCGTCACCGCTACCACCGGCGGGTTCGGCGGCGTACCCCGACATCGCGGTGTTCAACTCGGGGTCGATGAGCACCAGTGCCTGTACGCCGAACAGTGCGACCGCCAAACCGGCGGCCGCGGGGCCATAGGACGGGTACGCCGGGAGGGCCGAGGGGCGCAAATGGAAGTTCCCGGTGGTGGCCTCGTGCAGCGCGGTCTTGCCCAGCGGGGTGACCCGGACCGCACGCACCACCTGCGACCCGGCCAGGCCGAGTAGCAGCAGCACGATCACCAGGAAGATCACCGGATTGCCGTTGACCAGTCCGGCGATCAGCCGGGCCAGCCCGAAGAGTCCGACGACCACGATCGGCAACGCCGCCTCGCGTAACTCCTTCGAGAAACGCGGACCGGTCAGGTACCCGCGTTCGATGAGGGAATCGCGCAGCCGGTCCAGGTCCGGACGCATCCGGCGGGTCACCTCGGTGATGCTCTGCTGCGGTTTGCCGAGATGGCCCGATACGGCGACGGTGAACGGGTCGAGCGTGGTGGCGGTCCGTGACCCGCTCGCACGTCCTCGGGCGTCGATCACATCATGGGCGCGCAGCAGTGCCACCGCGGCCATCACCGCCCGGTGATCGCTGGTGAGCAACCCGAGTTCGGGCGCGGTGAGTTCCGCCGCGGGGGCATCGGCGGGCGCGCTCACGATCCGGTGCCGCAGCCAGAACGCCACCGCCACCGCGAAAATCGCGATCGGTATGTACAACTGCAGGAAACCGGTGCTGGAGATACCCCAGGTCTCACCCGCGGCGAGCGCAGACTCCGCCGACCACTGAACCGCGCGCATATCGACCTCCGGCTCGTGCACGATGTTGGAACCAGTATCCGGACGAAATCCCGACCACGCCACGACACTTCGGTGGCAGATCCGTGAACCACATATGGCAGTTCGGGTGTAATCGCTGATCAACCGCCCCGAGCCCGGATCCGTGGCCGGCCACTCGGGACCGGGTCCGCCCCCGTCCCGGGGTATCCGTCCGCCGCGCGGCGTATGAGGTGTGGTGCAATCGCGCCCCGATTACGGTGCCGATTCACGGCGCGGTCCTACCAGGTGACGACCCTGTCGGTGCATAGGGTCGGTGTCCATGGAAGCTGACCGTTGGAGACCGACTGCACTGTTGCGCCGCCTCCCGCGGCGCGGGGCGAGCGCCCCGGACCACGAACCCTGCTACCCACGTACCCCTCACCGGAGCGGCACCGGTCGCGCGGGAACCCGGAGCCCGGGCGGTTTCGCCCGCGACCACCATCGCAACCAGCCGCACGACCGGGGCGGGGCCGGACACGGCACGATCCGGTTCCTGCTCCGGAAAGCCGCGGCGGGCGGCGCACTGGTGTGCGCGGCCGGTTTCGGTGCCTTCCCCGCCGCCACCGCCGACCCCACCGGACCCGACGTGTCGTCCTGGCAGCACGACAGCGGACGCCCCATCGACTGGTTCGCGGTGCGCGCCGCCGGGCACCGATTCGCCATGGTGAAGGCCACCGAGGGGTTGAACTACGTCAACCCGTACTTCGTGCAGGACAGCCTGCATATGCGGGTCGCCGGGATGGCGCGCGGCACCTACCACTACGCGCGCCCGGAGCTGCCGCCGGAACCGCAGGCCGCGCTGTACGCCGCGGTCGTGCTCGGCCAGAACGGTCCGCTCGATCTGCCGCCCGTGCTGGATATCGAGCATTCCGGCGGACTCCCGCCGGCCGCGCTGATCGACTGGACCCACCGCTACCTCAACACCGTGCAGGCGCTGACCGGCCGCATCCCGATCGTCTACACCTATCCGACGTTCTGGAAAACCGCGATGGCCGACAGCGACCAGTTCCACCGCTACCCGCTGTGGATCGCCGACTACCGCGACCGCCCGCAACCGGAGGTCCCCGGCCGCTGGCCGGCGTGGACGTTCTGGCAGCAGACCGATTCCGGATCCATCCCCGGTATCCACGGCCCGACCGATGTGAACGTCTACAGCGGCGCCCAAGGCGATTTCAACCGCTTCGCCCGGATGGGCGGCCTCACCGGCAGCGGGTAGAGACGTCCGGCCGGGTTGCGCCGCAACGTGCCGGATGCCACTGGGCCGGGCGTGGGCCGCCGCCGTCAGCGATGGGCTCGGCGGGTTCAGCCCGGTCGCCGGTCGTGCCTTTTCTGGGCGGCGACGACCTCTGCCGTATGCGCCCGGATCCAGTCCGGGAACTGCCCCAGCGATGCGGCGAGACCCTGGCCGAGCGCGGTGAGTTCGTAGGTCACCGGGCAGCCCGCCCGGACCTTCGAGCAGTGGGCCCGAGATCACGCCGGCGACTTCCGCTGAGCGAGGGCCGGCCCGGCGCGGGAATCGGTCCGCGCCACGCCCAGCGGATTCCGGCCCGGCCCAAGGGGTCCGGGCCGGAATCCATGGGCCGGATCGTTACTCGACGCCGATCCGGCCGCCACCGGCCTTCCAGACCGCGACCACCGCGGGCCGCGGCTGCGAGGTACCGCCGTCGGGCCAGTGCGACGCCGGGTTCTCCACCGAGGCATCGTCGGTTTCACCCGGATGCTGGACACACACGACGACCCGCTCCTCGGTGATCACCGGACCGCAGGTTTCGCCGCCCGCGGGAACCGAGAGGAACTGTTTGGTCTCGCCGCGCCGGTCGCCGTCGAGCACCACCGCGAACAGCCCGTCGTTGGCGTCGAGCGCGTTACCGTCGGTGCTGATCCACAGGTTGCCGTACGGATCGAACGCCAGGTTGTCCGGGCAGGAGATCGGGCTGACCTTGGTTTTGTCGTAGCCGGCGAAGTAGGTGTCGGCGGCCGCCGGATCACCGCACACCAGCAGCAGCGACCAGGTGAATTCGGTACCCGCGTGATCGTCGGTGATCTCCAGGACCTGGCCATTCTTGTTCTCGTTGCGCGGATTGGCCTCGTCGGCGGCGGCCTCGCCGTCGGTACCGCGTTTGCTGTTGTTGGTCAGCGCCACGTACACCTTGCCGGTCTTCGGGTTGGCCTCGAAATCCTCGGGACGGTCCATCTTGGTGGCGCCCACCTTGTCACCGGCCAGGCGGGTGAACACCGCGACCTCTTCCGCCGACATACCCTCCACCAGCGATTCGCCGCGGCCGTCCTCGGCGGTGCGCAGGATCGGGATCCACTGGCCCTTACCGGTGAAGCCCTGATCCGAGGGCACCGTGCCCGAACCGTCGATCCGGTCGGGGTGGTCGCCGGTGAGTTTGGCGACGTAGAGGGTGCCCGCGTCCAGGATGGTCAGGTTGTGGCGGCGGCTGGCCGCGCCGGTGCCGGGTTCGATCTTGCGCGAGGAGACGAACTTGTACATGTAGTCGAAGCGTTCGTCGTCGCCGCTGTAGGCCACCACGGTGCCGTCGGAGGTGACGTGGATATTCGCGGCCTCGTGCTTGAACCGGCCGAGCGCGGTGTGCTTGACCGGCGTGGACTTCGGATCCCACGGATCCACCTCGACCACCCAGCCGAACCGGTTGGCTTCGTTGGGTTCGGCGGCCACGTCGAAACGCTTGTCGAACTTCTCCCAGAAGTGCGGGGAATCGGATTCACCGATGCCGTAACGCTCCAGCCGTTCGGCGGTCACCGGGTCGGCGGATTTGCCGATGAAGTAGGCGTTGAAGTTCTCTTCACCGGAAAGCACCGTGCCCCAGGGGGTCACACCGCCGGAGCAGTTGTTGATCGTGCCCAGCACCTTCGTGCCGGTGGGGTCGGCGGTGGTTTTCAGCAGCGCGCTCCCGGCGGCGGGGCCGGTGAGCTTGAACTCGGTGGTCGCGGTGATACGCCGGTTGTACTTACCGAAGACCGGCTTCAGCCGGCCGGTCCCGGATTCGCCGTGCACCTCGACCACCGTCAGGCCGTGCGCGGCCATCGCGATATCGACCTGCTCCTTGGTGATGGCCTCAGGCTTGTAGCCGGGGAACATGAACACCTCGGTGGTGTATTCGTGGTTCACCACCAGCAGGTACTTACCGGCCTGGCCCTCGATCGGCAGCAGGCCGGCGAAATCGTTGTTGTAACCGAACTGCTTGGCCTGTGCGGCCGGGGTCTGCGCGTAGAAATCGAATTCGGGCGCGTCCTCGAACAGCGGATCACCCCAGCGGATCACCACTTGCTGCTCGTAACCGTCCGGGATGACGACGGCGTCCTCGGTGTTGGGCGCGACCGGGGTGAACCCGGTGCCCATTCCCTGGCCGCTCTCGGCGCTGCCGGCGCCGGCATCGTCACCACAGGCCGCGAGTGTGCCGACGGCGCCGATCGCGACCACGGCGGCCGCGCCGCCCTGCAGTACCCGGCGCCGGGAGATCCCGGCCACGATATCCCCGAAGTAGGTGTTCGACGAGGTGTTGGGCACCTCGTGGAAGCAGGCATTACCGCATTTGTACTGGCAGGTCACGCGCGATCGCGAGCCTGCCGGCTGATGGGCGACGAAGAGCGCAAGAGGTTTCACAGTGGGACTCCTGTTCCGGGCTGAACGCCCGCACGCTAGCCGACCCAGGCAAGTCCGAGGAGTCGCACAGATTAACT
This sequence comes from Nocardia carnea, assembly GCF_029869215.1. Taxonomy (GTDB): domain Bacteria; phylum Actinomycetota; class Actinomycetes; order Mycobacteriales; family Mycobacteriaceae; genus Nocardia; species Nocardia carnea_B. The sequence goes on from NZ_JARWPM010000180.1 coordinate 10,968, forward strand.
ACCGGCCAACACGGTTGCCCGGAAATTGCCCGGGCAATCGTGCCGGGCGGTACAGATCAAGCTGTACCGCCTCCGGGCCTGACGCGCTCAGGCGACGATATTGACCAGGCGGCCCGGCACCACGATCAGTTTGCGTGGCGCTTTTCCGTCCAGCAGCGCGGCAATCTTCTCGTCGGCCAGCGCGGCCGCCTCGATCGCTGCCTGATCGGCCTCCGGATCCACCTGGATCCGGCTGCGGACCTTCCCGTTCACCTGGATCGGGTACTCGACGGTCTCCGCGGTCAGCAGCGCCGGATCGGCCACCGGGAACGGGCCGTGCGCCAGCGAATGGCTGTGACCCAGACGTTCCCACAGCTCCTCGGTCATATGCGGGGCCAGCGGCGCCAGCATCAGCACCACCGGCTCCACCGCCGAACGGGGTGCGCCCTTCGGATAGGCCTTGGTCAGGTGGTTGGTCAGTTCGATCAGTTTGGCGCCGGCGGTGTTGTCGCGCATGGCCGCCAGGTCCTCGTCCACCCCGGCGATCGTCCGGTGCAGCAACCGCAGCGTCTCGTCGGACGGGTTGTCCTCGGTGACCCGGGTCGCGCCGGTCTCCTCGTCCACCACCAGCCGCCACACGCGCTGCAGGAACCGGTGCGCGCCGATGACGTCCTTGGTGGCCCACGGCCGGGAGGTGTCCAGCGGGCCCATCGACATCTCGTAGAAGCGGAACGTATCGGCCCCGTACAGATCGCAGATCTCGTCGGGCGCGATGGCGTTCTTCAGCGATTTGCCGATCTTGCCGTATTCCTGGTTCACCTCGATCTCGGTGCCGGTGGCGTCGGTCCAGTAGAACTTGCCGTCGCGTTCGGTCACCTCGGCGGCGGGTACGTAGGCGCCCCGCTCGTCGGTGTAGGCGAAGGCCTGGATATAGCCCTGGTTGAACAGGCGGCGGTACGGTTCGCTGCCGCTCACATCACCCAGGTCGAACAGCACTTTCTGCCAGAAACGGGCGTACAGCAGATGCAGGACGGCGTGTTCCACACCGCCGACGTACAGGTCCACACCGCCCGGATCGGCGGCACCGTGCTCGGCCGGGCGCGGGCCCAGCCAGTAGTTCTCGTTCTCCTTCGCGCAGAACTCCGCCGCGTTGGTCGGGTCGGCGTAGCGCAGCTGGTACCAGGAGCTGCCCGCCCAGTTGGGCATGACGTTGGTATCGCGGCGGTAGGTGCGCGGGCCGTCGCCCAGGTCCAGTTCCACCTCCACCCAGTCGGTGGCCTTGGCCAGCGGCGGGGAGGGTTCGGAATCGGCGTCGTCGGGGTCGAAAGTGACGGGCGCGAAATCGTCCAGTTCGGGCAGCCGCACCGGCAGCATCGATTCCGGCAAGGCGTGCGGGGCGCCGGTCTCGTCGTAGACGATCGGGAACGGTTCGCCCCAGTACCGCTGCCGCGCGAACAGCCAGTCGCGCAGTTTGTATTGCACGGTGCCCGCGCCGCGGCCGTCGGCTTCCAGCCGCGCGATCACCGTGGCCTTGGCGTCGGCGATGGTCAGGCCGTTCAGGTAATCAGAGTTGATGGCGGGACCGTCACCGGTGTAGGCCTCGCCGTCGAAGCCCTCGGGCGGTTCGACGGTCCGGATGATCGGCAGGCCGAACGCGGTCGCGAAATCCCAGTCGCGCTGGTCCTGGCCGGGGACGGCCATGATGGCGCCGGTGCCGTAACCGCTCAGCACATAGTCGGCGATGAAGACCGGGATCCGCGCGCCGTTCACCGGGTTGGTGGCGTAGGTGCCCAGGAAGACGCCGGTCTTGTCCTTGTTCTCCTGCCGCTCCAGATCCGATTTCGCGGCGATGGCCCGGCGGTAGGCGGCGACCGCCTCGGCCGGGGTCGCGCTGCCGCCGGTCCAGCGGGCGTCGGTATCGGCCGGCCAGGCGGCCGCGGTCAGCGCGTCGACCATCTCGTGTTCCGGGGCCAGCACCATGTAGGTCGCGCCGAACAGGGTATCGGGGCGGGTGGTGAACACCTCCACATCACCGGCCGGGGTCGCGAACTCGACCCGGGCACCGCGCGAACGCCCGATCCAGTTGCGCTGCATGGCCTTGACGTTCTCCGGCCAGTCCACATGGTCCAGATCGTCGATCAGCCGGTCGGCGTAGGCGGTGATACGCATCATCCACTGCCACAGACGTTTCCGGAACACCGGGAAATTGCCGCGCTCACTGCGCCCGTCGGCGGTGACCTCCTCGTTGGACAGCACGGTGCCCAGGCCCGGGCACCAGTTGACCATCGAATCGGTCTGGTAGACCAGCCGGTACGAGTCGATCAGCGCCCGCCGCTCGGCGGCGGACATACTCGCCCAGTCCTTATCGTCGGGCACCGCGCGGGCGCCGACGGCGAACTGCCGCTCCAGCTCCTCGATCGGGCGGGCCCGGCCGGCCTCCTGGTCGTACCAGGCGTTGTAGATACGCAGGAAGATCCACTGCGTCCACTTGTAGTACTCGGGGTCGGTGGTCGCGAACGACCGCCGCCGATCGTGCCCCAGGCCCAGCCGGTCCAGCTGGCGCTGCATGGTCGCGATATTGGCCTCGGTGGTGTCGCGCGGATGCGCACCGGTCTGCACGGCGTACTGCTCGGCGGGCAGGCCGAACGCGTCGTACCCCAGCGCGTGCAGCACATTGCGTCCGTGCATCCGGTGGTACCGCGCGAACACATCGGTGGCGATATAACCCAGCGGATGCCCCACGTGCAGGCCGGCGCCCGACGGGTACGGGAACATGTCCTGCACGAACAGCTTGTCCGCGGGTACCTCCCCCGCCAGCGGGCCCACCGGGTTCGGGGCATGGAAGGTGCCACGCTCGGCCCAGCGCTGCTGCCACCGGCGCTCGATCTCCCCGGCGAGCGCGGCGGTGTACCGATGGGCGGGCGTATCGTCGGCCCGGCCCGGGGCGCCGGTGTCTACCGAGCTCTGCCCGGCCGTCTCGGTTGCGCGGGAGTCCTGCACGGTCCTGCCTTCTCTAGCTGCTGATGGGGAGAAATCCGTCGTCGAACAGCCTAAGACGTGCCCCCTGACAAGCCCAAAAAGGTGGGCGCGAAATTCACTGCGGTATTCTCACCAGGTGTTTGCCGTCGCGATTCTGCTGTTCGTCCTGGCCCTGATTGCCCTGGCGACGGGCGTGCTCGGCCTTATCGGCCGGCTGCCCGGCAACCGCTACATCGGGGTGCACACCGAGGCGGCGCTGCGCGACGAGACCGCGTTCCGCACCGCGAACCGGATCGCGGCCCCCACCTCCCTGGTTTCCGGCGCGCTCCTCGCCGCGGGCGGGCTGGTGGTGCTGGCCGCCGGCACGCTCACCGGTCTTGTCGTGACCGCGGGCGTGCTGGTGATCGCCCTGTTCACCCTGGGCGCGGGCGCCAATGCCGGGGCCCGGGCCGCCGAGGCCATCGCCCCGCCGACGGAGACCGGTGGATGCGGCGGGGCCTGCGGGGGTTGTTCGCTGAAGAGCACCTGCGAACCGGCCGCCGAATCGCAGCCGGTCTGACCCGTCACCCCAGCCAGTCGAGTACCGAAGCGGCCGTCCACGACTGCTGCATGCTGCCCAGCGGCTCCCCGGTGAACGGTTCGTAGTACTCCGCGAAACTGCCGTCGCTGGCCTGCCGCAACGCTTCGGCACGCAACATGAAGGAGCGTTCCGCCCAGCCGCGGTGGGCGAAAACCCAGGAGAACAGCCAGCTCATCACCGGCCACACCGGGCCGCGCCAATATTCGCGGGGGCGGAAATCCTTCGATACCGGCGAGGTGGAGGGCGGCAGCGCGTACCGCAGATCCGGGTGTCCACAGAATCTCGGCCCCTCGAAGATCCGGAGCAGGCTGCGTTCGGTGGCCCGGGGCAAGCCGCCGCAGATGAGCGGCGCGAACATGGCCAGGGTTTCGGTGGTGATCCAGCGCCGCAGCCGGGTGTCGTAGTCGCGGGCAGCCCCGGTGCGGGCGTCGGTGGTGGCGATCACGCCGGCGCGGAACCGGTCGGCCCAGCCGAACAGTTCCCGGGTATCGGCCTTCGGCTGGTGGTATTCCTCACCGATCTGCCCCAGCACCTCGCAGGCCAGGGAAAAGATCGCGGTGACGAACACATCCTCGACGGCGAAATTCATCACCGTGCTCAGTACGGCGTCGTCGTAGCGGGCGCGCCGCATCTGCTCCACCAGCCACAGGTAGCGGTCGTATTCGCGGTCGGTGGGGCGCTGGGTGGGGTCGTCGATGACGAGTACGTCCTCACGCCGGTAGGCGGGCAGGTCCGGGCCGGGCAGCACGTTCTCGTAGGCGCGATCCCACCGCGGCGAGTTGTCCATCCCCGATTCCCAGCCGTGGTAGAGCGTGATCCGGCCGCTGCCCAGCGGGTCGCGGGCGTGCGCGAGCCAGCGATGCCAGCGCACCAGATCGGGCCAGCGGCGGTTCAGGAATTCCTCGGCCACCGCCCGGGTACTGCGGCCGTGCCGGCGGGAATGGTCCAGGATGCGCTGCACCGCGATGGCGTGCACCGGCGGCTGGGTGATCCCGGAGGTATCCGGGCCGTCGGGCGCCTGGGCCGCCAGCAACCGGCATTCCCAGCGGGCCGGGCCGGGGAAATAACCGTCCACCCCGTTGGCGAACACGATGTGCGGGATCATCCCGTTCTTCCACTGCGCCGAGAGCAGGGTGTCGAGTTCCACCACCGCGCGTTCCACGCTCAACGGCGCCAGCCCCACCGCCACGAACGCCGCGTCCCAGCTCCACATATGCGGGTAGAGCCGCGGGGCGGCGCTGGTCATGGTTCCCAAATCGTTGCCGCGCAGCAGATACGCCGCACGGGCCGCGAGCTGCGTGGGGGTGAAGCCGGGATGTGCCATCTCTATATCTTGCTTGTTCGGCCGGGCCGCACGCCCGGTTCGGTGAAGGGGTGATCGCAATATCTACCCAGCTACGGTTTCGCGGGAATGAGCATCGGATTGCGTACGTGTTGAATGGCCATCCGCGGCGCCGCGGGCCGGGGCAGCGATAGGGCAGCGGGGTGCGGCCACGACAGGCGGGATAGCGAACGGAATACAGTCGGGGAGACCTCCGATCCGCGCCCACACGCGACGACCGAACGAGGAGATGGTGCTGTGCAGAGAGCTGACTCGCCGGGTGATGCACGGCCGGTGGCGTTGATCACCGGAGGGGGGCGGGGGCTCGGTGCGGCGATCGCCCGGGAACTCGCCCCCGACCACGCCCTGCTGCTGGGCGGGCGCACGGCGGCCGGACTGGAGAAGATCCTCGCCGAACTTCCCGGCGCGAGCGGCTGGCCGGTAGAGCTCACCGATTACAGCGCGGTGGCCGAGGCGGTACGCCCGATCGACCGGCTGGACGTGCTGGTCCACAACGCCGGTATCGCCGACCTCGGCCCAATCGCCGAATCCTCGGTGCGCCAGTGGCGCGACACCCTCGAGGCCAATCTGATCGCCGTGGCCGAACTCACCCGGCTGCTGCTGCCCGCCCTGCGCGCGGCGCACGGTCATGTGGTGCTGATCAACTCCGGCGCCGGCCTCCGGGCGAACGCCGGCTGGGCGTCCTACGCGGCGAGCAAGTTCGGGTTACGGGCGTTCGGTGACGCGCTGCGGCTGGAGGAACGCTCGATCCGGGTGACCTCGATACATCCGGGTCGTATCGACACCGATATGCAGCGTGACATCGTGGCCGGGGAGGGCCGGGCCTATGACCCGGCCGAATTCCTGCGCCCGGAAACCGTCGCGCGTGCTGTCCGCACGGCCATCGACACACCTCCTGACGGCCATCCCACGGAGATCGTGCTGCGACCCCGCTGAACGGCACACAGCTGGTTATGACGGGCCGCCACGGTCCGGTGGCGCTGCGATCGCCCGGATACGGCGGCCGCGGCGCCCCGCCACGCCGTTACCCACCGAGGCGGGCGTCAAGGCACTGCGACGGCGTCACGAGCCGGAATATGCGCCCGGTACCGCCCGCCGCCGACGCGCCGGCGGGACGGCGTGGCAGGACCGGACCCTGCCTACCCAGGCTTGTACCGGGCCCCCTGCGGCCAGACCCGGTCAGTGTTCGTCGTAGTGGCCGTTGTGCGGGGCGTGGCGGTGTCCGTCGTGGATGTAGTCGACGTGGTCGCCGTGCGGTACCGCTACATGCCCGCAACCCTCGCCGTGCACGTGCTCGTGTGAGCCGTGTTCGTGGTGGCCCTCGGGTTCGCATTCGTCGTAGTGGCCCGCGTGCTCGCGGTGCAGATGTCCGTCGTGGACATAATCCACATGATCGCCGTGCGGCACGGCGACGTGCCCGCAATCCGGGCCGTGGACATGCTGGTGTTCGGTGTGCTGAGCGTGTGCCGTTTGCATCGGTGTTCCTTCTTCCTCGAAGCGGTCAGCTGGAACTACGCACAGAGTTACATTAGCAAGTGCGCATCACTGCAGATAGCTGGACATTCACCGATCAAGCGTTATACAGTGCGGCCGACCCTACCGGGGCAGTTCACACCCGATGATGTTCGATACCGCAGCAACTACGCGGGCGACAGGGAAATTTTTCCGCTGCGGCACGGCTTGTATCTATCGCCGCGACGCCCGGACCCGGAGCCGGCCGGTAGGGACAGGAGGGCGGCTGGAGTTACCGAATCATCCGATCTCTAAACTTGATTCTAGGAATTTCCTAAAAATTCCTAGGCTTCGGCACCCTCCACAGCGTAATGTCTCAAATGTTCGAAACCGCCGGGACACAGGCGATTCGGTCCGGCGGAACTCGGACAGCGTGCTCGTCCCAGCTGTAAACCACCCTTGGCGACATCGTGATCAGATCGGACATGTGAACCCATGAGGATCCGCAAGATTGCCGCGGCCGTCGTGCCGCTGCTTGCCACCGCGACCTTCGGCTCGGCGGCCGCCCACGCAAACCCCACACCCACCCCCGATATCGGTTACCGCACCGAACTCGTCGGCAAGAACGTCGTAACCACCCTGACGCACGGGAAGTTCGAGATCGACGGCGAAACCGTCGATATCCTCGACGAATCCGGTGCCACCGTGGTCACCCTGCCGCTCGCGGTCCGTGAGGGAACCACCGAATACCCGCTGCCCCACGCGATCCGCGAAGACGGCCGGGTACTGGAACTCACCGCGGTCAAAGACCCGGCAAAGGCGCGCCCCGCAGCGGAGTTCGTAGCTTCTCCGCAAGAAAACCTGGCGGCGCAAAACAATTTTGCGTCGCAGTTCGGACTTGCCACGGCTATCGGCGGTTTCGTCGGTACTGCCATCGGTGCAGTAATCGGTCTGGTCGCCACCCTGCCGACCGGGGTCGGTGTACCGGCCGGGATCATCACGGGCGCAACCATCGGCGGAATCCTCGGGACGATCGCCGTCGGCGGACCCACGCTGGTCATCGCAGCAGTCGACCTGATCAACACTTTGAACGCGGCCCCCGGCACCACCCAGTGGGCGCCGAAGAAGACCGTTTCGGAGAACTGACCCACACATCTCGAGTCCCCGGCGCCGGGCGCAACTGCGTCCAGCACCGGGGACTTGCCGTGTCAGCGAATTGGAACGGACGCCATAGCCGGTGCCGATCTGCTGTCGCGGGCCCGTTCCCAAATCTGTGTACACCCGCGCACACTCATCTCGACACCGGTGTTATTTCCGCAGCGGCGCGCCCGCTCGATGAGAACCAGCAGCACCGGCACCAGTGATTCGAATCGATAGGGTTCGTTGCGCCCGGATCTCGAATCGCTGATCCGCTACTCAGGCGAGCCCGGCAACCGGTTCCGGGTTGATCTGATCCCGCCAGGCAAGCGCTTCCCGCACCTGCGTCAGGTCGTAATCGGGACCGTTGATCCCCACCGTGAACAGCGTCGCACCCGCGGCGTGGTACGCCGGGGCGGCTTCGGTCCCGGGCCAGGCCACCGACCGTTCGATCTTCGCCGGTTCGGTACCCACCCGCGCACAATGCTCTTCGAGGATCCCGCTCTTGCGCGTGAACACATCGAGTTCGCCGAAGCTGTGCCAGATATGCGCGTATTCCGCGACCAGCCGCAGCGTCTTCTTCTCGCCGCCACCACCGATCAGGATCGGGATCTCGCGCACCGGCTGCGGATTGAGCTTGCCCAGCCGGGCGGTGATCCGCGGCATGTACTCCTTGAGCAGGTCCAGCCGGCTACCCGCGGTACCGAACTCGTAGCCGTACTCGTCGTAATCCTTCTCGAACCATCCCGATCCGATGCCCAGGATCAGCCGGCCACCACTGATGTGGTCGACGGTCCGGGCCATATCGGCGAGCAGATCGGGGTTCCGGTAGCCACCCCCGGTGACCAGCGCCCCGATCTCGACCCGTTCGGTCTGCTCGGCGAACGCCCCGAGCATGGTCCAGCATTCGAAATGGGCGCCGTCGGGGTCGCCGTAGAGCGGATAGAAATGATCCCAGTTGAACACGATATCCACGCCCGCGTCCTCGGCCCGCAACACCGCGTCGCGAATGAGTCCGTAATCGGGGGCGTGCTGGGGCTGGAGCTGAATTCCGATCCGAACCGGTCGGCTCATCTGCATGACTCCTCGTCGTCGGGTTGATCTCCCGCCCCCGAGGCTACTGCGTTTCCCGGGCCATCTCCCCGCGTACACGACCGCCCGAGGACAGCCTCGGCCGAAGCCGACAGCTCACGCCACGGCTATCGGTCGCGGGCGCCCGCTGCGGAAATGATCCACTGACCTCGCGGGTACGAGCAGTCGGCTCGATCCCGTACCGCCGGAGCCTGCCGGGGCACCGGGCCGGGTGGGATGCGGTCGTAGGCGACGAGGGTCGCGTGGGCGGCGTGTTCGCGGGGGCAGTCGTGGTTGCGGTGGTGGTGGAGGGCGTTGTGGGCGTCGTCGAGGCTCAGCGGGGTGCCGGGTAGGCCGCAGGTCCATGCGGTGGGAGTCGGCACCCGGTAGGTGTGGGTGCGGGGGTACAGCGGCGGGTCGGCGGGCCAGATGCATCCGAGCGCGACGACCGCGACACCGCAGACGGCCAAGGTGACAGCGATCGTGGACAGGATGTTCCACAGGTTCATACCGGGACCTCGCCGGAGCCGAGTGGTGTGCTGGGTGTCCACACCATGGGCGGGCACACGGTTTCCAGCCGGTAGCCGAGATCGCAGATCCGGGTGGGCTGGTTGTCGACCTGGCCGAGATCGAACGCGATGATCACCGCCGCGGAAAGTTCGGTGGCGAGTGCGCGGACGTAGGTGAGCGGGTCGGGATCATCGGCCGGTGGGCGCACGGTGTAGAGGTAGCGGTACCCGGATTCCCGAGCGTGACGCTGGATTTCGCGGGCATATCGGTCGGCGTGGTGCGCGGAGAGGTCGACACGGACGAATCCGATCGCGGTCGGCAGGTAGCCGGGTGGCGGCGCAGAGGGATACGGCATTGGTACTCCGGAATCGGTCGATGAAGGAAGGGCCGGCGACGTCGGTCCGCACCGGCACATGCCTCGACAGCGGGATACAAACGGCATTGCGGTAAGGCCGGACAACGTCCGACCACATTCCGTGGCGGAACGGCCGATTCCGCGACGGAAAGCTCTGGAACACAAGCACTGTGGCGCTCGCCGCGCTCCGGACCGCGGGACTGCCCGAACGCCTGACCTAGGAGAACACGAGGGATACGCTGGTCCCAGCCGAATCGACCGGCTCGAACGAGACTGCTGCGCTGTGCCAGAGCGAGATTCGAACCCTGTCGGCGGCTGATTCGATTTCGGGGTGCTATTTCATTCGTTTTTCCGAACGGAGGACAGCTATGACCAGTGACGACGGCGCCGAACCGTCGACCCTCCCGCGGCGGCAGCTGGGAAGGTTTCTGCGCGAGCACCGGGAAGCCACCGGGCTCACCTTCGCCAAAGCCGCCGCCTTGGTGGAATTGAGCCAGGCCGCGCTACAGCGCATCGAATCGGCGAAGACCAAGAAGGTGCGGACGGTGGATGTGCGGGCGCTGTGCGAGCTGTACGAGGTCACCCCCGAGGAGACTGCACGGGCGCTCGATCTGGCGGAACAGGCGAAGGTGACTTCGTGGTACACGGCGTTCGCCGGGCTCTACAGCGATCCGACGTTCAATATGTACGTCGAGTTGTCCGCGTCGGCACGGCAACTGATCTCGTATCACGAGATCGTGCTCGGGCTCCTTCAAACACCCGACTACGCACGCGCATTGATCGGCAGCTTCTACCGGGAGGACAACTCGGAAGATATCGAACGCCGGGTGGAGCTGCGGATGAAACGCCAATCGATCGTGACCCGCAAGGCCGATCCCGTTCGGCTCGAACTGTTACTGCACGAATCAGCGCTGCGGAGGGTCGTCGGCGGTCCCAAGGTGATGGCGGAACAAATGCGGCATCTGGCCGAAATCAGCAAACGTCCGAACATCTCCCTGCGAATTCATCCATTCGCTGATGGGTGCGCGACCGGACTGTGCCATGGACCTTTCGTGATCCTGGACTTCGGAACCGATGCCAAAGGTAGGCCCGCGGAACCTCCAGTGGTGTATCTCGAAGGAGCGATGCGACCGGACTTGTATCTCGAAAGCGCCGATGACGTTCGTAGCTACCATGAACTTGCTTCGTCCATTCGGAGTGCAGCACTGGACGAGACACAATCGCGAGACCTGCTCAGGCGGGCAGCTAGGAGTTACACAGCATGACTACTGATCTATCCGGGGCGGAGTGGTTCAAGAGCAGCCGCAGTGGCGGCCGTACCGACTGCGTCGAGGTGGCCTGGCTGGCCGGCGGTCGGGTTGGTGTGCGCGACTCGAAGAACCCGTCCGGACCTGCGCTTGTCTTCGCTCCCGAAGGCTGGGATTCCTTCGCGACCGCGATCCGGAGCGGCCGCTTCGCGTCAACGGTCCGATAGCGATCGCTCTCAACGGCGTGGCCGGCGGAGTGACGCCGTTGGGCGAGACCCGTCCCGGCGACGGTCCTGCATGGGTTTCGTAACGGATGGGTACAGCCGGTTTCCGGGCGGTTTCCGGCGGTAGCATTTCGGGCGCGTCTCGTTGTCACGGCCTTCGGCGGGTCGGCGAATACGCACAGAAGGAGGAGTTCGCTCATGCCTGTGTGCTCGACTCGCGACAATGTGAACATCTATTACAAGGATTGGGGAACCGGCCGCCCCGTCGTCTTCATCCACGGCTGGCCGCTGAATGCGGACGCCTGGGACGACCAGATGAAATGCGTCGCCGATCATGGCTACCGCGGTATCGCGCACGATCGGCGGGGTCACGGGCGATCGGATCAGCCGTGGAAGGGCTACGACTTCGACACCTTCGCCGACGATCTGAACGACCTGCTGACCAGCCTCGATCTCCACGATGTGACGCTGGTGGCGCACAGCATGGGCGGGGGTGAACTCGCCCGCTATATCGGCCGGCACGGTACCGGCCGAATCCAGTCGGCGGTGCTGCTCTCGGCGATTCCGCCACTCATGATCAAAACCGAAAACAATCCGGAGGGTGTTCCGGAAAAGGTTTTCGAGGAGATCAAATCCGGGATACTCGGTGAGCGGTCGCAATTTTGGAAGGATACTTCCGAGGGATTTTTCAGCGCGAACCGTCCGGGCACCAAGGCAACCCAAGGAAATCGGGATGCGTTCTGGTTCATGGCGATGCACGAAAGCATCGAAGCGGGAGTGAAATGCGTCGATGCGTTCGCGTATACGGATTTCACCGAAGACCTCCGGAAATTCGATATACCCACACTGGTTGTGCACGGTGACGACGATCAGGTCGTGCCCATCGACGCCACCGGCCGCAAATCAGCGGAGATCATCGCCGACGCGACGCTGAAGGTTTACGAGGGCGGTTCGCACGGTATCGCGCTGGTTCCCGGCGACAAGGAACGCTTCAACGCCGACCTGCTGGAGTTCCTCGACCGCTGAGCGCCCACCCGAGGATCGCGTTGCCCGGCGCTCGGGTAACGCGATCCTTCGCAGGTCAGGAACCGCTGAGGACGGCCGCAGACATCGTGCCGAGCGAATCGGCGGTGGGCAGGTGTCTGCCGCAGTGTGGGCGGGTGGCCGGCGCAAGCGGTCGGACTTGGTCTATAGCGGCGTCTCGGCCGATGCTGCGATCCCATTACCGTAGGCTGCCGAGAGCACGGTCGCGTGGGGCGGCCGGAGACGAGGCTGGGGAGGGTCGTGAAGTATTTCAATACGGCTGGGCCGTGTTACCCACAGATGCACTACATGCTGCCCGCAGTCGAACGCCTGCCCGACGCCCACCGCATGGTCGAGCGCGGCCAGTACTTCGTACTGCACGCCCCCCGGCAAACCGGAAAGACCACCAGCCTGGCCAACCTGGCGCGCCAGCTCACCGCTGATGGAAACTACCTCGCCCTGCATTTCTCCTGCGAGGCCGCGAGTACCTTCGCCCACGATATCGGCGCCACCGAACAGGCCCTGCTCGGCCGGATCTACGCCGCCGGCCTGGCTGCCAACCTCCCACCCGAACTGATGCCGCCCACCCCGTGGCCCGACGCTCCGCCTGGCACCGCACTGACGGTCGGCCTGGCCACCTGGGTCGCACAATGCCCGCGCCCGCTGGTGCTCTTCTTCGATGAAATCGATTCCCTGCGCGACGATGCCCTGATCAGTATCCTTCGGCAGCTGCGCGATGGCTACACCACCAACAGGCCCGGCTTCGTGCACTCGATCGCGCTGTGTGGCCTCCGCGATGTCCGCGACTACAAAGCCGCAGCTGGGGGCGATCCCTCCCGGCTCGGTAGCGCCAGTCCGTTCAACATCAAGGTCAAATCGGTCCGGATGGGTGATTTCACCCGCGACGAAGTCGACGCGCTGTATGGGCAGCACACCGCCGCGACGGGTCAGGAGTTCAGCCCCCGCGCCCTGGATCTGGCCTTCCACTACACCCAGGGCCAGCCCTGGCTGGTCAACGCCCTCGCCGCGGAAGTCATCGACGAGATGCGGATCGAATCCACCATCACCGACGACCATATCGACCAGGCCAAAGAACGACTGATCGTCGCCCGCGCCACCCACCTGGACTCCCTGGTCGACAAACTCACCGAACCCCGCATCCAGAAGATCATCGAACCGCTGATCGCCGGGCAGAACGTGGACAGTGACCCCGCGTTCACCGACGCCCGCGCCTACGCCGCCGACCTCGGCCTCGTTGCGCCCAACAACCCCATTCGTATCGCCAACCCCATCTACAACGAAGTCATCCTCCGCGTCCTGGGCTCTGGAATCGAAGCAAACATCGTTTCCGGCCCAGCACAGTTCCGGCTGCCCGACGGACGCCTCGACTTCGATCGCCTGCTCACCGAATTCGCCGCTTTCTGGAAAGAGAACGGCGAAATACTGGCCGGCGACCAGCGCTACCACGAGGTCGCCCCGCAACTCGTCCTCATGGCCTTCCTGCACCGCATCGTCAACGGCGGCGGCTATATCGACCGCGAGTACGGCGTCGGCCGCGGCCGCATCGACCTGCTTATTCGGCAGCCCTACACCGGCACCGACGGACACCGCGCCGAACAACGCGAAGCACTCGAGCTCAAAGTCTGGGCGGACAAACAGACAGACCCCCTGGAACAAGGCCTCGACCAGTTGGACGGCTACCTCGACCGCCTCGATCTCCCCACCGGGGTGCTGGTGATATTCGACCGCCGCAAGAAAGCGGCCCCGATCACCGACCGCACCGCGTTCAGCGAAATCATGTCCCCGAAGGGCCGCACGATTACCTTGCTCCGCGCTTGATTCGCCGTCGAAGCCATCAGCACCACGGGCTGGTCGGCGCCGCGTTGCGCTGGTATCGCGTAACGCGGCGCCGCTGCCGGTAGGGAAATCAGCCGCGGACGGCCTTCATCAGGGTGTCCAGTGATTCGGCCGAGGGGAGCGCGAGTGCGTGACCGGCGACCGCGCGGGCGGCGTCCGGCGCCAGCCGCTCCTCGACGTTGAGGTCGAATTTCATGGTGAGTTCGGCGTCGGAGAGCGGGTTGGCCGGGCCGCCGCGATTGTGGTCGACACGGGCTTGGTGCCAGGCGCCGTCGCGGGTGCGGACGCGCAGTACCGCCGGGAACTGGTGCGGGTAGATCTCGTCGCAGCGGTCGTCGCTGTGCGCGGTGACCAGCCGGGCGAGGGCGAGCGTCGCCGGATCCTGCGCCGCCTCGTCGGTGAAATCGGCGTGCCCCACACCGAGGCCCGAACCGCCGAGCAACGCGCGGGCCACCGTGTACGGGCCCGAGAAGGCCGCGTGGTAGCCGGATTCGGGGGCCGCCTTGGCGGCGGGCGGTTCGGCGATGGTGCGAAGCACCGGTTTCGGGACGCCGAGCTGGATTTCGACGATATCGGCCGGGTCGATATCGCGGCGCAGGATACGAGCGGCGTCGATACCGGCGTGGGTGAAATGGTTGCAGGGGTAGGGCTTGAAGAAGATGCCGGGGAGTTCCCAGTGGTCGCCGAGGCGGTCGAGGACTTTCGCGGTATCGGCACGGTCGCCGCAGAAGGCATGCAGGAAACCGAAGCGGCCCTCGATCACAGTGGGCGGGCCGGTGAGGCCGTGCCGCGCGAATTCCGCCGCGGTGACGCCGGAATGGGCGGCCCAGCCGCAGTGGGCACGTTTGACGGTGCCGCCGGTGCGGTTGGCCTCGAGCAGGCCGGCGCCGAAGCTGGCGGCGATGCCCATGGCGTCGGCGATACCTTCGACGTCCAGGTCGTAGAGCATGGCCGCGGCGGCGGCCGAGCCGACGGCGCCGCAGATGGAGGTGGCGTGCTGGCCGCGTTCGAAGAATTCCGAATTGCCGAGTTCTTCGTCGTAACCACCCATGCCGAGGCGCACCGCGATTTCGATCCCCACGCCCGCGGCGTCGAGGACGGCGGCGCCGATGGCCCCGGTCGCTTCACCGACCGCGAGGGCGGCGGGGACGACGGACGCCGACGGGTGCAGGACCGACGGGAGGTGGGTGTCGTCGGAATCCATCGAATGGGCGAGAGTTCCGTTGATCAGGGCGGCGGTGGCGGCGGGGAATTTGTCTCCGGTGCCGATACCGGTGGCGCGGGGGGCGCCGGCCCAGTCGCGGGCGACCGCGGTGACGGCGTGGGCCGAGGGCTGCGCGTGTGCCGCGAGGGAGTTGCCGAGAACGTCGAGAACGCGGCGGGCCACGTCCTTGCGGAGGTCGGCGGAGAGCCCTTCGGCGCGGGTCCGGTCGGCCAAGGCCGCGAGCCGGCCGACAACGGTGTTCTCCAAGTCGTGGCGAGCACTCGCGCTGGGCTGATCAGGCATGACAGGTTCCTCCGTAGTTACGCTTCGTTTCCGGGCCTGACGCGCTCACGCTGTATCTACGGGGCGCGAGCGAGGGCCTTGCGTGGTGACACTGCGCTACCGCCTCCGGGCACGACTCGCCTATGCGGTGTCCATGCGGCATGAGCAAGGGCCCCGTGGGGTGACGCTGCGCTACCGCCTCCGGGCACGACTCACCCATGCGGTGTCCATGCGGCATGAGCGAGAACCCTCCGTGGTCACGCTCCGCGACCGCTTCCCGACCCGGCCCGCTCATGCCGGGACAACTGCGACCGGGCGTACCGGCGATCCGGTGCCGCCGGTGATGCGCAGCGGCGCCATGACGAAGGTGAACTCGGTGAGCCCGCGGGCGCTCGCGGCTTCGAGGTTCAGGTGTTCGATGATGTGGATACCGTTCTCCACCAGGAGGATCCGGTGCACGGGGAGCACACTGTGACCCTTACCCGGCGGAATGTGCTCGAACGCGGTGGTATCCGCGCCCGCCGCCACGATACCCGCGTCGGCCAGCCACTGCGCCGCGCCCACCTCGGCACCCGGAACCCCGTCCTGCTGGCCGAGATACCGCTGAGCGTCCTCGAAATGCCGGGCCCAGCCAGTGCGGATGAGCACCACATCGCCGCGGCGCGGGGTCACGCCGGCGGCCTCGGCGGCATCGCGCAGGTCTTGTTCGGTGACGGCCTGGCCGGCTTCCAGTGCCTCGACACCGCGCACGCGCGGGATATCGAGCAGCAGCCCGCGGCGCAGCATGAACGGGATGTTCTCCGCGCCGTGCTTCGAGTGACGGCCGCCGCGCTGCGCTTCCTCGGCGTCGATATCGCCGTGCAGTTTGCCGCAGTGGCTGACGTGCGAAAGAGCGTCCACGTGAGTGCCGACATGACCGCCGGTCACGATGATCTCGTTGGACGCCGAACCGCCGTCGGGGCGGACCATATCGCCGTGCCGGCGGATGAGGGTCATCCGGAAGCCGGGATGGTTGGGGGAACACGGCATACCCGTCGTATAGGGATGGCCGAGTTCGACGATATCGAGTTCGCTGCCCACGACGGCGTTCAACAGTGCGTCGGGGCCTGCGGTAACGGTCTGTCCGGTCATGCTCTCACTCCTCGTGCTGCGGTGGCCTGTGCTCGGTCGAGGACCACGCGGGCGTTCGCGACCACGGCGGGGTCGATGAACCTGCCGTTCTCGTCGAGAACGGCGGATTCACCGGCCGCCATGGATTCGGCGGCGCGGTCGACGATGCGGCGCGCCCGGTCCTGTTCCTCCGCCGTCGGCGTATAGGCCGAATTGACGATGTCGATCTGATTCGGGTGGATCACGGAACGGCCGAAGAAACCCTGGGCACGTCCCGCCCGCGACGTTTCGGCCAGGCCCGCCGAATCATCCACAGCCGTCCACACGCTCTGCACCGGCGACGACAACCCGGCGGCGCGGGCGGCGGTGACGATCCACCCGCGCGCCCAGGCCAGGCCCTCGGGTTCGACACGCAGATCGGCGGCGAGATCCGCCTCGCCCAGCGCGATTCCGGTGACGCGGGGGTGGCAGCGGGCGATCTGCGGCGCGGCCAGCAGGCCCGCGGCGGATTCGATGATGGCGTGCACGGGGCAGTCGAGACGTTCCGCGGTTGCCGCTACCGATTCGGGGTCATCGGATTTCGGTAACCGGACCCCGGCGGGCGCCGGCCCGGTGGCCAGCGCGGCGAGTTCGTGGTCGAGCCACGGTGATCCGATAGCGTTGAGCCGCAACCAGATTTCGCGGCCCGGCGGGGCGGTGCGCAGCACATCGAGCGCGTTGCCGAGCGCCCGGTCCTTGGCGGGCACCGGTACCGCGTCCTCGAGATCGATCACCACGGCGTCGGCTGCGCTGTCGATGGCCTTACCGATCCGGTCGGCCCGATGACCGGGGACATACAGCCAGCTCCGTGGTGTCATCGCGCCGGCACCGCCGAACTCGCGGGGCGGTAGCCGAGCGCCCGCGAAACCCGCTGCGCCGCTTCGATGAGCGCGTCCGCGTGCCGGTCGCAGGCTTCCTCGGTCATGCGGTAGCTCGGTCCGCACACCGAAACAGAGCCGATTACCGCGCCGTCGGCGCCGAACACGGGCGCCGCGATCGAACCGGCACCTTCCTGCCGTTCCCCGGTCGACCGGCATACGCCGCGTTCGCGAGCCTCGCGCAGTGTCGCACGCAGGGCGTCCGGGTCGACGATGGTGCCGCCGGTGAGCCGCGGCAGCGGCCGGGACAGCACATCCTCCTGTTCTTCCTCGGAGAGGAAGGCCAGGATGACGCGGCCCGACGAACCGCTGTGCAGGTCGAAACGGCGGCCCAGCTCCACGGTCATCTTGATTTCCTGTGTGCTCTCGACCTGGTCGAGGTACACCCGCCCACCGGGCAGGCGGCCAGTGACGGTCGCCGTCTCGCCAGTGGCGCGTTGCAGCTCCACCAGCGCTTCGCGGGCCGCCCGGCGCAGCGGGGAGACGTCGAGCGCCCGCGCGCCGAGTGTCGCGGCGGCCGGTCCGAGCAGGTAGCGACGGGTCTCGGGCTCGTAGAGCAGCAGACCGCATTCCACGAAGGTCGTGAGGATGCGGTGGGCGACGGCCTTGGAAATACCAGTCGAGCGGGCGATCTCCGAGACGCCGAGCGCGCTCGACCGGCGGCCGAACTCGAGCAGTACCTCCGCTGCCCGCGCGGCCGACGTGGTGCCGCCACTCGAGGGCTCCATCCTGGCTCCGTTCTCCGGGTCGATCCGTGTGTTCACGGACATCAGCAAAGCCTGCGTGCGCACGCCGCGCTACCTGTCGGGACGCGTCCTTGCTCGGCTGTTCCCCACCGGCCGCGCCGGACGGCGTAACAGCCAAGGCCTGAACAAGTTGTACCGCTTAGCGAAACGATTGTCCAGACGCCTTGAGCGACCCATTCGCCTGTTTCCGCCGAGTTAATCCGTTCAACAGGCACTTGTGTACAGATTGCCGAACGTGCATAGTGCAGGGGACCACATTCTTGCGTTCCGCTGGCCGGAACATGATAGGAGGAAGCGTGGACGGTCAGGATTTCGATCTCGTCGTCGCCGGTGCGGGCGGCGGGCTGGTCGCTGCGCTGCGCGCCGCCGAACTCGGCGCGAACGTCCTGGTGATCGACGCCGACGAGCATTTCCAGCGCGGCAACAACACCTCGATGTGCACCGCGATGATCCCGGCCGCCGGCACCCGCTGGCAGGAAGCCGCGGGGGTGCAGGACAGCCCGGACCGTTTCCTCGACGATATCGCCCGCAAAACCGCAGGTACCGCCGACCGCCGGGTCGCCCGGGCGCTGGCCGCGTCGAGCGCCGCGCTGGTGACCTGGCTGGCCGACAATCAGGAACTCGAACTCGAACTGGTCACCGATTTCCGCTACCCCGGCCATACCGCCGACCGCTGCCACAGCATCCCCGGGCGGCACGGCTCGAAGCTGCTGCGCCATCTGGTGCAGCGTGCACAGGCGCATCCCCGGATCGAGCTCATCGCGCCGATGAGCCTGCGCAACGTGCACACCACCGACGGGCGGGTCACGGGTGTCGAGATCGCCACCCCGGACGGCAACAGCGAACGCTTGACCACACCGGCCGTGCTGCTCGCGACCAACGGGTTCGGCGCCGATCACGACCTCGTCCGCCGCCATCTGCCGGAGATCGCCGACGCGCACTACCACGGCGGCCGGTACAGTCGCGGCGACGCGCTGCGCATCGGCCGCGAACTGGGCGCCGACAGCGGTTTCCTCGACGCCTACCAGGGCCATGCGGCACTGTCGTCGCGCAGCCAGACGCTCATCGGCTGGGCCACCGTCGTGCACGGCGGGGTCATCGTCGACAGCACCGGCCGCCGCTTCGCACCGGAAACCACCGGCTACTCCGAATTCGCCGCCATTCTGGCCGGCCGGCCCGGCGGGGCGGGCTGGATCGTCATCGACGAACACATCGAAGAGCTGTGCTCGGTCTTCGATGATTTCCGCACCGTCGCCGAAAGCGGCTCGCTGATCCGCGCCGCCACCGCGGCGGGACTGGCGGAAAGTATCGGGGTCCCCGCGGCGGCACTGGAGGACGAACTCGCCGCGGCCCAGCGCGCCGCCGCAGGGGCTGAGCCCGATCGGCAGGGTCGCACCGATACCCGCCATCCGCTGACCGCGCCCTACATCGCGATCGCCATCACCCCCGCCCTGTTCCACACCCAGGGCGGACTCGTCGTCGACGACCACGCCCGAGTACTCGCCGGCGGGACACCCATCCCCGGCCTGTACGCCTCCGGCGGCGCCGCCATCGGTATCTCCGGCCACGGTGCCGGCGGCTACCTCGCGGGCAACGGCCTGATCACCGCCCTCGGCCTGGCGTTCCTCGCCGCCGAGCACGTGACCAGCACCGTCGCCGCGTGACAACAGAACACATATCCAGTTATTCGCCAGGAGAACCAATGACCAGCTACCTGATCAAGAACGGCACCGTCGTGCGCACCGAGGATTCGGCCCCGGCCGAGGGCGAGACCGCCGATATCCTCATCGTCGACGGCAAGATCGCGGCCATCGGCCCGGATCTGACCGCCGAGGGCGCCGAGATCGTGGACGCCACAGGGAAACTGGTCTTCCCCGGGGTGGTCGACGCACATCAGCACTGGGGTATCTACAACCCGCTGTCCGAGGACACGCAGACCGAATCCCGCGCCAGCGCGCAGGGCGGTGTGACCACCGCGCTCACCTATATGCGCACCGGCCAGTACTACCTGAACAAGGGTGGCGCCTACGCCGACTTCTTCCCCGAGGTGCTGGACGCCTCCGCCGGCCGCAGCTATATCGACTACGCCTTCCATCTGGCGCCGATGTCCAAACAGCACATCGGTGAGATTCCCGAACTGGCGTCGGATCAGGGCGTCACCTCGTTCAAGATCTTCATGTTCTACGGCAGCCACGGTCTGCACGGCCGTTCCGCCTCGCAGAGCGATTTCCTCATGATCCCCGAGGACGAGCGGTACGACATCGCGCATTTCGAGTTCGTGATGCGCGGGGTGCAGAAGGCCCGCGAGCAGTTCCCCGAACTCGCCCCGCATATCTCGCTGTCGCTGCACTGCGAAACCGCCGAGATCATGAGCGCCTACACCAAGCTCGTCGAGGAAGAAGGCAAGCTCACCGGCCTCGCCGCCTACAGCGCTTCCCGCCCGCAGCATTCCGAGGGCCTGGCGGTGACCATCGCGTCCTTCCTCGCCGACGAGACCGGCCTGCCGAATATCAACCTGTTGCACCTCAGCTCGGCCAAGGCGCTGAAGGCCGCCATGAAGATGGCCGAGGCGTTCCCGCATGTGAACTTCCGCCGCGAGGTCACCATCGGGCACCTGCTCACCGATATCGACAACGCGAACGGCCTGGGCGCCAAGGTGAATCCGCCGATCCGCCCGCGCGAGGACGTCGAGGCGCTGTGGGAGCATCTGCTCGCAGGCAATATCGACTGGGTCGTCTCCGACCACGCCTGCTGCAAGGACGAGGTGAAATTCGGCGAGGACCGCGACGATGTCTTCGCCGCCAAGTCCGGTTTCGGCGGCACCGAATACCTGCTGCCCGGCCTGATCACCGAGGGCCGTAAGCGCGGTCTGTCGCTGCGCCGGATCGCCCAGCTGACCGCCTCGAACCCGGCCGACCGCTACGGCCTGCCCGGCAAGGGCCGGCTCGCCGAAGGCGTCGACGCCGATATCGCGATCGTCGACCCCGACCGCACCTGGACCGTGCGCGCCGCGGATTCCGAATCCACCCAGGAATACACGCCTTTCGAGGGATTCGAACTCGGCGCCGCCGTCACCGACACCTTCGTGCGCGGTAACCGGGTACTGGCCGACGGTGTGGTCACCGGTGAGCCCACCGGCCGCTACCTCTCCCGGCCGTACTGAGAGGTGTGCAGTTGACCGACGAGAAACAGCCGACCGGCCCGCTGCGCGGAATCAAGGTCCTGGATGCCTCCACCATCCTGGCCGGACCGCTGGCCGCGCAGATCCTGGGCGATTTCGGCGCCGAAGTGATCAAGATCGAGCATCCGCAGAAACCGGACGGGATGCGCGGGCACGGTCTCGACAAGGACGGTGTGCCGTTGTGGTGGAAGATGGTCAGCCGGAACAAGCAGACCGTCACGCTGAACCTCAGCACCCCCGACGGGCAGGCGATCTTCCGGGATCTGGCGGCCGAGGCCGATGTGGTGGTCGAGAACTTCCGGCCGGGCACCTTCGAACGCTGGGGCCTTTCCTATGCGGAACTGTCGGAGCGCAATCCGGGCCTGATCATGCTGCGGGTCACCGGGTTCGGGCAGCACGGGCCGTATGCGAAACGTCCCGCGTTCGGCACCCTGGTCGAATCGATGAGCGGATTCGCCCACCTCACCGGCCAGCCCGACGGGCCACCCACCCTGCCGGCCTTCGGTCTCGCCGATTCGATTGCCGGCGTGGCCGGTTCGTCCGCGGTGTCGATGGCGCTGTTCGAGCGGGAACGCAACGGCGGCACCGGACAGGTTGTCGACCTCGACCTGCTCAGCCCGATCATGACCGCGGTCGGCCCCGGCGTGATCTACGCCGACCAGCTCGGGATCGATCAGCAGCGCACCGGAAACAGGTCGCAGAACAACGCGCCGCGCAACCTGTACCGCACCGCCGACGATCACTGGCTGGCGATCTCCACCAGCGCCCAGGCGATCGCCGAGAAGGTGATGCGGATCGTCGGACATCCCGAAGTCATCGACGAGGACTGGTTCGCCACCGGCCGCACTCGCGCCGAACACGCGGACCTGCTCGACGAATACGTGGGCGGCTGGATCGCCGAACGCACCCGCGACGAAGTAACCAGCGTTTTCGAAGAAGCCGGCGCCGCCGTGGCGCCGGTCTACCGGCCGAGTGATCTGCTCAAAGATCCGCAGGTCGTCGCCACCGACATGGTCACCACTGTCGACGACGACGAACTCGGCCCCATGCGCATGCAGAACGTCATGTGGCGCATGACCCGATCCCCCGGTGCGATCCGTCACACCGGTAGACCCGCCGGTGCCGATACCGACAAGGTCCTCACCCGCCTCGGGCGCACGCCCGAGGACATCGACGACCTGCGGGCTAGCGGGGTCATCTGACCCCGCTACTGCTTCATCCGAGGAGTTCGCTATGAAATCGCGTTGGTGGACAATCGCCATCATTCTGGGCCTGGTGGTGGTGAATTATGTCGATCGCAGTGCCATCTCGTTCGCGGCCACCGATCTGAAGGCCGAATTCGGGATCACCCCCGGGCAATACGGCATCATCAGTTCCGCATTCTCGATCGGCTATATGCTGTTCGCATTGCTCTCCGGGCCGCTGGTCGACCGCTGGGGTTCGCGGCGCGTGCTCATCGCGGGCATGTTCATCTGGGCCGCCGCCACCGCCCTGACTCCCTTCGCGGGCGGGTTCATCGGCCTGATCCTGTTGCGTATCCTCCTCGGGGCCGGTGAAGCGCCCTGCTTCCCGGCGGCGACCCGCGTCGCCAGCCGCTGGCTACCGGCACACGAACGCGGTAAGGCGCTGGCTCTCATCGGCGGTGTGGCGGTATCGGGCAGCCTGCTCGTCGGCGGGCCGATCCTCACCCAGCTGATCGCGCTCACCGGCTGGAAGGGCATGTTCTGGGTGCTGGCCGTCGCCGGCCTCGTCTGGGTGGTCGTCGCCTACCCGTTCCTGAAGAACTCACCGAGCGAGGCGTCGTTCGTCTCGAAGGAAGAACTCGACTACATCCGGTCCGGACAGCTCGAGGGCGAGGACACCGGCCACGAGTCGAGCACCGACTGGGGCGAGATCCTGCGCAACCGCAACCTGTGGCTGGTCGGCCTCGGCTACTTCGCCTGGGGCTTCATGTTCTGGGCCTTCATGTACTGGCTCCCGCAGTATCTGGAACACGAATTCGCGCTCTCCATCAAGGAAGTCGGCGGGTTCTCGGTGGCGCCGTGGGCGTCCGGTGTGGTCGGTGCGCTGCTCGGCGGCATCCTGGTCGACCGCGTGTACAAGCGCACGCAGAGCATCCGGTCGCGGTTCCTCATCATCGGTGTGGCCCTGCTGCTGGCCGGCGCCTCGATCGTCCCGATCCTGTTCTTCCCCGGCAACCTGACCGTCGCCCTCATCTGCATCTCCGCGGGCGTCGGCTTCGGCTTCATCACCGGCGGTATCTGGTGGGTCGCCTCGATCGACGCCGCACCCTCGCAGCCCGGCACCGCCGCCGGTTTCGCGGACGCCTGTTTCGCGCTCTCCGGCATCATCGCCCCCTCGGTGATGGGCTTCATCGTGGGTCGCACGGGGACCTACAACGGCGGGTTCATCGTGATGACGGCCCTCTGCCTGATCGGCGCGGCCGCCATGCTGTTCTTCACCAAAGAACCGGAGCGGCCGGCGAACCCGCAGGTCCGTCCGGGAGAACCCGAAGGCGAACTCACCACCACGAGCTGAGGTCCAGTCGGAGTCGTCCGACAGCATGACGACGCACCGCGTAACCCGATGAGGGGTTACGCGGTGCGTTTCGTGTGGTGGCGCACGGTGGCCGGCCGCCGACAGCGAGTGATGGACGAGGCTACTTCGGCGACGTACCGTCCGGGTCCGACTTCGTGGCGACCATCTCGTACCAGTCGCTGAAGCGTTCACCGGCATCCATCATGTCGTCCCTGGCCGCAACGACATCGATATCACGAAACCCTGCGGCTTCCAGTGCACGGACATTGGCAGCTCGTTCAGTGGCAGGCACGACGTTGTCCAATCCCGTTCCGATGATCAGTCGGCCGTCGTTCTTCAGAACCCGGTGGATTTCGGCCGCGCCACCCTCCTGCAGCGCGTTCAACAACGGCACACGCTCGAGGTTGACCTCGTCGAATACCGAGTCGGGAAAGACCGAAAGATCACGGAGATCCGCGAGCACGTCCGGCTTGGTGTCCGGATTGACATTGGCGAAGATCTCTCCCGGCTCGGCAGGCCGGTACTTGTGACCGCCGCCCACCACAAGCCGGGCACCACCGTCGGCGGTACGAGCCTGATCCAGCAGCGCATTCAAATCGGTCGCCGGTTTGCCGCGAAGCGGGCGCCCGGTGAAGTCGGCACGCTCGGTACCCAGAGGCCGGTTGCCCAAACCATAGCGGTTCTCATGGATATCGTCGATTTGACGCCTATCTCTGGAACGCACGTCACGGATATCGGCACCCTGATATTCGGATGGCAGTCCCGCGCGTGTTCGGACCTCTCGAACCAAGGCGGCCTCGGACGATTCGAGCCCGCCGGGGGTCCTGTCGATCTCGGTCGCGCCGGCAACATCCGCCGCAGACCCATGTTCGGTGACCGCGACGGTCGGCTCGACAGCTCGCCTGCGGTAGAGACCGTTCGCTATCGATTCCGTCGCGTTCTTGAAGTTTCGATTCAGCGCTTCGACCGCTTGAAGAACCGCCCTACCGATGCCGTTGCTCATCCAGAGCCCCATCACAGTGAAAGGCAGGGGTCGCGCATCCAGAATGAACCACGACCTGCCACCGTGTCCGCTGGTGCTCGCACCGTACCCACCATCACCCACTCACTACAACACCGGCAGCGGCGGCCGTAACGGTCTACCCCCACATGGCCGCGCCGGGCCGCAACCGGCACGAGACGCAGTTCCGGAGAGCAGCTCGAAAGGAATTGCCCGGCCACATAGCTTGGCAGGAGGCGACAACTCGACACTCGGCGCGGGACATCGGCCGGATCCCCCGGCAGCGCGTGCGGCCCCGCCGGGCGGACCAGGGCTGCCTGCTCCCCGGCGCCTGCTTCGCGCTCTCCGGCATCATCGCCCCCTCGGTGATGGGCTTCATCGTGGGTCGCACGGGGACCTACAACGGCGGGTTCATCTTCATGACGGTCCTCTGCCTGATCGGCGCGGCCGCCATGCTGTTCTTCACCAAAGAACCGGAGCGCGCACCGCTCGGTACCGCCCCGGAAGGTGAACTCGCCCCGGCGAAATACCCCATGGCCGGCGTGCTCACCGCTCGCCGGTCCGGACGGCACCGCGTAACCGGTGAGGGGTTACCCGGAACGTCCCGAAACTCCGGCGCCGCTCCCGCCACCCCTCCAGGGAGCGGCGCCGGACCCGTATCTCCCCAACCCACACACCGGGACACGCGGCCGGCCACGATCATCTCCGCGACAGCACTTTCCGAATGCCGCCGTCGGCTCGGTGTGGTTCGATCGCGATGTGAACGGGCAAGGGGGACGCCCCGGGTGGCGTGCGGTTCTGAAGGTCGTCCTGATCCGCGGAGTGGCGGGATGTGCAGGACTGGCGCTGACACTCGCCGCGCTGTTCTTCCTTTCCGACCCGATCAACGTGATCGCGTACTACCTGGGTCACGGCGAGGAGATACAGGTCGAGGTCATCGAAGGTGCGGGCGCCAATTCGCCGAAGCGCACCGAACCGGGTGAGGGTCGCGTGCTCGGGCAAGACCGAATCGTCGGCGTGTACGGAGTCACCGCCGGCGAAGTGGTCACCGCCCGCCCGCGGCTCCTCGATCTCGGGGCGGAGAAGATGAGATTCGTCTACACCGACCATGCTTCGGTACTGCCCGGGCTCCTATCGATATTCGGCTGCCTCGTACTGGGCCTTCCGGGCTTGCTGTTCCTACTCGTCGGCTTCGGCACGAAATCCCTGTTCGAGAAGGCCACCCCGGTGCTTCAGCGGTTCAACGACCGGATGGCGCAGCGGGCATCCCGGAAGCACACCGGATAGAGATCGGCACGAGTAGACGTGGGTTCACCCGACGTACCGTTGGGGATGTGTCTGTATCGCCACGGCAACCGTTCCCGGAAATCGAGCCCTACGCGTCCGGGCTGCTGGATGCCGGTGACGGCAACCAGATCTACTGGGAAACCAGCGGGAACCCACAGGGCCGGCCTGCCCTGGTGGTGCACGGCGGCCCCGGCGCCGGCGGCGGGCGGGGCGGGCGGCGGACATTCGACCCGGACGTTTTCCGGATCGTGCTGTTCGATCAGCGCGGATGCGGGGAGAGCCGGCCGCATGCATCCGACCCCGCGGTCGATATGGCGCACAACACCACCGAACACCTGCTGGCCGATATGGAATTGCTGCGCGAGCAGCTCGGTATCGAACAATGGCTGCTCTTCGGGGGGTCGTGGGCGTCCACCCTCATCCTCGCCTACACCGAGCGTCACCCCGAGCGGGTCAGCGGGATCGTGCTGGTCGGCGTCACCATGACGCGGCCGCAGGAGATCGACTGGCTGTACCACGGGCTCCGGTTGCTGCTCCCGGTCGAATGGGAGCGGTTCCGCAACGGCGCGCCCGCCGCGGATCGGGGCGGCAATCTGGTGGAGGCGTATCGCCGGCTGATGGAGCACCGCGACCCGGCGGTCCGCGAGAAGGCCGCGCGTGAATGGTGCGCCTGGGAGGACGCGGTCATCGCACACGAACAGCTCGGTGCGCCAGGTCAATACAGCGCCCGGCCGGACGCCGCATTGTTGGCGTTCGTCCGCATCTGCACCCATTACTTCGCACACGCCGCGTGGCTCGAAGACGGCCGGCTACTGCGCGACGCACACCGGCTCGCCGGAATACCGGGCGTTCTCATCCACGGCCGCCTCGACCTGTCCGCACCTCTCCAGACCGCCTGGGAACTCGCCCGCGCCTGGCCGGACGCCGAACTCCGAGTCATCGACGACTCCGGCCACACCGGCAGCCCCGCCATGAAGACCGCTGTTTTGGAAGCGGTCGACCGATTCGCCCGTTGACGTATCAGCGGACACAACCGCGTGCGGTTCCCCACCGTGATGGGTTCGCCCTGCTGTGGCGGTCTGCGCCACGCGACCATGCGGCGTTCACGCGGCCGGTTGGAACTGATCCCGCAGTGACTGTCGTAAGGTTCCGGAATGGGGAGAAATCGTCGGCGGCTCCGCGCGCTATGGATCGCGGCGATACGAAGGTCTACCACGTCGACGGTTCCGGGCAGGTGCGCACGGTCCTGGAAAACCTGGCCGCGCCGGGTGGCCTGCAACTCGACGGAACCACCCTGTACGTGCTCACCCGGCAGGACGGAAAATTGTGGCGGCTCGACACCACCACCGGCGAGTTCACCTGGCTGGCCGACTTCCCGGGCAACGGCTTGCTGCGGCTGGCCGACGGGGATTTCCTGACCACCGCATCCCGCTCGACGCGCCGGATCGCTGGTCCGTGGTCACCACCGTGCCGGGTCTGATCCCCGGACTCGACGACCTCACCACGAGCGGCACCGGCGATATCTACGTAGCCGCGCACCTCCTCGGCACCATCCACCGCGTCGACCCGGATTCGGGCGCGACGTGCGCGGTTACCACGGAATTGCCGGTCGCCTGGTCCGGCCCGAGTTCGGTCCGCATCGCGCCGGACGGTGCCGGCTATGCGCTGTACACCACCTCGTTCGACGGCACCCTCCGCCGCCTGCGACCACCTCCGAACGTGGACCTCACACCGATCCACCGGGCTCCTGTCACGCAGGACCGAAAACCTCGTCGATAGTCGCCGCGGTGAGCATGCGGAGCGTCCACACCTCCAGTTCCTCGGTGTCCGCGGAGCGCACGCGTTCGACTGTCTCGGCCGGCAACACACCGAACTCGGCGGCCAACAATCGGAGCAGCATCCGGGTCTCACCTTCAACGCGGCCTTCCGCGCGGCCTTCCGCCCAGCCTGCCGAGCGGAGTCGTTCTGCTGCGGTCACAGCTACCTCCTCGGCTCGCGGACCGGGTCGTCGACGAAGCGCCGCCGCATCGGCGTGATCAGTCTGCCGAGATTGCTCGACGGTGCACTCGGAGACTCGTGCGGTATCACACGGTGGGCCGCGACATGGTCGTCGACCTTGTAATCAAGTTTTCCCTGCCATAGCTGAGTTCGTAAGTCACTGCTCCGCGGGAAAATCTGCACTGCTGCGATCGGACCAGGCAAGTCCGAAGACGTCGTTCAGAGTCGTTGCGGTGAGCACGCGGGGCGTCCACACCTCCAGTTCGGCTGTGTCCGCCGAGCGCACCAGGTCGACCAACTCGGCCGGCAGCGTGCCGAACTTGGCCGCCAACAGCGTGAGCAGTAGCCGGGCCTCCCCCTCGGCACGGCCCTCAGCACGGCCCTTGGCGAGACCCTTGGCGAGGCCTTCAGCGCGACCTTCAGCGCGACCTTCGGCGCGGCCCTGGGCGCGGAGTCGTTCCGCTGTGGTCACAGCTACCTCCTTGGCTCGCGGACCGAGTTGGTTCAAGAGGGCCTGCAGATCCTCGAGACCGGTGTCGCCCTCGAGAAAAATGTACTCGAACACCCGCCAGAGGTCATCCACGCTCAGCGCGCTCAGGTCGGCGAGGAAGGGTTGCAGGTCGTGACCGAGGTTCGGGTTCTTGGCGGTGATCTTGTGCAGGATCAGCACCAGCCGCGCCGGTGGGGTGAGATCGCGGGCCTGGATGGCGGCGATATCGACCCGGGAGAGGTCATCGAGCAGAATTTCCAAACTCGGCAGGTGCTCGGCCAGCTCGGTGCGGGCCTCGTCGTCGATATCGATCAGCTCGGCCAATTCGGTCGGATAGTTCCACCGCTCACCTTTGGGCCCGGAATACACGACGAGCGGAATGACCGCGGGCAGGGCCTTGCTCCTGGGGTGGGCGTCGAGGTGCTGAGTCCAAATCCCGAGCATGTAGCGCAGCATCCGCATCGGCATGAACCGGTCCGGGCCGGACTGGTGCTCGACGAGGATGTAGACGTAGGCCTCGTGACCCGACAGACGGGTACGAAACAGTAGGTCGCTGTAGAGCGGGCGCAGATTCTGCTCGATGTAACTGCCCGGCTGCAACTCCAGGCAGCCGAAGTCGAGGCGGGTGATGATCGCTTTCGGCAGGTTGGCCCGCAACATCCCCGCGATCTCGGCCTTGCGGGAGTAGACCCCCTTGAACAGCCCATCATGAGGAGTCGATGATTGGACGGCCATCGGGCCAAACTAGCTGCGGGCATCGACAGATTCGGCATCGGAAACCGGCCGCGACGCAGGCACGCCATCCACGGCCTATGTGCGTCACGCCGAACGACAGCGACCCGGGACAGCCGTGGACCGCGGACCACCGAGGCATCGAGCTTCGGGTACCCGGTCTCCGGCTGCGCCGTGTCGGCGGTCTGCCCGGGTTCCGGCCATCGAGCGCTACACGCTCGACAGCGGCCGGAGCAACCGGTGGACAGTGGCCCCGTTCACTGGCACGATTTGCACCGAAAACCTACAGACCATGCGGAGCCCGAGAACACCGGCGGTAGCCTCTGACGCCATGACCACGCACATGTTGCGAATTCGCTCCACTTCGCGTGTTCCAATCGGTGAAGGGAAGTGAACAGCCGTGGCCACGGTGACCTTTGATCGCGCCACCCGGCAGTATCCGGGTGCCAAGACGCCCGCCGTCGACCAACTGCAGCTGGAAATCGCCGATGGCGAGTTCCTGGTGCTGGTCGGCCCGTCGGGGTGCGGGAAGTCCACGTCGCTGCGGATGCTGGCCGGGCTCGAGGAGGTAACCGGTGGGCGGATCCTCATCGGTGACCGGGACGTCACGAGCACAGATCCCAAGGATCGCGATATCGCGATGGTTTTCCAGAACTACGCGCTGTACCCGCATATGACGGTGGCCGAGAACATGGGCTTCGCGCTCAAACTGGCCAAGGTCAACAAGGACGAGAAGAACCGCCGGGTACGCGAGGCGGCCCGCCTGCTCGACCT
This sequence comes from Nocardia carnea, assembly GCF_029869215.1. Taxonomy (GTDB): domain Bacteria; phylum Actinomycetota; class Actinomycetes; order Mycobacteriales; family Mycobacteriaceae; genus Nocardia; species Nocardia carnea_B. The sequence goes on from NZ_JARWPM010000180.1 coordinate 40,983, forward strand.
GGAGCCGTTCCTGGACCGGCTGCCCAAGGCACTGTCCGGCGGGCAGCGGCAGCGGGTCGCGATGGGGCGGGCGATCGTGCGTGACCCGCAGGTGTTCCTGATGGACGAACCGCTGTCCAACCTGGACGCGAAACTGCGCGTGCAAACCCGCACCCAGATCGCGCAGTTGCAGCGCCGGCTGGCGACCACCACCGTCTACGTCACCCACGACCAGGTCGAGGCAATGACCATGGGCGATCGGGTGGCGGTGATGCGCGACGGCCTGTTGCAGCAGTGCGCTTCCCCGCGTGATCTCTACCGCGACCCGGCGAACGTTTTCGTCGCCGGGTTCATGGGTTCGCCGGCCATGAACATCTACACCCTTCCGGTGACCGATGGCGCGGTCCGGATCGGCGGCTACGCCCTGTCCCTGCCGCGGTCGGTCGCCGCGGAGGCGGGTAATTCCGTCACGGTCGGCATCCGCCCCGAGCACCTCGACACCGGTGATTCCGGTATCGAGATCGAGGTCGACGTGGTCGAGGAGCTCGGCTCCGATGCGTTCATCTACGGCCGCCCCGCCGACCACACCGAAGGTGTCGACACGATCGTGGCGCGCACCGATTGGCGCACCCCACCGGCCAAGGGCACCCGCGTGCGCCTCACGCCCGGCCCCGAAAGCGTCTACTTCTTCGGCGCCGACGACGGCCGTCGCCTGAACTAGGCGAACGTCCTGCCCGGCACCGATTCTCCGGCCGGAGCACGCAAGGCCAACCGGCGGCGGCGCGCCCGTTCCACGGCGTGCCGCTGGGTTGCCGGCCCAATCAGCCGGGCGGATTCGCCCGGTCGGCACGACGGCTCCGCCGGTGGGCGCGCCATTCCTCGTTGAGGCGTACACCCAGTTCGTCGACGCCGATTTCCCGGCCCGATTCGCTGCGCACCTGCACTCGGACCGGGTCTCCGGTGGCCGCCTCGACCAGGTCGAGCGGTGGGGGGCCGGGCTGGAGGTAGGTGTTGCCCCATTGCATGAGGGCGAGGACCACGGGGAGCAGATCACGCCCCTTGCGGGTGAGGACGTATTCGTGGCGGGTGCGTTTACCCTCCTCCCGGTAGGGCTGTTTGGTGAACAGGCCCGCTTCGGTGAGTTTGCGTAGCTGCCCGGAGACCGCCGCGTCGGTGAGACCGATCCGGGCGGCGAAACCGTCGAACCGGGTGGTGCCGTAGTAGGCCTCGCGCAGGATGAGGATCGCCGAACGGGTGCCCACCACATCCATGGCCAGCGCGATCGAGCACTGGTCCGGTTTCCACGAGTTCAGATCGGCCAAGGGGCCTTCCATCACGGCTGCCATCCACTCATTCTATCGACCCTGGCTTGCCTCAACTCATGTCAGCACCTACCCTGGCTTTAGATAACTTTAGCCAGAGCGGAGGCTCTGGCGACGGAAGGAATCACCATGCGAGACGCAGTCATCGTCGATGCGGTCCGGACCCCGATCGGGCGGGGTAAACCGAGCGGAGCTCTGCATTCGGTCCATCCGGTGGACCTCATGGCGCACAGCCTGCGCGCCCTCGTCGAACGCACCGGGATAGACCCCGCGCTGGTCGACGATGTGATCGGCGGGGTGGTCAGCCAGGTCGGCGAACAGGGCGTGAACATGACCCGCCGGGCCGCGCTGGCCGCCGGCTTCCCGGAATCGGTACCCGCCACCACCGTCGACCGGCAGTGCGGCAGCAGTCAGCAGGCGGTGCATTTCGCGGCGCAGGGCGTGATCGCCGGCGCCTACGACATGGTGATCGCCACCGGGGTCGAATCCATGAGCCGGGTGCCGATGGGCTCGAGCGCGCGCGGCGCCGACGACATCTCCGGCGTGGGTTTCGCACAGCGCTACCCGGAAGGGCTGGTCCCGCAGGGCATCAGCGCCGAACTCATCGCCGCGAAATGGGGGATTTCGCGCACCGAACTCGACGAATTCTCCCTCGGCAGTCATGAGAAAGCTGCCCGCGCCACGAAGAACGGCCAGTTCACGGCCGAACTCGCACCCCTGGCCGGGCTGGAAACCGATGAGGGTATCCGCACCGGATCCACCCTCGATACGCTCGCTGCCCTGCGCCCGGCCTACTACGACGAAGCGATGGCCGAACGCTTCCCGCAGATCGGCTGGAATATCACGGCCGCCTCCGCCAGCCAGATCAGCGACGGCAGCGCCGCCGTCCTGATCACCACCAGCGAACGAGCCCGCGAACTCGGCCTCCGCCCGCTGGCCCGGCTGCACAGTTTCGCGGTGGCCGGCGACGATCCCCTGCTCATGCTCACCGCGGTGATCCCCGCGACCCGCAAGGTCCTCGACCGCGCCGGCCTCACCATCGCCGATATCGACCTGGTCGAGATCAACGAGGCCTTCGCGTCCGTGGTGTCGGCGTGGACCCGCGATACCGGCGCCGACCCGGACCGCGTGAACGTCAACGGCGGTGCGATCGCCCTCGGCCACCCGCTCGGCGCCTCCGGAGCCCGGCTGATGACCACCCTCGTCCACGCCATGCAGGACCGCGGCGCCCGCTACGGGTTGCAAACCATGTGCGAGGCCGGCGGACTCGCCAACGCCACGATCCTCGAACGCCTCTGAATACCCGCGTTCACCGCGCAGGCCACTTCAGCGGCCCGAATTCCCGGCCGCCTCGATTCGGGGCAGCCGGGCATTCCGGCGCCCCCACCGGCCGACGGCGGTGGGTACCCGCACCGGTGCGACCCAGGCTGTTCCGGAGGTTCTGCCTGCGGGCCCACACCTAGTCGACGGCCCCCGTCAGGGCACCCGCGGCCGCGTCGGCCATAGCCGCATATCCGGCAGGTCCGGGGTGCAGGTGGTCTCCGCTGTCGAAGCGCGCGGCGAGTGCGTCCGGGTCCGCCGGGTCGGCGACCGCGCGTTCGAAGTCCACGACGGCATCGAATTCACCGGAACCGCGAATCCACGAGTTGACCGCGTCGCGGACTTTTTCACCGCGCTCGCTGTAATAGGGAGCTCCCCGGAACGGCAGCAAAGTGCCGCCGACGATCCGCAGACCACCCTCGCGCGCCATCCGGATCAGCAGACGGTACTCGGCTATCAACTGGTCGGCGGTGACCTCGGGATTCGGGCGCATCCATGGTTCGTGCAGTTCACTTGCGCCGATATCGTTGATGCCCGAAAGCAGGATCACCGTGCCGATCCCGTCCTTGTCGAGCACATCCCGGCGGAACCGGGTGGCCGCGCGCTGGCCCACATACGCGGAATCGGAAACCACGCGATTCCCGCCGATGCCGGTGTTGAGCACGGCGCGCGGCCGGTCGGCCACGGCGAGCCGGTCGGCCAGCGCGTCCGGGTAGCGATTGTCCATATCGGGCCATGCCCCGGCGCCGTCGGTGAGGGAATCGCCGAAGACGACCACACCGTCGCGGTTCGGCGTACCGGAGACCTCGACGCCGGTCAGGTAGTACCACGACCTGCTGGATTCGGTGAACGCCGCACCGTCGATATCGCCGCTGTGATCACCGATCGCCCGATACGTGGTGGTGTTACCGAGATAGTGGAAGGTCGCGGGGCCGGTGGGCCGGCCGAGATACAGCGTGACGGTGAGCGATTGCCGGGCGTTGACGGGATAGTCGATGGCGTCGCCGGTGAGTTCGGCGCCCGGCGGGATCACCGCGCCCGGCGCGCCACCGAAGAACAGCGGGCGCACCGTCCCCGAACGGACCGCTGCCCCGTCGGCGGTGTGTGCGATGGTGGCCGCCGTGATCGGCAGCGGCCGATCACCGAAGAGGTTGGACAGGGTGATCCGTACGGATTCCCCGGCGAGGGTGGGGCGTACGGTCTGGCGGATGGTGTGGCCGGCGAAGCCGGCCGCCGACCAATTCGGCCCGAGCACGTCACCGGCGGGGATCTGCGCAGCCGACCAGCTGTCGAGCCAGGTCTCGGTTCCCCTCGACTCGGCGGCACCGACGTACAACGCCGCACCGGAGACGGTGAGCAGGACGCCCAGCAGAGCCGAGAGCACGGTGGTGCGAACCTTCCGGATACTCATCGCCATCTTCCTCTCGAACTCCCGTTCCTGGGTCGATATCGACATCCTCTCCGCTGCGGTCCCCGCAATCCGCAGCTCCGGCCGGCCGCCGGACAGCGGGCGGCCACCCTACTAACGTGAGGACGGTGACCGAGCTGCCCGAGATCGACTCCTTCACTGTCTACGCGATACCGATGCGGTCGAAATTCCGGGGGATCACCGTGCGCGAGGGCATGGTCCTGCGTGGACCGCGGGGGTGGGGCGAGTTCTGTCCGTTCCCGGAATATGACGACCGCGAGGCCGCGCACTGGCTGGCGACCACCCTCGAACAGGTGGGAGCGGGGTGGCCGGAGCCGGTGCGGGACCGGGTGCCGATCAACTGCACGGTCCCCGCGGTTTCGCCGGAACGCGCCTATGAACTCGTCGCCGGATCGGGTTGCCGGACCGCGAAAGTCAAGGTCGCCGATCATCCCGGGGCGCTGACCGAAGATATGGCGCGGGTGGAAGCCGTGCGCTCGGCGCTGGGTCCGGGCGGGGCGATTCGCGTGGACGCGAACGCGGTATGGGATGTCGACACCGCCGTCCGGAATATCCGTGAAATAGACCGGGCGGCAGCCGGACTGGAATACGTCGAACAACCGTGCCCGACCGTCGAGGAACTCGCCGCGGTGCGCCGGAAGGTCGATGTGCCGATCGCGGCCGACGAATCGATCCGCCGTGCGGAAGACCCCCTGCGGGTGGCCGTGGCCGGCGCCGCGGATATCGCGGTGATCAAATGCACCCCGCTGGGTGGCGTGCGGCGCGCCCTCGCGGTGGCGGAGGCGGCCGGGCTGCCGTGCGTGATCTCCTCGGCGCTGGAAACCAGCATCGGCCTGTCCGCCCAGCTCGCCCTGGCCGGCGCGCTACCGGAACTCGGCCACGCCTGCGGTCTGGGCACGGTGACGCTGTTCGAAGGCGATCTGGTTGCGGATTCACTACGCCCCGTGAACGGCTATCTACCGGTCCCCCGCACCGCCCCGGAACCGGACCCCGTCCTACTGGAGAAATACCGCCACCCCGACCCCGCCCGCACCGCCTGGTGGACCGACCGATTCCACCGTGTCCTCGCCCACCTGGCGGCCCCGGGCCCGGCGCCGTGGACTGCCTCGTGATCGTTGTTCCGTCGGTGCTCACCGAACTGTTGAGAGCCGCCGGACCGGGCTGGGCCGCGGATGCATCCCTCGACTTCGGTGCGCATGCGCTCGAGGTCGGTGCCGATGCCCTGCCGCCGGACCTTGCCGAACGCCGCCGACCGCGCGGCGACCGCCACCGGCGACCCGGACAAGGGCAGCGCAGCACGGATCGCCCGGTGGGAAGAGGCCCGGTGGCAACTGATCCGCGTGTTCGAAGCCGCGCCTCGGCCGGACCCGGTCCGATAGGGCATCCACCAATCGGTGACACGACGTCGCCAGCGGACCGGTACACGGTCAACTCAGTTGCGCGCCGCAATCGTGGAGGCTTGTTCGCAGCAGCAGAGCCGCTTCCGGACCTATGACCCCCTCGACCAAATCCACGTAGCGCCCGCAGAATTCTGGGCCGTGCGCGGCGACGGCGTCCGGCCGCGGTTCGAGATGGTGGGCGATTTCGTGCAGCAGCACCAGTTCACGCAACGCCCATGGGGCACCGCCTCGTGCGGAAGTCCTGCCGTGGACCGGGACGGCAAGCACATCGCGCCCGGATTCGTAATGGGCCGCGACTGTTCCCGCGCGAGCCCGCACCCGGATCGGTGCCGCCGCCCGTTCCCACTTCGCGGCAACCCAATTCAGGTGGAGAACCCGGTCGCAATACTCCTGCACCGATTCCACCGAGGCGAATTTCCGCTCGAGCGGCAGGGTCAGCCGCGAACCGTGTATCTCGACCGTACGCTGCCCGAATTCGGCCGCCCGGTCGAACACCGCGCGCACCAATTGTTCTGCGTCATACACCTTTCCGCGCTGAGAGTCCCGCACCGGGCTCATCCCGCACCTCGCGGGACGGGTCCGGGCCGGGACAGCTGCACGGTGACCGTCTGCGCCGCGACATGCTCGCCGACGCGGCCGGGCGGGACCCGTGCAGCTGGAGCACCGGACCGGCCCCGAACAGCGCGGCATCCGATAGCCGGTAAGCCGCCTGCCCGGTACACAACGCACGTAATCGGCGGGCGGATATGAACATCGCCCGGCTGGGCCCGATCACCGGCCGATGCCCACGACCGGCTGCCGATGGGCCGAGGGCTTCGAACCGTTCTCATCCGCCCGGGCCGTCGAGCCGGCCACGCGCGGCATCCAGTTCCGGTGCCATGCCCAGTCGCGCCACCCGGCCGGCGCGATCACCGGCGCGCCGCGCGTCCGGCGCGTAACCGGTGGAGGTGCCGGGCCCCCGCCAAGTGCCGCGGGCTTCGGAGTTACGGCTGTAGAAATCGGCCAGCTCGAGCTCCTTGCCGCGCAAAGCGAGTGCTGTACCGGCGGCCTGTTCTTCGGAAATCGGCTCGGCCGCGTGCAAGTCGCGGGTGGTGGCCGCCCGCTGGACCTCCGCCTTGGCCGCGGCCAGCCGCGCCCCGATACGGGCCGCGAACGCCATCTGGAAGTTGAGCCGCGCCGTCACCCCGGCCACCGGAACCCGGACCACCCGGCGCACCCGCCGGCCGCGGCGGCGTTCGACGACGACTCTCTCCATGGTCGCCGACCGGTAGGCCCCGGATTTGATGTACCGGTCCGAGGCTTGCACCATCTGCACCAGCAGGCTGGAGTACAGCGCCTCGCAGACATCGATATCGGCGGCGAAGCCGTAGGCGTAGACCTGGGTGGAGGTGCGGGCGACATCGCAGCGCACATCGTTGGCGTCGGCGATGGCCACGAACAGCTGGACATAGGTGCGCAGTCCTTTGCGACCCGGTTCGCCGATCGGGATCATCCGCTGGATCAGCGTCGCGCCCCGTTCGCGGTCCCGGGTGTGCGTCCGGGCGACCGCCAGATCGATCGACGATCGGGTGGCCAGCCGCTGGGCCGCGGCCATGAACGCCTCGGCCTCGTGTTCGTTATCGGTGGACTCCGCTTGGCGCAGGAGTCCGCCGATCCTGGTGAGCAGGCGATCGGAGACGGCGTTCGCGGTGGACATCGCGGCCCAGACTAATCGGGCCGGGCGGCCGGAGCCCAGCGCCGGGGTCGTTGCCCGCGGAAAAGTGCGACCCGGGTGAACCGGAGCGCACCAGCCTGGCGCGGGTCGCCTACCTGTGCTTACGCGCCCCGGGCAGCGGGCGGGCGGCCGCCGCACAGCGGGCGGGGCTGCAATGCGCCACAGGAGTACCCCACACGCGCCGGTTACACCATGTATGTTGCCTTGTGCTGCCGCTCACGTATCGACCCTGGAGTTCCGCGATGGCTTTCAAGAAGGTGCCGTCTCTACGCGCCGCGCTCATTATTGCGCCGATCGCGCTGCTGACCGCGACCTTTGCCACCGCGTGCAACACCAGCGATACCGATGAGCAGCTCAGCAAGAACCAGGACGGCCGCGGCCCGATCACCTACGTGGAGGGTAAGGACACCACCGAAACCGGTGCGGTGAAACAGCTGATCGACCGCTGGAACGCCACCCATCCCGACGAGCAGGTCACCTACAAGGAACAGTCCAACGACGCCTCCGCCCAATACGACGACCTGGTCGAACATATGCGGGCGAAATCACCGGACTACGACGTGGTGGCCCTGGACGTCCCGTGGACCGCGGAGTTCGCCGCCAAGGGCTGGATCCAGCCGTTGGAGGGCAGCTTCGCGATCGATACCGCACCGCTGCTGTCGCCGCCGGTCGCCAGCGCCACCTATAACGGCACCCTGTACGCCGCGCCCCGTAACACCAACGGTGGCCTGCTGTTCTACCGTAAAGACCTGGTTCCCACCCCGCCGCGCACCTGGTCGGAGATGCTGGCCAGCTGCCCGATCGCGCGGGAGCAGCAGATCGGTTGCTATGCGGGCCAGTTCGCGCCGTACGAGGGTTTGACGGTGAACACCGCCGAGGTGATCAACGCGTTCGGCGGCACCTTCGTCGGCACCGACGGCCGCACCCCGACGGTGAACAGTGCCGAATCACGAGCGGGGCTCCAGCAGTTGGTGGACGCCTACAAAGTCGGCGATATCCCGCGCGAAGCGGTCACCTTCCAGGAGCCGGAGAGCGGCGCCGCGTTCAACCAGGGCAGACTCATGTTCCTGCGCAGCTGGCCCTCCACCTACGGTGACGCCGCCTCGGAATCGTCGGCCGTGAAGGACAAATTCGGCGTGGCCCCCCTGCCCGGCGACACCGGTGTCGGGGCGTCCACACTCGGCGGCTACAACGCCGCGATCAGCGCGTACTCCGAGAACAAGGCCACCGCACTCGATTTCCTGAAGTACCTGATCAGCGAGGAGGCGCAGCATATCGTCGCCTCCGGCGCACTGCCTTCGGTGCGGGCCTCCATCTACGACGATCCGGCGCTCATCGCCAAGATGCCGTACCTGCCCGCCCTCAAGGAAGCCATCGCCAACGCGGTGCCCCGACCGGTCACCCCGTTCTATCCGGCGGTGTCCAAAGCCATTCAGGACAACGCATATGCTGCCCTGACCGGAACCAAGTCCGTGAACGACGCGATCATCGGCATGCAGAAGGGTATCGAGACAGCCGGATCGTAGTTACTGTTCAACCGGACCCGGCGAGCCAGGAGAGAGAACGGTGTCGGATCCTTCCGGAACGCACGCGCAGGCGTCGGTCCGTACAGATAAGCCCGCAGGCGCTGCGCGTACCGGCGGGACGCTCGGCAGGTTGCGCGATGATCTGCGCATGTCGGGCAGGGCGTGGTTGTTCGTCGCGCCGGTGCTGCTGGCGCTCGCCGTGGTGATCGGCTATCCGGTGCTGCGGGCGCTGTGGATGTCGTTCCACTACGACGACCAGCTCGACGATGTCACCGGCCGGTTCGTCGACAACGGGGAAAGCACCTTCTACAACTACCTGCACTGGCTGGCCGGCCAGTGCCAGGTGATCACCGGCGGCGTCACCGAATGCCCCACCGGCAACCTGGGCGCCGAGTTCTGGGGCGCCGTGGGCGTGACCCTGTTCTTCGCGGTGGTGACGGTGACGCTCGAGGTCGTGATCGGGCTCGGGATGGCGATCGTGATGGGTAAAACCTTCCGCGGCCGGGCGCTGCTACGCGCGGCGGTGCTGATCCCGTGGGCCATCCCGACCGCGGTGACGGCCCGGCTCTGGGAGTTCATGTTCCAGTACGACGGCCTGGTCAACACGATTTTCGGCACCGAGATCCTGTGGACCTCCGACGCCTGGCCCGCCCGCTTCGCGGTGATCGCCGCCGATGTGTGGAAGACGGCGCCGTTCGTCGCGCTGCTGCTGCTGGCGGGTCTGCAGGTGATCCCGAACGATGTGTACGAGGCGGCCCGCGTGGACGGGGCCTCGGCCTGGCAGCGGTTCACCCAGGTGACGATGCCGCTGCTGAAGCCGGCGCTGCTGGTGGCGGTGCTGTTCCGCACCATGGACGCGCTGCGCATGTACGACCTGCCCGCCATCATGACCGATAACCTGCCGGCCACCCGGACCTTGTCGGTGCTGGTGGTCGAGCAGACCCGGCAGGGACCCAACAGCGCGGCGGCACTCTCGACGATCACCTTCTTGCTGATCTTCGCGGCGGCCTTCGTACTCGTGAAGGTTTTGGGCGCGAACGCGGTGCGTACGCAGGAAGAGCAGCGGAAGGCATGACCGCGGTGACAACACAGCAATCCGGTACCCCACCCCGGCCCCGCACCTCCTGGCGCCGCCGGCTCGGCTCGGCCCGTATCTATGTGGGCGCGCTGATCGTGCTGTTCTGGGGCATGGGTCCGTTCTATTGGATGGCGGTGACCGCGTTCCGCGATCCCGCCTACACCTTCGAAACCACCCCGTGGCCCACGCACCTGACGCTCGACAACTTCCGCGATGTCTTCGATACGAGCCGCGGTAACGATTTCGGGAAGGCTCTGCTCAACAGTGTGATCATCGGCGCGGCCAGTACCGCGATCGCGCTGGTGATCGGCGTGATGGCCGCGTACGCGCTGGCCCGCCTCACCTTCAAGGGCCGCTATCTGGTGTCCGGGGTGATCCTGAGCGCCTCGATGTTCCCCGTGGTCGTGCTGGTGACCCCGCTGTTCCAGCTGTTCACCGATATCGGCTGGATCGGCAAATACCAGGCGCTGATCCTGCCCAATATCTCCTTCGTGCTGCCGCTGACGGTCTACATCCTGGCGTCGTTCTTCGCCGACCTCCCGTGGGAACTCGAGGAGGCGGCCCGGATCGACGGCGCGACCAAACTGCAAGCGTTCCGGCTCGTGATGCTGCCGCTGGCGGCGCCGGCGGTGTTCACCACCGCGATCCTGGCGTTCATCGCCGCGGTCAACGAGTACCTGCTCGCCCGGGTGCTGTCCGGGAGCGACACGGAACCGGTCACCGTCGCCATCGCCCGGTTCTCCGGGAACAATCCGCAGGTAGAACCCTATGCATCGATTATGGCGGCGGGCACGCTGGTGACCGTACCGCTGGTGATTCTGGTACTGGTGTTCCAGCGACGCATCATCTCGGGACTCACGGCGGGCGGCGTGAAAAGCTGATCACTGGGTATCCTGTGGTCTGGCGGTGGTGCGCCTGAGTTTTTCCGACGCTCCGGGAGGAGATGATCGTGAGCTCGTTCCGTTCCCAGCGTGGCCACACTCCCAGATCGCCGCAGTATCCCTCGCTCGCCGGTTGGAATCAGCTCGACACCGGTGAGCGACCCCGGCCGCCCCGGCCCCCGCGCTACCCGCGCCCGCGCCGCACCCGCGGCCAGCGCATCCGCCATCTGCTGCTGTGGCTGTTCACCATCCTGATCGCCATCCCGGCGCTGCTGGTGGCGCTGGTGTACTGGAGCGCGGAGATCCCGGCGGCCGGCACGGTACCGGTGAATCAGACCGCCACCATCACCGCCTCCGACGGCACCACGGTGCTGGCCAAGGTGGTCCCGCCCGAGGGCAACCGCACCCCTGTCCCGCTGGAGAAGGTGCCGGTCCACGTTCGCGAGGCCGTGCTCTCCGCCGAAGACCGCAACTTCTACACCAACCCGGGTTTCTCGCCCACCGGCCTGCTGCGCGCGCTCCGGGACAACGCGCTGGGCCGGGCGGACGCCGGCGGCGGGTCCACCATCACCCAGCAGTACGTCAAGAACGCCTTCCTGGGATCCGAGCGCACGGTGAGCCGTAAGGCGCACGAACTCATCATCTCGGCCAAGATGTCGCGGGAATGGAACAAAGACGAGATCCTGCACGCCTACCTGAACACCATCTACTTCGGCCGCGGCGCGTACGGGATCGAGGCCGCCGCGCAGGCCTATTTCGGCAAACCGGTCGACCAGCTGACCGTGGCCGAGGGGGCGGTGCTGGCCGCGCTCATCCGCACCCCGTCCGGCCTGGACCCGCAGAACCAGCTGCCGCAGTTGCTGCAACGCTGGAACTACGTGCTCAACGGCATGGTCTCGATGGGCAACCTGGCACCCGGCGATCGCGACGCGGTGACCTTCCCGGCCACCATCCCGCCGCCGGTATTCGACGAGAACATCGTCGAACGAGGACCGGAAGGTCATATCAAGGCCCAGGTGCTGCGCGAGTTGTCCGCCGCCGGGATCTCACAGAAGGAGATCGACACCGGCGCGCTGAACATTGTCACCACCATCGACCCGAAGGCGCAGCAGGCGGCGCAGGCCGCCGCGACCGAGCGGTTGGAGGGGCAGCCGCCGGAACTGCGGACCGCGGTGGTTTCGATCGATCCGCGGTCCGGTGCGGTACGCGCCTACTACGGCGGCGCCGACGGTATCGGCTTCGATTTCGCGCAGGCCCCGGTACAGACGGGGTCGGCGTTCAAAACCTTCGCGGTGCTCGCCGCGCTGCAGCAGGGTATCCCGCTGTCGCGGGCGTTCGACAGTGCGCCGGTGCACGTCAACGGGGTCGAGGTACGCAATGTCGAGAACGAGTCCTGCGGCACCTGCCCGATCTCGGAAGCTTTCAAACGATCCCTCAACACCAGCTTCTACCGGCTCACCCTGGCCATGAACAACGGCCCGAAGGCGATTGCCGACGCCGCCCACCAGGCCGGGATACCGCACGAGATCCCGGGAGTACCGGGAAAGTCGCTCACCGAGATGGGCGAGGATCCGATGCCGTCGATCGTGCTCGGCACCTACCTGGTCCGGCCCATGGATATGGCTTCCGCCTACGCCACCATCGCGGGCGAAGGCCGCTACCATCAGCCCTATTTCGTCCAGCGCGTGGTACGCGGCGACGGCCGGGTGCTGCTGGACCGCACCGCCGACCCGAAACAGCAGGTCGGTGAGCAACCGCCGCCCGCCGAGCAACGCATATCGCCCGATATCGCGGCCCGCGCGGCCCAGGCGATGCTGCCGATCGCCGATTACTCCAACGGCCACGGGCTGAGCGGTCGTCCCTCGGCCGCCAAAACCGGCACCACCCAGCTGGGTGATTCCGGCCAGAACAAGGACGCCTGGATGGTCGGTTTCACGCCCTCGCTGTCGACCGCGGTGTGGGTGGGCACCGAACTCAACCTGCCGATCGTGACGGCCGGCGGCGGCCGCATCTACGGGTCCGGGTTCCCCGCCGATATCTGGAAGCAGACGATGGACGGCGCCCTCGCCGATACGCCCGTGGAACAGATCGGCAACCCGCCGCCGGGTGGCCCCGCACCGCCACCACCTCCCGCACGCAACGAGCAGCCTTCCGGCGGGCCGTACGACATTCTGAACCCGCCACCGCAGCCGCAGCCGCAGCCGCAACCCCAGCAGCCGTTCATCGTGATCCCGCCGGCCTCCGAACCCTATGTGCCCGAACCGGTACCCGAGCCGGAACCGGAATACGTGCCCCAGCCCGAGCCCGAATACGATCCGGGACCGGCCCCGGTTCCGGCGCCACCGCCGCCTCCGCCGGCACCGCCGCCGCCCCGGGTAATCGAAATACTGCCCGGCGTTACCGTTCCGGTGCCGTGATCCACGGATTTCCGCTCGTGATCCCACCGAAGGAACGGCCGGCATGGCAGCATCGTTGGCCAGAGTGATGATGTCGCCCATCCGACCGACCGGCAGCGGGCCCACGCTCGTGCCGGGACGAGCGTGCGGGAGGATATGCGCTGGAGCGACGACGGATGACGAGACATAGGGGCTACGCCGGTGGAATTCAATGTCGTTGACCGCCCGGAAACACTGGTGGCGGGAATGGTGCTTCGCAGCCCGGCCCTTGCCGTGGAAGGGCCGCGCCGCAGGAAGGTGGAGCAGGCCTGGAAACGTAATCTGTCGCGATCCTTACCCGGCCCCCCGGCCAGCGCGTTCGTCGACCACGCCCCGGAGATCAATTCCTACCTGACCCATATCATCGGCTACCGCTGCCGCAGTCTCGACGACCTGCTACCCGGCGATGTGCTCGCCCGGATCCCGGCCGGGCGCTATGCCCGGTTCACTCTCAGCGGCGCGGATCTCGGCGAAACGATCGTCACCCTGTGGCGGGCCATCTGGGACGCCGAAGCCGCCGGCCGGTTGGTGCGCTCCTACACCGGAGACCACGAACGGTATCCGGACGAGCACACGGTGGAGGTATTCGTGGCACTGGCAGAAGACGATTCGGCGGGCAGGTAGGGAAGCTGTGGATTTCGAAATTGTCACCCTCGACGAGAGTATGGTCGCCGGGCTCACCGTACCGCTGGCAGGCCGTGAGGTAACCGCCCGCGATCTGGATCTGGTCAACTTCACCTGGGACCGCTACCTGAGCCGGGAAAAGGAAGTCCCCCGGGTGGCCGCCTATATCGGACAGGACGATCACGCGGTGGCGGTACTCGGCTACGAGGTGGGCGGCCTGGCCGATCTCGACCCCGGCGATGTGCTCACCCGGGTCCCGGCCGGGCGCTACGCGAAATTCGTGGTGACCGAGAAGCCCTACGATCTGCTCCGCACCGCCTGGGCGCGAGTCCGAGAAGCGGAAAAAGCGGGCACGATAACCCGTTCGCACACCGCCGAACTCGAACGCTACACGGGTCCGACCTCGGTCGAGGTCTACGTCTCGCTCGACTGAGGCCGGGAACGGTTCGCCCTTCCCGCCCGATGCGTTCAGCCGTAGCGCCGAGTCAGCAACGCCCCCGGTGCACGTAACCCCAGGCTGAACGCGCACCCGGCACCGGCTCCGAGAGCCGTACGCGCCCCTGAAGCTACCCGAACGCAACCGCGGCGGCGCCGAGTCCTACGAGGCCCTGAGTGGTTTTGGCCCGTCCCGGCTGTCAGTGCTCGATGCGATGCGGCGCAGCCGCGAGTGTCGAGTGCTGACAGCCGGGACCAAGGGGGGCCAAAACCCGCGGCGCCGCAGGCGCCGCCAAAAAAACTCAGTACGCGCTGTTGACGTTGTCCATGGAGCCGTACCGGTGGGCGGCGTAGTTGCAGGCCGCGACGATGTTCGAGACCGGGTTCCAGACGTCGAACGGGGTGCCGGCCACGTGGTATGCGGCGAAGGTGGGGTCGATCACCTGCAGCAGGCCCTTGGAGGGGATGCCCATGATGGCGTTGGAGTCCCACAGGTTGATCGCGCCGGGGTCGCCGGAGGATTCCCGCAGGATGTTGCGGTGGATGCCCTCGTAGCTGCCGGGGATGCCGTTCTTGTGCATGATGTCCAGCGCTTCGCGGATCCAGCCGTCCAGGTTGTTGGGGTAGGCGGGGGCGGGCGCCGGCGCGGGGGCCGGAGCAGGAGCCGGGGCCGGGGCCGGAGCGGGCGCAGGCGCCGGAGCGGGAGCCGGGGCCGCCGCGGCGGGCGCGGGGGCGGGGGCCGCGATTTCGGCGGCCTTCGCGTCGGTGTTCACGGTCGCGGCGGGCTGCTGCTCGGCGACCATGGCGATTTTGGTGGGGGCGCTGTCGTCGGCCATGGAGACCGCCGAGGAGGCGGTGACGGCGACGATACCGGCGGTGGCCAGTGCAAAGCCCATGGCTTCGCGCTTGGTACGACGGCGCAGGCTGGAGAAACGGTGGTTGGACATGAGCGGATTCGGTTCCTTGATCGGTCTCGGGATCCGGCCCGGTTCGGGCAGCACGGATCTTCGGCGGCGACCGGTGGGTCGCGACCGGAAAACATGGCTGTGCTGTTGTCGGGTTTTGTTGTGTCGACACCGAACGCAGGCCGGTTCGGGTCCGGAAGGCGCATCCGCGGTGCCGGGTGGTTTCCCGGGCCGCCGCGCCGGCGGATCTCCACCGCGCGGGTGGAGTACAGTTGTAATTCGGGTTCGGCCGTCGCCATACCTGGTGCGGTATTCATCTACGGCGCTGTGCCGGGTTGTTCCGGCCGGTTGTTTCCAACCCGGCGTTCACAATCTCGCGGAGCAGTCGAACCTCAGGTCGTTTCCGACCGGATCTCAGAATGGTCACAGTAGGTGAACAGCAGGTAAACGAAGGCTGAGAAAACCCTAAGTGCGATCTTGAACGCCGAAATGAACGCGTTCCATAATGTCGATGACCTGGGGAAATTCCTTTAAACCTACTGTGGTGTACGACACAAAACTTTCCGTGCCGAATCCTGGATTTAGCTTCTTCGTGACGGTTCCGTGATGGCGGGAGCGGGTTTTCCGGCCTTTCGCGGTGCCGCCCGAATGCGGTCGTGACCGGCCGTTTCCACCGGCCGTGACCGGGGGTGGAAATCGCCCTGCGCCGAATGGTGAGATGAGGACCTGCAGGCCAGGACCGGGCCGGGGCCCGGTCGATATCGGAAAGAGAGCCCGCGATGGACTCGACGACGAGTTATCCGCAGCTGTTCAGCCCGCTCCAGGTGGGGGGCACCACCCTGCGGAACAGGGTGGTCATGGGATCGATGCATACCGGCCTGGAGGACCGGGCCTGGGATGTGAACCGGCTGGCCGCCTACTTCGCCGAACGAGCGCGCGGCGGGGTCGGGCTGATCATCACCGGCGGGTACGCGCCGAACCGTACCGGGTGGTTACTGCCGTTCGGTGCGAAACTCACCACCCGGACCGAGGCCTACCGGCATCGCGCCATCACCCGCGCGGTCCACGACGCGGGCGCGAAGATCGCCCTGCAGATCCTGCACGCCGGCCGGTACGCCTACGTTCCGGGGAGTGTTTCCGCCTCGTCGATCAAGGCGCCGATCAATCCGTTCCGGCCGCGCGCGCTCTCGGACCGCGGCATCCGGCGCACCATCGACGATTATGTGCGCTGCGCCGAACTGGCCCGGTTCGCCGGTTACGACGGGGTCGAGATCATGGGCGGGGAAGGCTATTTCATCAACCAGTTCCTCGCACCCCGGACCAACCGGCGCACCGACCGCTGGGGCGGGCCGGCGGCGAACCGGCGCCGGCTGGCCCTCGAGATCGTGCGCCGGACCAGGGCCGCGGCCGGTCCCGATTTCCTGATCATTTTCCGGCTGTCGATGGCCGAACTGGTGGAGAACGGGCAGACATTCACCGAAATCCTGGAATTGGCAAAAGAACTCGAGGCCGCCGGGGTGAATGTGCTGAATACCGATATCGGCTGGCACGAGGCACGGGTTCCGACCATTGTCACCTCGGTCCCGCGGGCGGCGTTCGTGGAATTCACCGCCAAGATCGCGGCGGCGGTGGATATCCCGGTGTGCGCGTCCAACCGGATCAATATGCCCGAAATCGCCGAGGAGATCCTGACCCGCGGCGACGCCCAGTTGATCTCCATGGCCCGGCCACTACTGGCGGACCCGGAATGGGCGAACAAAGCGGCCGCTGGCCGCACCGACGAGATCAATACCTGTATCGCCTGTAACCAGGCCTGCCTGGACCACGCTTTCGTGCACAAAACGGTGTCGTGCCTGCTGAATCCGCGGGCCGGGCACGAAACCGAGCTGGTGCTGCTGCCCACGCGGCGCACCAAGAGCATCGCGGTGGTGGGTGCCGGTCCGGCGGGTTTGTCCGCCGCGGTGAATCTGGCCGAGCGCGGGCACCGGGTCGAATTGTTCGAAGCGCTGGACCGGATCGGCGGCCAATTCGATATCGCGCGGCGTATTCCCGGTAAGGAAGAATTCGACGAATCCATTCGCTACTTCACCCGCAAGCTCGAGCTGGCCGGGGTCCGGGTGCGGCTGAACACACGGGCCACCGCCGCCGAGTTGATTGCCGGTGGCTACGACGAGGTCGTACTGGCCACCGGGGTACGGCCGCGTATCCCCGATATTCCCGGGATCGACCATCCGATGGTGCTGTCCTACGCGGATTTGGTACGGGACCGGAAACCGGTCGGTGCCCGCGTCGCGGTGATCGGAGCCGGCGGTATCGGCTTCGATGTGAGCGAATACCTCACTGTCGAAGGGCATCCCACGCTGAAGCCGGACGAGTGGAAACAGGAGTGGGGTGTCGATGCCGACGACGAGCAGGTGCGCGGACAGCTGGGCGTGCCGCGGCCGGCGCCCGCGGCGCGCGAGGTCGTTCTGCTGCAGCGTAAGGACACGCCGTTCGGCAAAGGGCTCGGTAAGACGACAGGCTGGGTACACCGGGCGGCGCTGAAAGCCAAAGGCGTGCGGCAACTCGGCGGGGTCAACTACGAGCGGATCGACGATGCGGGTCTGCATATCAGCTTCGGGCCGAAACACGAACGGCCCCAAGTGCTCCGGGTCGACAACATCATCGTCTGCGCCGGCCAGGAATCGGTCCGCGACCTGGAGTCCGAACTCACCGCCGCGGGAATCGCCGTCCATCTGATCGGCGGGGCGGAACTGGCCGCCGAGCTGGATGCCAAACGCGCCATCGACCAGGGCACCAGGCTGGCCGCCCGGCTCTGATCTCCCGCGCTCAGGATGCGCGCCGACGGAAATAGCCTTTCTCCGCCCGGCATCACGCGGTAGTGTCCCGTCCTTGTGTCCGAACGAGGTTGGGGGGTGACCGTGCGCGATGCGGTGGCCGATCTCCCGGGATACGCCAGGGTCTACTGGCGTCTGGCCGTGGCCGGTTTCGCCCGCCAATGGCACTACAAACTGGCCATGTTCGCGGGGTTGTTCACCAACTGCGTGTTCGGGTTCGTCCGCGCGTCGGTGATGGTGGCGGCCGTCGGCGCCACCGGCGGATTCGCCGGCTACGACGCCGGGAGCATCGGCGCCTATGTCTGGATCTCACAGGGATTGCTCAGCGCCTTGCTGTTCATGTCCGCTGAACACGAACTCGCCGAACGGATCCGCACCGGCGATATCGTCGTCGACTTCCTGCGACCCGTCGATCTACAGCTGAGCGCTCTCGCCGGCGATCTCGGCCGCGCCGTCTGCGCCTTGATCCCGCGGATGGTGCCCAGTCTGCTGATCGGCTCGCTCACCTTCGGGCTGGTACTGCCGGCAACCCCGGAGTCCTATCCGCTCGGATGCCTCAGCATCCTGCTGGCGTCGGCGATATCCTTCCTGGCGCTGTTCGCCCTGACCACCGCCGGTTTCTGGGTCGTGGAGACCCGGGGAATCAGAACCCTTTATCAGACCTGCGGGCCCTTCCTCGCGGGTCTTTTCGTCCCGGTGCACATTTTCCCGGAGTGGTTGAAAGTGCTCGCCACCGCGACGCCGTTTCCCTCCATGTTGCAGGCGCCGGTGGATGTACTGTCCGGCCGGGTCGCCGGGTGGGAAGCGGTTCAGGTGGTCGGCGTGCAGATCTTCTGGCTGCTGGCGGTCGGTGCCCTGGGGCGGGTACTGCTGGCGGCCGGGCGGCGGAAGCTGGAGGTCCAAGGTGGCTGATACCGCTGTGCGCACCCCGGCGCGGCGACCGGCCCCCGTGGGTTCCCGCTGGCGCCCCTACGCGGCGGTACTGAACTCGCGGATCCGGGCGCAGCGCTCCTACCGGCTGTCTTTCGCCGGCGAAATCCTGGCCGCGACATTGCTCGGCCTCGTGGAGTTCGCCGAAGTCTGGCTCGTCTTCCGGCAAGCCGAGGTGCTCGGAGGACTGGATATGGATGCCGCGCTGCTGCTGTTCGGGCTGAGTAATCTCGCGTTCGCCGGTGCCCAGCTCTGCTGCGGCCATCTGGACAAACTGCCGACCCTGATCCGGCTCGGGATGCTCGATATCTACCATCTACGGCCCCAGCCGGTGCTGTTGCAGCTGATCACCAGTGATTTTTCACTGCGCCGGCTGGCGCGCGCCGGGGTCGCCCTGGTCGTTCTCGCGGCCGGATTGATGCGCAACGATATCGAATGGTCCGCGGCCACGGTGGTGCTGCTCCTGCTCACCGTCCTCTGCGGTCTGATCCTCTTCGCCGGCCTGTTCGTGATGGCCGCGGGTTGCCAATTCTTCCTGATCGACGGCGCGGAACTCACCAACAGCTTCACCTACGGCGGATCGTTCGCGGCGACCCAGCCCGCCTCGGTGTTCCCCACACCGTTGCGGATCCTGTTCTGTGTCGCGATACCGGTCGCCTTCACCGCCTACTTCCCGACGCTGGCCGTGCTGGGTCTGCCGGGACCCGCCGGGCTGCCGGCCTGGCTCGCCTGGTGCGCCCCGGTGGCCGCAGGGTGGGCGTGGGTGCTGGCGGCCGTGATGTGGCGATGCGGCACCCGGCACTATCAGAGCGGCGGTGGATGAAGTGGGAGACCGGTGATGGGCGCGGATACGATCATCGAAGTCGGTGACCTGACGCGCGAGTTCGTCCGGTACCGGCGCGACGGCACCTGGCGCCGGCCCCGGCGCGAGATCGTCACCGCCGTGGACGCCATGAGTTTCACGATCGAACGCGGCGCGGCGGTGGGGTATATCGGCGCGAACGGGGCAGGCAAGTCGACGACCATCAAAATGCTCGCCGGCATCCTGGTTCCCACGTCCGGTGTGGTGCGGACCTGCGGACTGGAACCCATCCGCCGGCGCCGGGAACTGGCGGGCCGGATCGGTGTGGTGTTCGGGCAGCGGTCCCAATTGTGGTGGGATCTGCCGCTGCGCGAATCGTTTACGATCCTGGCCGCCATCCACCGCCTGGACCCGGTATCCGGCCGGGCCCGCACGGCGGAACTGGTCGAACAACTGGAGATGGGCGATACCCTCGACACTCCGGTCCGGCAGCTCTCGCTGGGGCAGCGCATGCGTGCCGAGGTCGCGGCGGCACTGCTGCACTCCCCGGAGTTGGTCATTCTCGACGAACCCACCATCGGCCTCGACGTGCTGTCCAAACAACGCCTGCGGGAATTCCTCCGCGCCGAACGCGGCGAACGCGGGACAACGCTGCTGCTCACCACCCACGATATGGGCGATATCGAACGACTCTGTGATCGCGTGCTGGTGGTCGACCACGGCCGGCTCGCCTACGACGGTTCGCTATCGGGCCTGGGTGCGACGGTGGGGGCGCAGCGGATGCTGGTGGTCGACCTCGTGACGGCCGCGCCGCCGCTGCGTGGACTCGCCGGTGCGGACCTGATCTCCTACGAGGCCGGTGGGTTACGACAGCGGCTCGCCTTCGACGCCGAGTCCACGACCGCCGCACAGCTACTGGCCGAGGTGTCGGAACGGGCCGAGGTCCGGGACCTGTCCATCGAGGAACCCGATATCGAGGACATTGTGCGGCGCTTGTACGAAACCGCCCGGTGAAACGCGTACCGGGCCCCGCCCCCCCCGGGGGCGGCCGCGGGAACGCGGGGGTTGTCCCCCGGGACCAAAAAGCCGGTAACGCGGGAGAAAAAAACCCCGGGGTGTTAAAAACAGCCACCCACCCA